>DATBZH010000121.1:0-11076 GCA_036513255.1 Candidatus Sulfotelmatobacter sp. | reverse complement strand
GGGCGCAAGTTGAAGGCGGTGGTGCCCGGTGGAGCCTCTTGTCCGTGTTTGACGGTGGATGAAGGTGATGTCGCCATGGATTTCGATTCCGTCGCGAAAGCGGGATCGATGTTGGGATCGGGCGGTGTGGTTGTGGTCGATGACGCGCAGTGCATCGTGAAGTTCGCTTTGCGCACGATGAAGTTTTACAAGCACGAAAGTTGTGGCTGGTGCATTCCCTGCCGTGAAGGTACGGATTGGCTGGAGAAAACGCTGACCCGATTTCACAAGGGCGGCGGCATGATGAAAGACATCGACAACATGCAATACCTGGCGGAGAACATGCTGGGGCGGACGTTTTGTCCCCTGGGTGATGCCGCCGCGATGCCGACGATTGCGTTTGTGAAGAAATTCCGCAAGGAGTTTGAAGATCATTTGGAAGGCAGGCCGTGCCCGTATGAGAAGGTGGGCGCGGCGGAAGAGCTGGCAGCATTTGCGCACTGAAGACTTGATTTGATGGTTAGAACGAGTAGACCAAGTCGATTTGCGATTGCGTGTTATTGGGCGCAGCACGAGCGTCGGTTCGTATGCGATCTCAATGAACCCGAATGTTTTGCCTGCGGTTATTGGAACGAACGTTGGGATGATAAGAAGAGTCCAAGCGAGCGGTGGGATCGATCACGCCTGGAACGAGCCCATATTATCGCGGACTCAATTGGCGGCTCCTGTGAAGTGCAGAATTTTTTGTTGTTGTGCCGCCAATGCCATCGGGAAGCTCCAATGACGAACTCACGCGAATTAATGCTAGCTTGGGCACGAAATAGAGAAGCTCATATTTCGAAGATATTCCGCGAATTCAAGTTCGCGCTTCCGCGCGCAGGCGTTACTGAACAGGATATAGAGAAACTTGATGCACTTGATTACAAGACTTTTGCAAGCGCGTTCAAGAAGCATCTGCGTCGACGTCAGTTTGACAGACATCCACACCAGTTCGGATTGTTGGGAGATTGTGATGCCGCCGCGTGGATTTGCAGGGACTTCATTACCAGCTACCAATCGAAAATGAGAAAAAATGCCTGACGCAACCCTTACTGTCGACGGCAAGAAGCTCACGGCTCCTGCGGGCACGCTGCTGATTGAGGCGTGCAAGAGCGTGGGCATCGAGGTGCCTTCTTTTTGCTACTACCCCAATCTTTCCTTGCAGGGCGCTTGCCGCATGTGTCTGGTGAAGGTCGAGAAGATGCCGAAGCTGCAGACGGCGTGCACTACCGTTGTCGCCGAAGGCATGATCGTCACCAGCGACAGCGAAGAGGTGCGGCAGGCGCGCAAGTCGATGGTGGAGATGCTGCTGGGAAATCATCCTCTGGATTGTCCGGTATGCGATGCCGGCGGCGAGTGCGAATTGCAGGACATGACGTTTTCCTACGGCGCCGCGGAATCGAAATTCATGGAGGCCAAGAACCACAAGGATGAGCAGCAGTGGTCGCCGGTGGTGTTCTTTGACCGGCCTCGCTGCATTTTGTGTTATCGCTGCGTGCGCGTGTGCGGCGAGGCCATGGATGTATGGGCGCTCGGCGTGCAGAACCGCGGCGTGAGCTCGATTATTGCGCCGAATAAAGAAGATCATCTGGAATGTGAAGAGTGCGGCATGTGCATCGACATTTGTCCCGTGGGCGCACTGACTTCCGGCGCATATCGATACAAGACGCGGCCGTGGGAGATGAAGCATGTGGGCACCATCTGCACGCACTGCGGCGATGGCTGCAAGACGACGTTGGGCGTGCGGCGCGCGGATACGGGGATGCAGATTGTTCGCGGCGACAATCGCGACAAGAGCGGGACGAACGGAGACTTTCTGTGCATCAAAGGCCGGTATGCTTTCGATTTCGCCAACCATGAAGATCGCTTGAAGGAACCGCTGATTCGCAAAGATGGCAAGCTGATTCCGGCGACATGGGAAGACGCGTTTACGCTGATCGGAAAGAAGTTTGCCGAAGTGCGCGATAAAGATGGGGGACAGGCGATTGGCGTTGTCGGGTCTACGCGCACGACGAATGAAGAGGCGTATCTGCTATCTAAATTTTCCCGTGTGGTTTTGCAGACGAACAACGTCGACCATCATCGCACCGCCGACTTCCCTGCTCTGGCTGCGCAGTTGCGTGGGAAAGCTAACACGACAGCCAGCATGACTGATGTCTTTACCGCGCCCGCGATTCTGCTGATCGGAAACGATCCCACCGAGCAGCATCCTTTGCTCGCTTATCAAATTCGTAATAATGTTCGGCTGCATCGAGCGCGGCTGTATGTGATCAATTCCGAACCGATTAAGCTGAGGCGGCAGGCGAGCGAGTTCGTGCAGATTGCGAACGGCGCAGAGGGACAAGTCGCGGCATTTCTTGCCGGCGACGATGCGGCGGCAGAAAAGATTGTCAGCGATGCTACTAATAAGGACGCGTGGTCGGCGCTTCGCACCAAGTTGCGCGGTGAAGAGAACCTCGTCATTATTTTTGGGTCGGAGGTGCGGGGCAAAGACCTCGCCAGTCTGGTGAAATTTGGGGCGGGCATTGCAGGCGCCAAGTTCGTTTGTCTCGCCGACTACGCAAACTCGCGCGGAGCGGCCGATATGGGCCTGTATCCCGATCTGCTTCCCGGTTATCAGCCAACGAACGGACGCACTGAATTTCACGAGGAGTGGGGAGCAGTTCCGCAAACTTTGGGACTTGATTTCCCTGGCATGGTTGAAGCGGCGAAGAGCGGCAAGTTGAAAGTACTTTATGTGGCCGGATCGAATCCGGTGGCGCGGAATCAAATCGATCCGTTTACGTTTTCCAACAGCTTCGTCGTTGTGCAGGACATGTTTCTGACTGAAACCGCGGTCGTCGCCGACGTTGTACTGCCCGCAGGCAATGCTTACGAAAAGTCCGGAACATTTACCAACACGTGCGGCGACGTGCAACTGGTGAAAAAGGCCGGCGAAGTTGCAGGCACGAAACCGGACTTTGAAATGATCGTGCGCATCGCGGATGCGATGGGCTTCGATGTACGCAAGTTAGTGCCTTTCGGCGGCGGCACACGCGCCGACATGGGACAGTCGCGAGGAGCGCAGTCGGGCGAAGCGGATCGTCACGCGGTGTGGCTCGAGGCCAATGGGTTGGAACCAAAGATGAGCCCGTTCGATCCGATGGCGATTTTCGATGAGATTCAAAGACTTGTTCCGGGCTACGGTGTTTCGCGAATGAACCTGCTGGCCGGGAACAGCGAGCACACGTCGCTAGGCGACGCTGGACCCGGCACTGAGCAGAAACCGGAACTGATCGTTCCAGCCAATGACAATTTATTCACGTCCGGCACATTAGGACGTTATTCGCGAGTGCTCGAATCGGTGATGGAAAGCCATGAAGTAAAGCCTGCCGAGGTCGCGGCGGATTGATATTGGGAAGCTCGAAATAAATCATGCCACTTCCGCTTCACATATTCATCCTGGTGTCGGTGATCAAGTCCGCGCTGATCCTATTCATTCTGCTGACTGCGGTGGCTTACACAGTCTGGCTGGAACGCAAGGTCGTGGGACACATGCAGAACCGCTGGGGACCCACGCGGGTCGGGCCGTTCGGCCTGCTGCAACCGGCGGCCGACGGCATCAAATTTCTGTTCAAAGAAGACCTGACTCCGCCGCATGTGTACAAACCGCTATTTCTGGCGGCGCCGCTGATCGCGGTGGTATTCGCTTTAACGTCGATCGCCGTCATTCCGTTCGGCAATAGCTTCACGTTCGGACCATTCACCCTGCCCCAAATCCTGCCGCTCATCCATTACGAAATGCCGTTCCATTGGGGTGGCGCTGTAATTGGGCCGTACACGATTCCGCTACAGATCACCGACGTGAATATCGGGCTGCTGCTCATTCTCGGTATAACTTCGGTCGGCGTATACGGTGTGGCATTGGCAGGATGGTCTTCCAACAACAAGTATTCGCTGCTGGGTGGACTGCGGGCCAGCGCGCAGATGATCAGCTACGAGATATCTCTTGGACTGTCGCTGGTGGGCGTACTGATTATGACCGGCAGCTTCAGTTTGCGCGCCATTGTCGACGCTCAGGGCGGAGTCTTCTGGGGATTCATTCCCCGCTGGAACATTTTTCACGGGCAGTTCATCGGCTTCTTCTGTTACCTGATGGCCGCCTACGCCGAGACGAATCGTATTCCGTTTGATTTGCCGGAAGCGGAAACCGAACTGGTCGCGGGATATCACACCGAATACAGCGCCATGAAGTTCGCCATGTTTTTCATGGCGGAGTACGCGAACATGATCACCGTCGCGTGCCTGGCGACGCTGCTGTTTTTCGGCGGCTGGCACGGACCGATCTTCGGGCCTCCGGCCTTGCAGGTGCTGCTGCCGGTATTTTGGTTTGTCGCCAAGATTTTTGTATTCCTCTTTATTTATATATGGGTGCGCGGGACGCTGCCGCGCTTTCGTTATGATCAGTTGATGTCCTTCGGCTGGAAGTTTTTGCTGCCGGTTGCCCTGGTTAATTTGATTGCGACTGCGATTGCGGTTGCGTGGTGAGGCTCTCTGGCGGCGGATGAAAATCAAAACCCCACCACAGAGGAACACGGAGGATTTTCACAGAGGGACACCGGGGAAAACGATAGGTTAGGACTGAGAACTTACTGTCCCCGATAGAATCTCATGCTGAGTTTGCACTTAATACTGTTTATGGCCTTTGGAGCCGTATGCGTCGCGGGGGCGGTCAACCTGCTGGCGCAGACGCATCCCATTAATTCTGCGCTATCGCTGATCGCCGTGATGGCGGCGCTGGCCGGAGAGTATCTGCTGCTGGGCGCGGAGTTCGTCGCGGCCGTGCAGGTAATCGTGTATGCCGGCGCGATCATGGTGCTGTTCGTGTTTACCATCATGTTATTGAATGCAGGGGCGGAAGAAGAGACCAAGGGCAGCCGCGTCGCTATTGTGATCGGCGTTCCGGGCCTGTTGATTGGAAGCGTTCTGCTGGCATGGGTCGTGCTGCGCCGTTCGGGCACCGAAGCCGTAGCGATGGGCGCGCTGCCCGGAGATCCCCGCACCATCGGCCAGCTTCTCTTTCACGATTTTCTGCTTCCTTTTGAAGTCACATCCGTTCTGATTCTCATCGCCATCATGGGCGCGGTAGTGCTGGCCAGCAAGCCGGAAGCGATCCAGAAACGGAAGGAGCACTGATGGTGCCGCTTTCGTATTACCTGGTGCTCAGCGGAATTCTGTTCGCCTGCGGCGTGGCGGGATTTCTTATCAAGCGCAACATCATCACCATCTTCATGTCGATTGAGTTGATGCTCAACGGTGTGAATCTTTCGTTTGTGGCGTTCGCCGCGCACTGGCATGCGCTGGCGGGGCAGATATTCGTTTTCTTCGTGATGGTGGTTGCCGCAGCCGAGGCCGCCGTGGGGCTGGCGATCATCATCGCCGTCTATCGCACGCGGGAAACGCTGAACGTGGATCAGGTGAACCTGCTCAAACTATGAATATCGCCATCCATCTTTGGCTGATTCCGTTGCTGCCGCTGGCGGGTGCGGCTATCAACGGCTTTTTCGGCAAGAAGGCGTCGCGCCAAGGCGTGTCAACTGTGGCTTTGCTGGCCAGCGGGGCGGCTTTTGCCATGGCGTTGTGGGTGGCGTTGCGATTTTCTTCTTTATCTCTTCCCTATCAGGAATTTGTTGCTCACTGGATTCGCTCGGGCAGTTTTTCCGTTGACTTCGCTTTTTATCTCGACCAGCTCTCTCTGGTCATGTTGCTTGTGGTAACCGGTGTCGGCCTTCTGATCCACGTGTACTCCATCGGCTACATGTGGGAAGACCCGGGCTATTACCGCTTCTTCACGTATCTGAATCTGTTCATGTTTTTCATGCTGACGCTGATTCTGGCCAACAACTACCTCCTTATGTTTATCGGCTGGGAGGGCGTGGGACTGGCGTCGTACCTGCTGATCGGATTCTGGTTTAACAAGGATTCGGCGGCATCCGCGGGCAAGAAGGCGTTTATTGTGAATCGCATTGGCGACTTCGGGTTCCTGATCGGACTTTTCCTGTTGATCCAGCATTTCGGGTCGCTGAACTTTCAACGTGTGTTCGAGGCTGTGCGGCCGATGGCGGTGGAATCCGGCAGCGCCGGGATGCTGACTGCGGTCGGGATTTTATTCATGATTGGCGCGTGCGGTAAGTCGGCGCAGATTCCGCTCTATGTCTGGCTGCCGGACGCGATGGAAGGACCGACGCCGGTCTCCGCTCTGATCCACGCGGCTACGATGGTGACCGCAGGCGTCTACATGGTTTCGCGGTCACATGTGATTTTTGAACGCGCGCCGATCGCTCTGACCGTGGTCGCGATTATCGGAACGCTCACGGCATTCTTTGCGGCAACTATTGGCATCGCACAGACGGATATTAAGAAAGTCCTTGCCTACTCCACTGTGTCGCAACTGGGCTACATGTTTATGGCCTGCGGCGTGGGAGCGTTCTCGGCCGGAATTTTTCACCTGATGACGCATGCGTTTTTCAAAGGACTGCTCTTCCTCGCGGCAGGATCGGTGATTCACGCCGTCGGTGGTGAGCAGGACATGCGGCGCATGGGCGGGCTGCGCTCCTACATTCCTTGGACATTCTTGACTATGGGAATTGCCACGCTGGCCATCGCCGGAATTCCGCCACTGGCGGGCTTTTGGAGCAAGGACGAAATTTTGTGGAAGGCTTATTCCAGCCCGCAGGGAAGCTGGATTTTCTGGCTCATCGGCGTGATCACGGCATTCATCACTTCGTTCTACATGTTCCGCTTGATGTACATGACGTTCGCGGGCGATTATCGCGGGCAGGAGGAACACGACCTCGTGGTCGCCGGCAGTTCGCACGGACACGGCGGGCACGGGGCGCCGCATGAAAGCCCGATGGTAATGCTGGTTCCGCTGATGATTTTGGCAGTGCTTTCGCTGGTCGGCGGGCTGGTGGGAATCGGCAACCGGTTTGAACACTTTTTGGCGCCGGTGTTCGAGAGTGCGCCATTGCCGGGCGCCGTTACGGCGGCGAGTTCCGCAGCCGAAAGCTCCGGCGGACATGGCTTAGAACTGGCTTTGATGGGGATTTCTGTCGCAATCGCGTTTTTGGGCTGGTACCTGGCCTATCTTCTTTATTCAAAGCGCCCGGAACTTCCGCAACGAATTGCCGAGGCCCTCGGGAGTTTCTATTCGGCGGTTGTGCACAAGTACTACATCGACGAACTCTACGCGGCGGTCTTTGTTAAACCATTGATTGATGGGTCGACGCGCATTTTGTGGCAGGGAGTGGATCGCAAGATTATCGACGCCGCAGTGAATGACACCGCCGACGGCGCGCGCAACGTGTCGGATGAAGTGCGTCACATGCAGTCGGGCAACCTGCGCTCCTACGCGGGGTGGATTGCCGCCGGAGCGGCGGCCGTGATCGCGTACATGATCTGGATGTGGTCGAAAGCCTGATGAATAAGCCTCAATGAATAACGACCGATGAATAACGAGAGTCTAAGTTCGATGATTTTGACGCTGGTTACGTTCGCTCCGCTGGCGGGCGCGTTGCTGCTGCTCTTGCTGCCTCGCCGCGACCGGGACATCCGCGTTTTTTCTCTTGTTATTTCGCTATTGACGTTCGTTCTCTCGTTGCATCTTCCGGTCTACTTTCATCGCGCGCAAGCTGGCTTCCAATACGAAATCGACAAGCAGTGGATCGTGACTCCCAACATTCACTACCATATGGGGATCGATGGAATCTCGATGTGGCTGGTGGTGCTCACCACGTTTCTCACTCCACTCTGCGTATTGATCTCCTGGAAGTCGATTCATGAGCGCGTGAAAGAATTTTTTATTATCCTGCTCATTCTGGAAACGGCGCTGATCGGCGTCTTTACTTCTCTCGATTTGTTTCTCTTTTATTTCTTCTGGGAAGCCACGCTCATTCCAATGGCGCTTTTGATCGGCATGTTCGGACACGAGCGCAAGGTGTATGCCGCGGTCAAGTTTTTTCTTTACACGATGATCGCGTCGGTCTTCATGCTGGCGGCCATCCTATGGCTCTACGCGCACACGGGCAGCTTTGACTTTGTCGCGATTCGCGACAAGATTGCCAGTGGTGCAATGCCTGACTTTCCGGCTGCGGCGCAGTGGCTGTTCCTGGGATTTTTTCTTGCATTCGCCGTGAAAGTTCCGCTGTTTCCGTTTCACACATGGTTGCCCGATGCGCACGTCGAAGCACCGACTGCCGGCTCGGTTCTACTGGCTGGCGTCTTGTTGAAGATGGGCACCTACGGAATGTTGCGCTTTAATCTTGGATTGTTTCCCGAGGCAGCGCGCCAGAATGCCTGGTGGATCATGATTCTGGCGTTGATCGGAATCATCTACGGTGCGCTGGTAGCGCTGGTGCAGCCAAATGTGAAGAAGCTGATTGCATATTCTTCGGTCAGCCATCTGGGCTTCGTTGTACTCGGGATTTTCAGTTTCACGCAGGCAGGAGTAAATGGGGCAGTTTTCGTGATGCTGGCACACGGAATCGCGACCGGCGGCCTGTTTATGCTGGCCGGAATTTTGCACGAACGCCGGCATACATACGAAATCAGCGAGTTCGGAGGACTGGCCTCGCCCATGCCGATCTACGCGGCTTCTTTTCTTTTTATTGTGCTGGCCTCGGTCGGACTGCCGCTGCTGAATGGATTCATTGGCGAGTTTCTGGTCTTGAGCGGAGCATTTCAGGCCAAGGCGGTCTACGGCATTCTTGCGGCCACAGGCATCATTTGGAGCGCGTGCTATCTACTCTGGATGTATCAGCGAGTTTTTTTTGGGAAGATTACGCAGCCGAAAAATAATTCTCTGCACGATCTCTTTGGATTTGAGAAAGCGGCGGTTTGGCCTTGCGCCATTGCCGCGCTGGTCATGGGAGTCGCGCCGATTCTATGGCTGGGAGCAATCGATCCGGCGGTGCAGAGCGCGCTCACTCCCTTCGCGCAAATGGTAAGCAAGGTGGCAGGTCAATGACGTCGGCCATATTTCTATCGATGACAGGAACCATCCCACAATCCACGGACTACGTGCGCATTCTGCCGGAACTGGTCTTGTCGGCGTTCGGCATTCTCATGATGTTGCTGGACCCGGTAATGGATGAGAAATCGAGCCAGAAGCCTTTAGGTCTGATCGCGCTGCTCGGCACTATGGCCGGCCTTGCGGCAACTTGGTTCATGTCCCAGAGTCCGGGGCTGGCTTTTTCCGACATGGTGCGCGTGGACGGGTTCAGCGTCTTCTTTCATGTGCTGATCATCGCGATTGCCTCGGTTGTGATTCTCGTTTCTTACGAATACATGGCGGTGCAGCACATCCGGGCCGGTGAATATTATGCCCTCATTCTTTTCGGCGTTGTGGGCATGACGCTTATGTCATCGGCCGTGGAACTGGTTCTGATTTTTATCGGACTGGAAATTTCCTCGATCTCTTCCTACATACTCGTGGGATTCAGGCGGCGCGAGGCAACCAGCAGCGAAGCATCGCTGAAATATTTTCTTTTGGGGTCGTTTGCGACCGCCTTTTTCCTCTACGGCGTAGCTTTGATGTTTGGAGCTACAGGCTCCACGAATATTGAACTTATCAGCCAGAAGCTGCCGACGGCTCCGGTTGCATTGCTGGTTTATGCAGCGATGGCGCTGATGTTCGTTGGTCTCGGATTCAAAGTTGCGGCCGCGCCCTTCCATATTTGGACACCCGACGTGTATGAAGGCGCCCCCGCGCCGGTTGTGGGCTTCATGTCAACCGCGCCCAAGGCGGCAACGTTCGCTGTGCTCTTGCGCCTGGTTTTTTCCATTAACGCACCGGGCAGCTTTTGGCTGATCTGGGTTGCTGCGGCGCTATCGATGACTCTGGGAAATGTAGGCGCCCTGGTACAGAACAACGTGAAGCGCTTGCTGGCATATTCGTCCATTGCTCATGCCGGCTATCTTCTTGTTGCTTTCGCCGCTGCTCCTGATCTTGGCATTTCGGCCGTCATGTTCTACACCGCGTCCTATGCAGCCATGAACGTAGGTGCGTTTGCGATCGTCAGCCACTTCGCCGGCAGCGGGGAGCGTTACGTGACGCTGCAGGACTATGAAGGCCTGGGCCGCACTTCGCCATTGCTCGCCGCGGCGCTCACTATCTTCTTGCTCTCGCTTATCGGTATTCCAATGACCGGCGGATTCCTGGCCAAGTTTTACGTGTTCAGCGCGGCGGTGAAGGCTGACCTGATCTGGCTCACTTTGATCGGTATTATGAACAGCGCGGTCGGCGCTTATTATTACCTGCGTATCATCGTCGTGATGTATATGCGCGAGCCGCAACATACGGTCCCGGTCACTCGCGTTCCCGCCGGTCTGGGACTGGCCTTAGCAATCACTATCGCGGCGACAATCTATATGGGCGTGCTTCCCAATCGTATGCTTCAATACGTTCAGCAATCGGCGCTGTCGCTGATGCCACAGGCAGCGACAAACGCCTCAATCACGCCTCCTCAGCCGCATCCTTAGGTCGTTGTTCCGAAGAAATAATCTCTTGATCTCCGGCTTTATTCCTTCGCTGCAGCTGTGGAAATTTCCCAAAACACAGCGTTGACAATGCGCTTGGGCCACATGCATTATTGCTCTACTCAGTGCAGTCCTTTCTCTCGCGAGGCAGGGATATTGCCGGGAGGAGATGTTATGAAGAAGTGGGCTTGCAAACTTTGGAACGAAGATGCGGGGCAAGACATCGCCGAATATGCGGTAATGCTGGCGGTGATCCTGGTGCTGGTAGTGGGGACGGTTCGCTTGATCGGAACGAATGCAAATAATGCGTTCTCCCAGGTTGCCAGTTCTATTCAAAATTAACCTTATGTCCGTTTGTCTGTCACATTCGCCACGATTTAGTGGCCGGTTTGTTGTCCGCTTTTGGCTTTCATGGCATGGCGGCGACGGCGAGTCTTATTGCGGGACCGGCCTCGGAGCGAGTTCCTAGATTCCGGCAAGTTTCAACCGGAGCCGCGATTCTGAATCGCGGCTTTTTCTTTTGGGAAATAAGATCGGAGAACC
>DATBZH010000120.1:0-4486 GCA_036513255.1 Candidatus Sulfotelmatobacter sp. | reverse complement strand
CTACCTTGCCAAGGAGGTTGATTCGCTCAAATTTGGAGAAGAGGTTCAGGAGTATGTGCGTTTTTCCGCCCCGAAACCGAAGGCCGTGGACGAGAACAGGCTTCGCGGTGTGGTGCTCAAGGTCGACCGTTTTGGAAATCTTATTACGAACATAACGCCGCAAGATGCTCCCATGCTTTTCCAAGCAGGAGCCAGTGGATTCAAGATTGTCGCTGGCAGCCGCGAGATCACCGAACTCCGCAATGCCTATGCCGAGGGCGCTCCGGGAGAGGTGATCGGAATTCTCGGCAGCATGGGTTTTCTCGAAATCGCCACCAATCGCGGCGCGGCCACGCAATTAACGGGCATCGGCAAGGGATCTGAAGTCAGCATCATTCTGGGTGAAACTGCAGCTGCGGGCAAAGGCGCGTAGCCGACATCCTACGGATTCTTTGGTTTGGGATGGGCATAGCGCTCCATCTCGCCCGTCCACTTGAGAAAACGCCACAGACTTTTACGCTCCCGCCACATAAATTCCCAAAACTCCAGAAAGCCGATCTGCGTCATCTTGACTCCGCAATAGGTTTCGATGCGCCACAGCAGATATGGACTTCGCCACGGAGCCAGCCGATGGCCTTTGGTGGCATTCCACAGGAAGCGGAGTGAATGGCGCATGGCAACATCATAACCATAGAACGCATGTTTAGAACGCATCTTTCCATCTTTCTACCGTGCGCATCCGATCGGCACTTCAATGAATAGATGAACCGGACGCATCTGTCATCCCGAGCAAAGCGAGGGACCTTGGTGTTCACGCGCACCGGCAACTGGAGCGCTGCGAGCAGAAACCAGTCCCTCGCGTGGCTCGGATGACAGTGCGTATGGCGGTCCCAGCAATTGCCGCCATTCGTTCCGTGGTAAAATTCAGTCTCCGCCAGAAAACTTTCTGCTATGTCCGACGCAAATACCCGCCAACAGGCCGAAGACCACTACTATGTCGCGCTCGATTTGATGGCGGATGGGAGGCTGGAAGAGGCTGTCGTGGCCTATCGGGAATCCCTGGTCGTCGACCCGGCTTTCACCGAGGCCATGCACGGACTTGCCCGCGCTCTGCAGGACTTGCAGCGTTACGATGAGGCGATCGAAGTGGCGCAGAAGATTACGGAGTTGGATCCTGATGATGTACTTGCCCACACCAGTTTGTCGGTGCTCTACCAGAAAAAAGGAATGATTCCGGAAGCTGAAGCCGAAGGAGCTAAGGCGCGAGTTCTAGGTTGGAAGCAGCAGTTGAAGAAAACGTAGCAGCCGTGGGCTCTCAGCAAATCATTCGGCAAACCCCACAGCTTGCACCTCAAATCGAGCTGACCGCGCTACAGCTCGTACTTCTTCATCAAATGCCGGAACGAGCGGTAGGAGATGCTGAGTAGATCAGCGGCCTTGGTCTGCACGCCGTTGGAGCGGTCTAGAGCCGCCTGCAGGAGCGTGCGCTCGATGTTTGCGACGTAGCCTTCCATGCCAATGCCTTGGGGTAGAACCGCGCCCGGCGCGACGTCCGACATTGCTGCAGAAACTCCTGCCGCGGCGGCGCGGGCTTTGGGCCGTTCTGCCGGCAACTCTACATGCAGTTCGTCGGTCATCTCCAGAGCAACCGCGCGTTCCACCGTGTTTTCCAATTGGCGGACATTGCCGGGCCATTCGTAATCGCACAGAGCGTCGAGCGAATCTTTGTGCATGCGCAGGATGCTGCGGTTGGCGGCGGCCGCATATTTCTTGAGGAAATGATTTGCCAACAATGGAATGTCTTCGCGGCGCTCGCGCAGGTCCGGCACGCGGATGGGAATTACGCTGAGGCGATAATAAAGATCTTCGCGGAAAAGATTTTCGGCCACCGCCTTGTCGAGATCACGATTGGTGGCTGCAATGACCCGCACATCGATTGAGATCTCGCTGGTGCCTCCAACCGGTCGCACCGAACGCTCCTGCAACACACGGAGCAGTTTCACCTGCATGGCCAAGGTCATCTCACTGATCTCATCGAGGAAGATGGTGCCGCCGCCGGCCACTTCAAACAGTCCGCGCTTGTTCTGGTTCGCTCCGGTAAAAGCTCCCTTCAAGTATCCAAAGAGTTCGCTTTCCAATAAAGTTTCCGGAAAGGCGCCGCAGTTTACCGAGACGAAAGGTTCGGTAGCCCGGGGGGAACAGATATGAACAGCGCGGGCTACAAGCTCTTTGCCGGTTCCGCTTTCCCCGTGGATCAGGACGGTGCTCGCAGTGGAAGCGACGGTACGCACCGTGTGTTTCAACTTCTCCATTGCCGGACTGGAGCCGATGATATTGTCGAGCGAGTTATGAGAAGCTGCATCGCGGCGCAGTGCAAAGTTCTGTTTGCTCAGAACAAGTTTCTCGAGTACTCGGTTGATCGCCAGCTTGATTTCGTCGACCAACCCAGGGCTCTTGCGAATGTAGTCTGACGCTCCTCCGGCCTTTACCGCTTCCACGGCGGCCTCATAGTCATCCACGGCGGTTATAAGAATTACCGGAGAATCGGGCGAAACGCGGTGCGCATGACGCAGGACTTCGATGCCGCCAATGTTCGGCATCTTGATGTCGGTGATGATGAGATCGTAAAGAGCGCCGTCGATCTTATTCTTGGCAGCCTGCCCGGATTGCACAGTCTCGACGCGATGTCCGTCGCGGCGGAAGGCTATGTCGAGCATTTCGCAGATGGAGCGCTCGTCGTCGCAGACCAGGATATTAGCCACGCGACCTCCCTTCGGCCGCAGCAGTTGCCAGTTGCGCGGGCGCAGCCGGAGCAGCGAAATTGCTGATCGATGGCGAGCTGTTCATGTGCCGTTCAGAGTCACAGCGACGCAGCCTCAGTACGAAAGTAGTTCCCTGCTCTGGCTTTGATCGTGCCCACACTTTGCCTTCGTGGGCCTGCACGATCTGGTAAACCACCGCCAAGCCAAGGCCTGTGCCGCCCTCGAAGTTGGACTGGAAGGGTTCGAAGATCTTTTCCGTCTGCTGCGGAGTCATTCCTGTTCCGGTGTCGGCAAAGCTGACTTGCCAGTCGTCTTTCAGACGTTCGATAGCCACTTTCAGAGTGCCGCCGTTACGCATGGCGCGAACTGCGTTCTCCCCGAAATTCCAGAAAACCTGTTTGATCTTGTCGCCGTCAGCGAGCGTCCAGGCTTCGCGCACATCGAATCGGCTTTCGATCAGGATGCCGGTATTTTCCGCGGTCATGCGATGGCGCATCAAGGTAAGCGTGTCCTCAAGCAGTGGCACCAGGTCGGTCTTTTCGAAGCGATACTGCTTGCCTCGGGAGTACGCCAGGAAATCAGTGATGATGCCGTTCAGTCGTTGCGATTCCCGGGTCACGATGTCGAGCAACTGCCGGTGCTCCGCGTTCATCTCGGGTATACCGGAGAGCATGCTGACCGAGCCGGCGATTGAGGTAAGCGGATTGCGGATCTCGTGAGCGATAGCCGCCGCCAGCCGGCCCACAGCCGCCAGCCGGTCCTGCAGACGGACTTCACGCTCGAGGCGCCGGATTTCAGTGAGGTCATCCAACGCGTAGACATAGCCAAGCGGACCGCGATCCGGAACATTCAAGGTGGCGACGCGCACCCGCACAGTTTTCCGGAATACAGTAGCGGTGTCAAAACGAACTTCGGCATGCGTTTGCTGCGATTCGGCATTGGGCAGCGAGTCCAGGAAGACTTGATTGACTGGCTTCCCCAGCAACTGGTCCGGCGTACACTCCAGAAGCTTCTGCGCGGCACTGTTCACCAGAGTGATTCGGCCGTCGAGACCAGTAGTTATTAATCCGCTGCTGATCGACTGAATGATGTTCTCATGGAGAATCTGGAGGTTCTCCAAAGCACCGCTGGCATTACTTAACTGCACCCGCGCCTGGCGCAACTTGGTAGTCAAAAGACCAGCCAGGTAGGCGATCGCAACGTAGGCAAACAGGTTTACGAAAATAATTGCCTGCAGGGTTTTCAGTTCGGGATGAGTCGTACAGTAGGACTTCACCAGGCCGTAGTAGTTGAGTTCGAGAACGGTTCCGTAAAGAATGAAGGCGAGTGCGGCGACGAGATGTGCCCACACCCGCGGGAGCAAGATACCGGCCACGATAATGATGAGAGGATAGAGGAAATTCAGCGAACTATCCCAGCCCCCCGTTTCGTGCACGACCAGACTAACCAGAACCAAGTCGGTAAGCACTTGTAACGCAGCTTGCAAACGATGCTCCTGCCAGAAGGAGAGAAGTACCGTGTAAAAAATTGACAGGGCAAACCACAAGAGGATGGTGCTGACGAAAAGACGTACGGGCAGTGGCGCTGGCGTAAGGTGCGCCACCGCCAACTGGATGGCCAGCAGGAAGGTCAGGATCAGGATTCGTACTTTGACCAGCCAGGCCAGCCAATTCCGCTCGTCGAACGTCGATTGCATTGAGGTTCCGATGGTCTGACGAAAGTCCGGTTCGAGAGATTAAGTCCAC
>DATBZH010000119.1:0-3486 GCA_036513255.1 Candidatus Sulfotelmatobacter sp. | reverse complement strand
TGTTTGTTGCTTAACAGAGCGGGAAACTGTACCAGCCAGGTAGGCGCTTGCGCAGCCAATGTCTTTATCACCGTGTCTCCGCCGGAGCCACCGCACAACTGTGATAGTGCTTCCAGCATGGGGTAGTAGGCTTCTTTACCTCCGTACCCTTCGACGCATTGACCGCGCGCCACCCGCGCGCTGGGAAGATCTGCCGCAGTCCGCCGCAGAAACTCGTCAGCCAGGGTGGTTTTCCCAATGCCCGGCTCGCCGGTGACAAAGAGAATCTCCCGGTGGCCCTGCAGGCTCCGCCCCAAGTACTTTCTCAACTCTGCCAGGGCGGAATTTCGTCCGACCAGCTTCCCGGAAGGGATCTCAGGTGTGAGTTTAGCTTCTGCCGTTGGATCATTGACGGGAGCGATGAATCGATAGCCCCGCCGGGGTCGCGTCTCGATGAAGCGGGAATTCTTGGCGCTATCGCCCAACGTGGCGCGAATGTCGAGGATATGCGACTTGAGGACTTCCGGTTGGACGAATGTGTCGGGCCATAAAGCCTCGAGCAATTCGGTCTGGGTGACCAATTGCCCGGCGTGCTCCACCAGATACTTCAGCACGGCATAGGTTTTAGGGGGTAAAGAGACGCACTCGTCATTTTCTGCGTTTTTGCGCCGCCAGAGACACTGATTCACAGTGTCCAGTCGAAATGGAGGGAATTCCGTCATTTTTCAACCGCAAAGCCGCGCTCATCAATCTTCCAATAAGTAGAATGATACAGACAACTGGATGGAAACGGTCTTGAATACCGATCCGGGAGCAAACGCGACCTGACTCCCCGGCGCTACCCACTTCAATGGCTCTTCGCTGGCAGGCAATCCTCATCAGTGCTTCAGCTCTCCGAACAAGGTAGATTCTACCGAAGGCAGCTGCGGCAACCTCCAGCCAAAGGAGGAACGAGTGCCTTAAAATTCAAGGTCGACCAACTAAAGAATATTCACAGCTCGAGCGGCCAGCAATGCGACTACCGCCAACGAAATGGTCGACTGTATCATCATGAGGATCTTAGCCCAGCGGGAAAGAGCCGGCGTATCAGCGGGCGACAATGCGGTGCTGGTATTGAAGGCCAAGAACAGATAATCCACAAAGTTGGGTGACCAGTTTGGGTCGGAGGTCGCCTCGAGATTCATCTGCGGGAACAAGAAAGCTCCCTCCTTGTGCCCTGGGACCCTCTCGCGCTCATGGGGGCCACCTGCGTCAAGTCGCCAATACCAGAGTGCAAACACGAGAATGTTTGTCACCCATAGCGCAACCGCGGACCGGAGCAGAATCCTCGGATCTATCTCGCGCTTGGGAATGGCTGCCACAAGCAGGTCCAGAGACCAGATCATTGCCATGGTCAAAATCCCACTAGCTGCGTACCCAATCACCTTATCGGCCGTGTGATGTCCGGCCCGATGCGAGATCACCGCAGAGATAAACACTGCAGCCATGACAACCAAGAGAAGCCAGTGCGGCCCAGCTGAAAGATTACTGGGCAATGCTGCATAGACGAGACCAGCGGCCAGCATCGCGATTAGAGCGAGCCAGCGCGGTTCCCTAGTGCGATCTCTGTTCGTGCTGGACTTAATCCGAAGTGTCAGCATTTCTACCCGGCCGGCGGGAGCAAATTTCCCACTCAGTTTCCTCAACTCACACTTCGTTCTTGATGATCCCAGAATCGTTCACGCAGAATTCTCTTCAGCACCTTGCCGGAGCCGCTCTTCGGCAGTTCAGTCTCTGAGAACTCGACACGGCGCGGAATTTTGTAATTGGCCAGAGTTCGCCGGCAATGTGTGATCAGCTCATCGATGGTCAGGGTCTTTCCGGGTTTCACCACGACACACGCCATCACCAGTTCGCCCCACTGTGGGTCGGGGATTCCGAAGACCGCCGCTTCGCGAACCGCCGGATGCTCGTAAATAACCGCCTCGACCTCTCCGGAGTAGACATTCTCACCACCCGTGACAATCATGTCTTTCAATCGGTCCAGGATGTAAAAATATCCCGCCGCGTCTTGATAGCCGACATCTCCCGTGCGAAACAGTCCATCTCGGAATGCTCGCGCGGTCTCTTCCGGATTGTTCCAATAGCCGCGCATAACATTGTCGCCCCGAGCCACAAGTTCACCGCGGTGCCCGGCTTCGACTGGCTCTCCTGACTCGTCAACGACTTGCACCTCAATTCCTGGGCATGGTCGTCCACACGACAAGAGCCTATCCTCGGTGTGCTCCTGGTCCTGTAGGCCCGTGAGGAAACCGGTTTCGCTCAGTCCATAGACCTGAACCAGTTTGAGATCTGGGAAAAGAGAATTCGTCCGATGGATGAGTTCCGGAGCCATAGGAGATCCGCCGTAAGCCAATACCTCGAGGCTGCTCAGGTCATACTTCTCGACCTCCGAAAACTGAGTCAGCAAGTTGATCATGGTTGGCACCAAGACGGTGTGACTGACGCGTTCGCGTTCAACGGTCTCGCAGAAGGTCTGCGGGCTGAACTTCGGAACTGTGGCCTGGCAGGCGCCGAAAGCGGGGGCCGCGAACATGGCGGGAAAGTCAGCGATGTGGAAAATCGGCGCTGCGTGTAGATAGACTCCGCCTTCTCGGTATCGCATCCAGTAGTTGAAGTTGTGGACGTTCGCGAAGACATTTGCATGAGTAAGCATGACGCCCTTTGGGCGGCCAGTCGTACCGCTCGTGTAGATGAGAGCCAGAATTGCCTCTGGGTCGTAATGCACCTCAGGACGGACATCGTTCCGAGCCTCCCAGGGCTCCTTGTCGATTACGCGCTGCCACGAGAGCCGTGCCGTCGGGACCGGCAGTGACGAGTGCCTCACAAGACCACGCGGACTAGCGTCCGCAAGCACCCGATCAATTTCCGCTGCTGAGAGCCGTGTATTCAAGGGAACTGCGATCACGCCCAGCCAACTGCACGCATACACGAGCTCGATGTATTGGGGTCCATTCGGAAGCAGAAGGGCAAGCCGATCCCCAGCTTCAAAACCGAGTTCGCTCAACGCCGCCGCAACGCTAGCAACCCGATCGTGAAGCTCACGAAAAGTTAAGCGAGTCCTGGATGGGGCGAGTGCGGTCCGCTCCGGGTAGTATCGGGAGGCCCGGCCGAGGGAATGGGTGTAGATCATTTTCTGTTCTCCCCTTGCTGCACCGTCGAGGTCGTGAAGCCTGCCGCCAGAGGGCCCAGAGTTCACCGACTGTCCTGTGGCGTGACAGTTGTGCGGCTCAGAATCGGCACTTGTAACGAATTGCCCAGCTCCTCGTGCAGGATTCCTCGCTGCGGTCGCTCTGCGCCAGCGGCCAGTCAAGTGCAATCAAAGTACCGTTGTCGAAAGTCGAAGGAAGTCTGCAATCCTTAAATGAGGTTTAAATAAACTTCCTTTTGCGTGCATTTGAGCAAGAACTCTTGGCCAATAGGGCCTGGTGAGGGAAGCGACGAATGCCAGTCGGCTCGCAATCGGTA
>DATBZH010000118.1:0-68210 GCA_036513255.1 Candidatus Sulfotelmatobacter sp. | reverse complement strand
ATGTTTCGTTGAATCGCCGCACGCTGCCGAATCCGGCCGCCATGGCCACGTCAGTCATTGACATCCGGGTGTCATGGATGAGTTGCTTCGCGAAAAGCACTCGCCGCGTTTGTGCCACCGAGATCGGCGATGCTCCGAGGTGTTGAAGAAATAAGCGCCGCAGTTGACGTTCACCCAGGCCCAGGCGTTCCGCCAGTTTTTCAACGCTATTCTCTCCGCCGTCCAGGGCTCCCTCAGCGATAAGAGCCAGGGCGCGGGAAACTGTATTCGAAGTCCCGCGCCATGAAGCCAGGTCAGGAGCCGTTTCCGGACGGCAGCGAAGGCAGGGGCGAAATCCGGCATCCTGTGCGGCCGCCGCCGAGCCGAAGAAAGTGCAGTTCTCAAACTTGGCTGTGCGCGCCGGGCAGATGGGACGACAGTAGATGCCCGTCGATGAGATGCCGACGAACATCAACCCATCAAAGCGGGAGTCCCGGCTCTGCAAGGCGCGATAACAAGCTTCACGGCTGGGTAATTCCATGACCTGATTTTCGCACGCACGATGGGGCTGAACTAGCGGTTTCCGGACATGGTCAATTCCAGTATTTTCATGGCTTCCATCGGACTCATGTGGGGTCAGCTGCCCTCGGCTGTCCGGCGGCCCAGTCTCATCGGGCCGCTGCTATCGACTCCCGAAAAAGTTCGAACGCTCCGGCGTCACAGTGCGCGAAATCCTCTATGAAATAATTGCGCAAAAGCTAGTCTAGAGCACACCAGGAAAACACTGTGAAGTATCCCGCGGTTTTCCACAGCGTCATGTGACATGTAACCTTGCTCCCTCAACTCAAATCACGTAATCATGACTGAGGCGCACGGAGCACGGTGAGTACAATCTTTCCGAGCTTAAGTCCTTTATTCGGCGTATTTGACCTGTAACTCTTTTAGGCTGCAGATTTTGCGGATAATTTCGTGCTACGGCGATGATTCCAATCACCAGGGGAGAGGGGTGGAGTACTAAGACAGTAAACTTTTCTGAAGAAATAGATCGGCGTTCGTGCCTGGCCAAAAAATGAATTTCTGAAGCCGGGGCCAAAGATGGGAGTCCCGCGAACGACTCTGAGAACGAGAAAGCGCTTTTCGATAGCAAAGGCAATGAAACGCTCTTCCCCGCGCCAAGTTCTTAGCTAGAAGTCACAGCTCTCAGCTCATTGCTAACAGCTAACAGCTGTTTTCATATACACTTTCCGCCATCATGCGAAATCGATTTTCATCGAGCGTTATCTTGTTCCTGCTCGGGCTCTCCATCGCCGGGTCGGCGTTTATGCTGCACGCGTCCGCGAAGTCCAATCATGAAGTCAAAACACAATCCTTCGGCGAGCACGACGGGAGGCCTGTCAACTTGTACACCTTAACCAACTCGCACGGTCTGGAACTTCGAGCCATGAATTATGGCGGCATCATCGTCTCTTTGCGCGTGCCCGACCGCAAAGGCCAGATGGCCGACATTGTCTTAGGTCACGACAAGTTTGAAGGCTACGTCCCGAACCCTCCATTTCTGGGCGCAATCATCGGTCGTTATGCGAATCGCATCGCCAACGGAGCCTTCACTCTTGACGGCAAGAAATACACGCTCGAAAAAAATGATGGACCCAACACTCTGCACAGCGGAACTCACGGCTTCGATAAACAGATGTGGACTGGCGAACCGGTGAAAGGGAAGTCGGCTGTCGCGTTCACCTACCTGAGCAAAGACGGCGAGTCGGGCTTCCCCGGCAACATGAAAGTCGAAGTCACCTACACGCTCAACGATGAAAACGAGTTGGTTATCGATTACGAAGCGACGACCGACAAGCCAACGGTCGTGAACCTGACCCAGCACACCTACTTCAATCTTTCGGGCGAAGGCAGCGGCGACATTCTCAATACCGAAATGCAACTCAACGCCAGCCGCTTCACTCCCGTCGACAGCACGCTGATTCCCACAGGCGAGCTGCGACCGGTGAAGGGAACTCCAATGGATTTCACGACGCCGACGAAAATCGGCGCGCGCATCGACGACAAATACGATCAGTTGATGTTGGGCAAAGGCTACGACCACAACTTCGTCATCGATCGTAAGGGCGAAGGGTTAGCGCTGGCCGCGCGCGCCTACGATCCCGCAAGTGGCCGCGTGCTGGAAGTCTCAACCACGCAGCCCGGTGTCCAGTTTTATACCGGAAACTTTCTTGATGGAACGGTTACTGGCAAGCAAGGCCACGCCTACCAGCGCCGCAACGCTTTCTGCCTGGAAACCCAGCACTATCCGGACTCGCCGAACCATCCTGATTTTGCGACAACGACATTGCGCCCGGATGAAAGGTTCCACTCGCAAACAGTTTTCAAATTCTCAACGCGATAATAATGAAAGAGGATTAAGAGGCATCCGAAAAACGCCTCGATCAGAGATCGGGAAGGGCACGAGTTCTACTCGTGCCGCTAAGGTTCTTCAATGACCCGCGCTTCAGCGCCTGAGGTATGATTTCGGTCTATTCCGATGCCAGCGCCTCGAGCAGCGCCCTCTCAACTTTTTTTTGATGTTCCACCGTCAGCTTTCTGCCGCTAGCGGTTAAATAGAAAGTATCAATCGCCATCTGCCCTTCGGTATCGATCAAAGCGATTTCAATGTTGCACTCCTGGCTGGAAAAGCAGGAAGCGATCCGATGCAGCAATCGCGGGCGATCCTGCGCGATCACTTGTACCAGCGTGCTCGCAGAAGAAGACGCGTCGTCAAACTCGACCCTGGTTTTGACTTTCACTTTAGCGGTCGCGCTTTTTTCCGAGCGCTGGCGGTCGCGCAGCATCTTATCGAGATCGGCCTGCCCCAAAAGAACTTCGGAAACGCTGCTCCTGAATCGTTCCCACTCGGAAAGATTCAGCTCCAGAGTCCTGAAGCGGTCGGTAAAGTAAACCGTATCCACCACGGTCCCAGCCTGATTGGAAACGGCGTTCGCCTTGACGATATTCATTCCCCACGCAGCCAAAACGCCGGTGAGCTTCGCAAACAGGAAAGGACGGTCCTTGGCGACAAGAGTCAGTTCGTACCAATGCCGTCCCCGCCGCAGGTCGACCTGCACCGCCTCGGAGCCGAGGCGGTCCGCCATCTCGATGTGCCGCATCACCTCTTCCGGCGAATGCATCAATAGATAACGCTGCGGAAATCCTTCCAGAAAACTTTTGAACTTGCTGTTCGATACAGCAGACATGGATCGCAAACGCGCCAGCTTCTCATCGTGAATCTCGCCATGAACGCGCTGGTCGGCGCTGCGATTCAGATAGTTCGACGCGCTGATATAAAGCTGCCAGACGTTTTCCGCCTTCCACGGAGTGAGCGCTTCAGGATTCACCGCCTTGATGTCCGCATAAGTCAGCAGGCAGAGCATCTTAAGCCGTTCCTGCGTGCCCACGGTTTCGGCAAAAGCTGCGACAGTCGCCGGATCGAAAATGTCGCGCCGCAGCACGGCGGACATTCCCAAATGTCTCCCGATCAGAAAGAGCACCGTTGCACGTTCACTCGGCTCCAGGTCCAAACGGTCCATGCAAAGGCCGGCGATTTTCAAGCTCCCCAGCACATGGTCCGTTCCTGCCACGCCCTTGCCCGTATCGTGCAACAACAACGCCAGATAAAGCAGTTCCGGGTCTTCCAATTCCGCGAGCAGTTCCGCATATCGCTTGTCCCACTCCGACTGTGCCTGCTTCAGCCGGTGAAGAATTTCAATCGCCAGAAAAGAATGCTCATCGACGGTGAAGCGATGATAGAAATCGCGGACCACCAAAGAATCAATCGTTTTTAACTCCGGTAGCAGCAGGGTAAGCAGCCGTAATGATTGCATGGCTCGCAGCGCGTCTGCCGCGTGAGGTTGCAGCAAAGTTTCTTGCAAGTAGAGCCAAAGTTCCGCACCACGCGGCGCCCCCGATGCCAGCGTAGGCAAAGCCTGCTCGATCCGATATTCCGTGGTCGTGCTTAACTTCAATCCGTGATGCGCCATAAAGTGAAACAAGCGCAAAAGCATCTCGGGATCCTGCAAAGCAGACGCTTGCTGCAAAAATATCAGCCCATCGACGACCGAGAAATCGGGCGTCGACAGTCGTGATCCCCAGCGCTGCACCTGCCGATAGAGCGACGAGCGCGCTTCGGGAATTTCTTCCAAAAGCTGCGTGACAGTTCTCTGCACCGCGCGGGCATGGCCGTAGTAAATCCGCATCCAATCTTCGGCGCTGAGTTGCGAGGCCTCGGGCGCGCCAATCCTGCGCGCCGCCGCTTCGTCCTGAGCTTCCCAAGTCAGGCTGTTGTCATCACGACCGTGGCGAAAGTGCAGAAAGCAGCGAGTGGAAACAATGAAATCTAGCGCTGCATCGACTTGTTTGCGCACGGGAGCCCGCAGCGCGCTCGCCTCCGGCCAGTCGCGCAGTTTTCCCACGGCTGAGATCAGCGCCAGCCACGACGCTACGTTGCAATCGCGCAATCCGCCGGGCGCTTCTTTCAAATTTGGCTCCAGGTGGAACACGGTATTGCCAAACTTGCCGTGACGCGCTCGCGTTACTTCTGCGAGACCCTGCAAGAGAGGTTTGGCTTCGCGCATGACCAACTTTGGGACGACCTTGCCATGCAGCCGCAAGAAAAGGTCGCGATCACCGGCAAGATAACGGCAATCGAGCAGAGAGATCGTGAACTCGGTATTCTGGGGATCGAACTGGCCGCACTCAGCCAACGTCCGCGACGCTGGACTGAGCTTCAGACGCAAATCCCAAAGCTCCTGCGAAAAGCGGGCGACAGCGTCCCGATGGTTTTGTTCCGCTCCGTCGTCTGCAAAGAGAAAAAGTAAATCGATGTCAGAGTAAGGAAAAAGCCATCCTCGTCCGAAGCCGCCGGTCGCCACCAATGCGACGTCTAGCGGGCCGGACCCGTCGGGAGAAATTAAGTCTTGCCACAACCGCTGGAGGATTTCTTCAATCAGGCGCGTGCGGCCGGCAATGGCGGCTCGCCCGTCGCCGTTGTCCGCAAATTTATTCTGAATTAGAGCCGATTCCCCTGCCAGAGATTCCCGTAGTTCACCGATCAATGAGGAAGCGGCCGTCATCGGATGGAATTATTGCCCCTGTATCTACAACCAGCCAACTTCTTACCCTGGGTAAAATCATTACTTATTGCTTCAAAACTCGCTTCACAACGCGCCTTCGCCGCGTTCGTCGTTGCGAATGCGGATCGCTTCGTCAACCCGTGTCAGAAATATCTTTCCATCGCCAATTTTCCCCGTGCGCGCGGAAGCAAGAATGGCCTGCACCGCTTTCTCCACCATCGCATCGGGCAAAACGAGTTCCAGCTTGGTCTTTGGGATCAAGTCGACGCTGTATTCCCGCCCGCGGTAAACTTCGGTGTGGCCCTTCTGCCGTCCGTGGCCGCGCACTTCTGCGACTGTCATGCCTTCCACGCCGATTTCGTGCAGAGCCGTCTTCACCGCTTCCAACTTGGAATTCTGAATTATCGCTTCAACTTTCGTCATTCGTTTTCCGTCCTGTTCGGGGTGGCTTTCGTCCTCATCCCGTCCGCAACGCTCCGACATTCTCGCGCCACGTACCTCATGAATAGTATCCTCTTCCAGGTCGTCGGTTTGGAACCATCGCGTGCTTCAGTGCGCTGCCGCTCACTTTACCGTCCTTCAAAGGTTGGCGGAAATCTAAATTATTTATCGAGACGATCAGCTTTTGCTATGAAGGAAGCAGGAAGCGAACACTTGCTAAACCAAAAATTGCGCCAGCGAGGCGAATACAGCGGAAAAACTAGGGTCGGCCAATAGTAGTTGCCACTGTGTAACAGGCCGCGCGATGGCTCGTAGAAATCACGTAACGACCGAAAGGAGAAGGCTGCATCACCGGACGGAAGCTTCGGTTTTCTACATTCTGCGAAAAATGATGACTCCAAAAATGTCTGACCACGCGTGCGCTATCATGCCCGGTATGAGACTCTTCTTCCATAGCGCGAGTAGCCCGAACAGGACGCCAAACAGCATGATCCTTGCAACCGAGCCCACGCCCTCGTAGAGATGACCAATGCCGAATACTAACGCCTGGATCAGGATTGCCCAACCGGCGCTACCTGTGATCGCTTGAAACTGCTTCTGAAGGTAACCGCGAAATGCGAGTTCCTCACAAAACCCTGCCGAGAGTGCAAGTGGCAACCACGCCAAGCTCTCGACAACTCCTTTAGGAAGAAGGCCCTGCGCGGCATTCGTTCCGCCACCCAGAACATGAGCATTCATCAGGCCCATCCATATTGCCCAGAGCCCCGCACCCAGGGCAACGTCCTTCATCACGTCCTTCGGCGTTGCCCATCGGCCGCCCACAAGCTCGCGCAGATGCACTCCGCGCTTGTGAACTCCCATCCGAACATAGAGCACCAAAAGCCATTCAGAGACCAGAACGGAGATGTAGCCCGATACGACGTTAGCGGTGGTCGGTCCCGACGTTGCCACCGGGTGCTGTTTTGCGGCGTGTTGAAAGAACCCACCAACGATGGACAGGCCTACAAAAATAGCGATGAACACAATCGTGTGCCACGCCGGGGCAATGAGGGAGGGAATCGATGGACGTGAAGGAAGGTTCGCGTCCGCGCTGACCGTATCTAAAATTGCGCTGTGGGAGGTCAAGCTTCGTCACCCTGTTGCGCCACTAATGATACAAATCAACCGGAGAGGAGAATGGTCAATTTTGCACAGACCAGAAGTTATACCCGAAAACGTGGAACTTACTTTGCCTGCCCTTCCGGCGCGCCCGCCGGCTTGGCAAACTTCGCATCATCCACCGAGACATTCTGTTTCATGTCTTTCGCCTGAATGGTGAAGCGTCCGCTTGGCCTCGCCAAAGTCCAGCGGAACGGGACTTTCATGCCGTTGAGGTCGCGATAGTCGGCATAGTCAATTTGCGTTGGCATAAGCCCGAGCGGCGTTTCTCCATAGCGTATCAACCGCAACAACAATCCGGACTGCGCATCGAAGTAGAGGCGCAGCGGCGGTTTGTCCTGTCGCCTGCCGATTACTAAATAAGTATCGTGATCGCCGATCTTCTCGCTCCCCCGTGTTTCCACCTGGGTAAACATTTTCTTGAGATCAGTCGCGAAATGAAGATCGGCGTCGATCGATGCGCCATCAATATCCGACCCATGCATGTCGCGGGTTGGGCGGTTAGGTGCGCCTAACCAGCCTTCCTGCCCGTTGAACGCGGTGATGTTGTCCCCCTCCGGCATGTGAACAAACGATGCCCGCTTGTCCGGTTCTTTGGAATACACATCGATTGAATACGAGGTTCCACCGAAATCAATTGTTCCTGTTGCCACGCGTGTGGATACCTTGTCGATCGCCTTTGCTCCGCCTAACGCCTGAACATATTTATCGATTAACTCATCCGCTGCCGGGCCGGAGGGTTTCGCAGATTCTCCTGGCGCCATCGGCATTGCGCCGGCCATCTTCGTCTCTCCGGCGGTTTCTTCAGCGGCGATGATCGGCGTGCCTACTGGTTTAGCCGCCCCCCGATGGCAGGAGTAGCAGGTGACCTCGGGATGGGCGGCGAAATTATCTTTGTTGATGGCGAACATCATTTCCATCATTTTGCGCGCGGTCTGCTTCGGCTTCTTGTCGTCTTTATCAAATGCGCCTTGCACGTGGCAAAAGTCACACTGCACGCCGAGCGACGCCGTGATGAACTGCATGGAAGGAGTAAGTTGGTCGGCAGGAATGCCCTTCAGCACTTGGATATTCTTGAATTGCTGCTCGGCTGTCTTGGGGCCGGCAGCGGGAGTCGCCGCCTGCGGAGAGCCAGATTGCGCTTTCGCAACGGTAATGACCATTCCGCAGACGATAAGCAGCGCGAGTGTACTTAGCACAGCAATCCGGTTCTGCTCTCGCATCCGATTCCCTCCAACGTGAAATGACGAGTTTAGCAAAGTCAGACTTCGGCCCCCGACCTCAGCTCTCAAGCGAACACAATGGAAGGGCCGATGCCCGAGGTCCGCTTTATGAAGACTTCAGTTGGGAATGCTCCGTCTCTCCCCGAAGCAAATTCAGCGCATGTGGAATCAACTCGATGAGCGCATCCAGCGACTCGACCGCGCCTGCCGGACTGCCGGGCAGATTCAGGATCAGGGCCTCGCCCCGCACGCCGCATACACCCCGGCTCAACGCCGCGAACGGAGTTTTCTTGATTCCCTCAGCCCGCATTCGTTCGCCCAGGCCGTCGATCACTCTGTCGCAGACCTCGACTGTTGCATCCGGTGTCACATCGCGCGGCGCAACTCCGGTTCCCCCGGTGGTCACGATCAGCCTAACTTCCAGGGCCAGACGGATCAGCAGATTTTGAATCCGGATGGAATCGTCCGGAAGGATCTCACGGCGCACAACTTCAAATCCAGATTTCAACAAAAGCTCGGCAACTGCCGGTCCGGAAAGATCGACGCGTTCTCCGCGCGCGCAGGAATCGCTCACTGTAACTACTGCTGCCGTTGGATTCTCCATCGCGGCTCAACTATCCAACAGAACATCTTCCTCTTCTTCTTTTTTGTCGCGCGCGGGTGCTGGGCTGGCTGCTGCAGGAATGGCTGATCTTGGCGGGACCGAGGCAAAGGGGTCGACAACAGAGGATGCAGAACTGGTTGGTTCAACGCCGGCGCTCGTTGCTGGGCCCGCCGCAACATCGGCGCCTGCATTAACAGCGCCTTCGCCATCTCCATCACGCTGCGATTCGTCCAGCAGTCGCAGGCCTTCCATCAACAGGCCTTGCGTATTGAGCTGTGTCGTTTCTTTGTCCGTCTTGCCTTCAAAATCGAGCTGAAAATTCCCCCCGGTCCAGCGCAGCACTTTGAATACGGCCGGATCGCCCACCAGCGTTCCATAAGTCGCGTGCTTTACCTGGCCTTCAACAAAGAAAACTTCGCAGCGATCTCCTTCGTGAGCGAGCATCAGCTTGCAGCTCTTGCGGCCCATCTCCAGCGACTGCATTAGGTCGATCACATTCATCTGCGCCAGATTGCCCCGGACCACGCCATCGGAAGGCGCGGTCTTCGCCATCTTCTCCAGCGCGATACGGTCGATCATGCGCTTGATGCGGCGCGTCGCATCTTTCAAGAAGAATGGTTTCTCGAGATAATCGTCCGCCGCGTCCTGCTGCGACAATCTTTCCGCGATGTCCGCCTTACTCGCCATAAGCACCGCCGAAAAATTGGCTGTCGCCGGACGGCTTTTCAATTTTTCCACCAGTTGCCGGCCATCCATTCCCGGCATGCGGTAGTCGCATACCAGCAAATCGGGAGGATCGTCTACGGCTTTCATCAGCGCATCGGCGCCGTCGGGTGCGGACGTAACCGTGGCCAGCGGAGACAGCGCCTGCTGAAGCAAGCCAAGGACCATCGGATTGTCTTCCACCAGCAGCAGCTTGACGTTGTTGGCCATGAAGTTCTTTGTCATCCTGAGCGTAGTGGCAGCTTCGCGAAGCGAAGGAGCCACGGAGTCGAAGGATCGCTTACCGAGCAATTACCTGCGAGAAATTACTTTCTTCTTAATGCGGATGCACTGGCGATTGCTCTCGCCGGTACGCTCCGCTCTTCCCACCGCTTTTGCCCATGAGCGCGATCTCGCGAATCTCAATGCTCTTATCCAACGCCTTGGTCATATCGTAAACCGTCAACGCGGCAACTGTCGCGGCGACCATGGCTTCCATCTCGACCCCGGTCTGCGCTGTTGTCGCGACGTTCGAGACGATTTCGACGCCATTCTCGCATACGCGCACCTCCACATCAACGAGCGAGAGCGGCAGCGGATGGCACATGGGGATCAATTCCGCCGTGCGCTTGGCCGCCATGATGCCCGCTATGCGCGCCACTTCCAGCGGATCGCCCTTGGGATTTTTCGGCAGCGCAGCCAGCGCAGCAGGCTTCATCGCGACGAATGCGCGAGCCTGGGCTTCACGCTTCGTAACAGCCTTGGCGGAAACATCCACCATCCGCGCGCGGCCGGAGCTGTCGAAGTGAGAAAGCTTTGAAGCCATTGGAGAAGCTCTATCTTACATGGGAGGGTGGGAGCCACTTCATAAATGTACTGTCCCGGCGATTGGTGAGTCGCGAGTTTGCGACGGTTCTCTGCTCGTTCTGTTCTCGAGAAAAGTGCAAGCGGACAGGATAATTTTCTCCTGGCGACCTCATCCAGAAAAACGCGACAGTGGTCAATTTTGAACATCTAGACGATGTTGGCTCTAGTGGGTACGATTGCGACCGCTGGCCAATTCCTTGAGTTGATTGGGGGAGCAGACGCGAATGGCGAAGGAACGTACTCTCGGTATCAGTCCCACAATTCTGCGCAAAAAGTTCCGTACGGGGATGACTGTTCGGAACTACCGAGACAGAGAGGTCGTCTTTTCACAAGGGGATACAGCTGATGCTGTGTTCTACGTCCACAGCGGCACGGTGAAGCTCACGGCAGTCTCCACGCGCCGCAAGAAAGCTATCATCGCTTTTCTGCAGCGGGGCAGCTTCTTTGGCGAGGGCTGTCTGGCAGGGCAATCTCCGCGGATTTGCACGGCTAGATCAATTGGCCCATCCAATATTATTCGACTGCGTAAGGGAAGCACGGTTCGCACGCTCAAGCGAGACCCGCAGTTTGCAGCGCTATTTGTTGCTTATCTGCTTTCCCGAATTGTTCGGATCGAGGAAGACCTGGTAGATCAATTCTTCAATTTCAGCGAACGGCGACTGGCGCGAGTTCTGTTGCTGTTTGGGGAGATAAGCAAGGAATCCAAGCCGGAGCACCCTCTGAAGGTGAGCCAATCAACCCTGGCGGAGATGGTTGGCACCACCCGCGCCAGGGTAAGTAAATTTATGAATGACTTCAGGAAGAAGGGGTTCGTCAGCTACAACGGCGGCTTGAAAGTAAATAGCGCTCTGCTCATCGGCTTCCTGCAAAGCCGACCCATGTCCATTGTCACGAAAGCATAGACCTCGCCACAGGGCTCGCAGTTTCGGCAATAAGCTCGCAATCAACTCGTCCCAAAGCCAAGCGTTGCTGAATCTGCTTTCAGTCTTTATCGTTCCAGAGCCTTGCGATCCCAATTGCCGAGGTTAGCCCCGGCTTCGTATGTACTATGGCAAAAATCAAGTAGCGCGCCAGTGGGCGATGCCGCCTTCCGCGCATCTTCATACATCAGAAGAAATTCACCGAGCTGCTTATCGTAGTACCCCGCAGCCGGGCGCACTTGCGCTTCCGCGAATCCCTGCGGCGCGGGAGCCATGTAGGAATAAAATGCCGCATCCTTGATGCCGATGGCGCCGGGCCAAAAGCCCACGCTGCTGACTTCGTGCGAATACGCTTCCCGCGTCAGGCGGTCGGCGTCGGGCTTCACCGGCGCTCGTCGGCCGGAAAATCGCGTAACGGCAAGATCGAAACTTCCCCAAAAGAAATGTACCGGACTGGACTTTCCAATGAATTCCGCCCTGAATTGATTGAACACGGTGTCCGCCGACAATAAAATGCGCCAGAATTTTTCAACCGACATGCGATCGTACGACGCATGTACATGGTCCTCGTCGAAGGCAATCGGATTGGGGATCTCGACGGGCATTCGCCAGATTTTGACTTCGATCCCCGCCGACCGAAGCATGCCCATGAATTCCTGATAAAAATCGGCTACCGACTTGGGAGCCAGCTCGACTGTCTTCACAATTCCGTCGCTGGTTTCGAGCACGAGTTTGTGCTGGATAAAATCGAACCAAAGTTCGAATGCCCGCTCGCGGTAGGGGATTCGAGAGGTGGTCAACCCTCGAGCTGATACGTACAGCGGGACATTCCACCAGTGGTTCACCAGTGGCGTTAGAGCGAGCCGGACCTTGCCCACGATCTGGGTCCACATGTGAAGCGTGGCGCAGGTGTCTTTCCATGAATCCAGCGGTAACGCCGGCCAACATTCGGGTTGATCGGCAACGATATTAGACATTGAAGCTCCTTCCAGCCACCTGTTTAGCGCATCATCACTGCTACAAATTCGCCCGCTGCAATTTGCTCCTGATCCGGAGGAATGACGACGTAACAATTCGCGCGCGCCGTCGCCGCAATGTCTCCCGAGCCCTGCCACGTCACCAGCTCGACCACGGAGTTTTCAAACTCCCCCGACAAAATGGCCGGAAGGAAACGCTTCAGTCCAGTCTTGACGCGAATCTCACGCTTCAGCCTCGCATGTAGGAACCTGAGCTTCTGCGGGGTCATCCCCATCAGAGCTTCCAGCACGGGCCGCGCAAACAACTCAAACGTCACCATGGTCGAGACGGGGTTGCCGGGAAGGCCGAAGAAGTATTTTGACTGCAACGGGACTGAAGTTCCTTCGCGGGCAGGAGCCTGTCCTGAGCTTGCCGAAGGAGCGCCCGGGCCGCATGGGACCCGCCCGAACACCGCCGGCCGGCCGGGCTGGATCTTCACTCCCGTAAAAAAAAACTCGGCGTGGATTTCCGCCAGTACCTGCTCGACCAGATCGTACCGGCCCATCGAGACGCCGCCGGTCAAGAGCAGAAGATCCGCCTGAAGGGCTTCTTCAATCAACCGTCGCAACTTGTACGGTTCATCGGGCGCAATCGGCAACAGGACCGGTTCTCCACCCGCCGTTCTGACCTGCACCGCCAACGAATAACTGTTGGAGTTGCGAATCTCCGTAGGGCCGGGCGAATCGTCCAGACCGACCAGTTCGTCGCCCGTGCTTAAGATCGCTATCCTCGGTCTCTTAAACACGTTCACGCGCGTCATGCCCACCGACGCCGCCACTGCAATCGCCGCGTGGTTAAGCTGGAGCCCGTGATTCAGCAAGACGCCGCCCTGCCGCGCTTCCGCCCCACGCGCAACAATATTCTCACCTGCTGAAGCGCCCCTCGTGATCTCAACCCGCTCGCCGTGGCGTGACGTGTACTCCACCATCACCACGGCATCGCACCCTGCTGGAACGGGCGCGCCCGTCATGATCGCGATCGCTTGCCCCGGCTCAACACTCGCCGGCATTTCATCCAGCTTCTGTCCGGCCTTAATCTCGCCGAGCACAGTCAGCACGGCCGGAAGTTTCGCCACATCAGCGGGACGCACCGCATAACCATCTCGCGTCGAGCGTGGAAACGGAGGAAAATCCCGGTCGGCAATGATCGATTCCGCAAGGACGCGGCCCGCCGTTTCAAGCAAGTCCACGAATTCGCTTCCCCGGGCTGCAACGTTCACAGCATGGTTCTCCACCACTTGCCGCGCATCTTCGAAGCTCAGCACGAGCGAAGAATCTGTCCGCACGGTTTGCGTATGGGGAACGCTCATCGTCTCATCATAAGACCATCTTCGGCCATTTTCCCGATCTCGCGCTCCTGCGGGCTCATCTTTTTACCCGATACTCCCATGCTCTCGAAAAGCCCTATAATCTTGAAGTTCGATTTAAGCGCGGCAAAACATGGCGCCCCAACCATGACCCAAACGATGACCTTAACCCCAGCCACTACTCACGGGTTTTTCCTGGATGGCCGCTGGATCGAAGATGGGGACGCCGTTGAAATCCGTGCCCCATATGATGGCTCAGTAATCGCGCGGGTGATGCAAGGCCGCCGCGAGCATGCCGAAGCGGCCATTGCCGCGGCGGTCAAAGCGTTTGGCACTACGCGCCGCCTCCCGGCATTCGAACGCCAGCGGGTACTGCGCCAGATTTCGGCGGCGATCGGTGCGCGCAAGGAAGAGTTTGCTACTACCCTCGCTCAGGAGGCGGGCAAGCCGATCAAAGCGGCGCGCAACGAAGTCGAGCGCTCGATCTTTACCTTCAATGTAGCCGCCGAAGAGAGCACCCGCATTTACGGCGAGTATCTTCCTCTCGACTGGCAGCAAGCAACCGCCGGACGCTGGGGCATCGTGCGCCGCTTCCCGATCGGCCCGGTCGCGGGAATTACACCGTTCAACTTTCCCCTCAATCTCGTTGCCCACAAAGTTGCTCCCGCCATCGCTGCGGGATGCCCCATGGTGCTCAAACCCGCGCCGCAAACGCCGCTATGCTCCCTGTTGCTGGCCGAATGTGTGCAGCAGGCAGGATGGCCCGATGGCGGCCTCAACGTCGTGCCGCTTTCAAACGACGACGCCAGTCTTCTCATCACCGACGATCGCATCAAGCTCATCAGCTTCACCGGCAGCGTGCCCGTCGGCTGGGACATCAAGCGCCGCGCGGGCAAGAAAAAAGTTGTGCTCGAACTGGGAGGCAACGCCGCTGTCATCGTCCACGGCGATGCCGATCTCGCTTATGCCGCTGAGCGTTGCGTCACCGGAGGCTTCGGCTACGCGGGCCAGACGTGCATCTCCGTCCAGCGCATTCTGGTTGAACAGTCGGTCTACGGAAAGTTCACCGACCTGCTGGTCGATAACGTGAAAAAACTGAAAGTCGGCGATCCGCTCGACTCTTCGACCGATGTGGGCCCGCTGATTCGCGAAAGTGATGCCATCCGCACCGCCGGCTGGATCGAAGACGCCGTACGCGGCGGCGCGCGTGTGCTGTGCGGAGGCCATCGCCACGGTATGCTGGTCGAGCCTACCGTGCTCACAGGTACTAATCCCAGCATGAAAGTGAATTGCCAGGAAGTCTTCGGCCCCGTCGTGACCGTCGAACCTTACGCTACCTTCGACGAAGCCCTGCGCCGTGTGAACCAGTCTTCTTTCGGCCTGCAATCCGGACTGTTCACTCGAGACGCCAAGTTGATTTTCCAGGCTTACGAAGAATTGGAAGTGGGCGGCCTGGTCGCCGGCGATGTTCCATCTTTTCGTATAGACCATATGCCTTATGGCGGCATCAAAGATTCCGGCTTGGGGCGCGAAGGCCTTCGTTACGCTATCGAAGAGATGACGGAACCGAAATTGCTCGTGATGAATCTGCGCTAGCCTTTCAGCCAAATATCGCAGAAGGGCAAAGCCATTCAGAGCACGGAAACTTTTTCCCGAATGTGCTAAAAGAAAAAGCAGGCCAGTTTGTGAATCCGGTTCGGGATGAGATGACTTTCTAGCGAATTGGCGAGACAAAATCTCTTTGATGTATTTATAATCGCGTGTTCCACCAAGGTTCTGAAAATCGTTAAGCGTTTCTAACGCTTCTATCGCCACACTCGGGTGCCGCTCGCCCGGGTCTCAATCAAGCTTCTTTAACGCCATGCAGTGAAGCGCTGTAAGCTAGAACGTCATCAGCATGTCGCAGATCTTTCATCGCAGCACGAACACATTGTCCCGTGCCACAATTTTCGGCGCGGTCTTCGTCGTAGCTGCGTTGGGGTGGATGGGGTACGAAGTTCAAGGCTCGCCTTACGTTACTTATGCCGGCGTGCGCAAACCGCAGCCGGTCCCGTTTAGCCACCAGCACCACGTCACCGGACTCGGCATCGACTGCCGCTATTGCCACACTTCGGTCGAAACCTCCGCGTTCGCTGGTATACCTCCGACCCGCACCTGCATGAACTGCCATTCGCAGATCTGGACCAACGCTCAATTGCTTGAACCAGTCCGCGCCAGCTACCGCAGCGGAGAATCGTTGCAGTGGTCGCGCGTCAACGAGCTTCCAGATTTTGTGTACTTCAATCACAGCATTCACATCAACAAGGGAGTCGGTTGCAACACCTGCCACGGACCGGTCGACCGCATGCCGCTGATGTATCAGCAGGAATCGCTGCAAATGGGCTGGTGCGTGGGCTGTCACCGCGAGCCGCAGAATAATCTGCGTCCCCGCGACCAGGTGTTCAACATGCATTACCGTCCACCCGACAGTTCGCACCCGGTTGCGGTCGACGGCCAAAGCTACACGGACCAGACCGATCTCGGCATGGCCCTGGTAAAAAAATATAACGTGCGCAGCGTGCTGGACATTACCAGTTGCAGCACCTGCCACAGGTAAGGCCATGAAACACACTTGTCATCCCGAGCGGAAAGTTTGGTTCGCGAAGCGAAGCAAACTTGGAGTCGAGGGATCCCGGCAACGCCGGCGGTTCCGCTGCCGTATCAGGGAGTTCTCCCCGCGCACTCGGCAGCGTCGTGAGAATGCCTGGCGGGCATCCGTGTTGCTGCCAGAGTTGCGGGGATCCTTCGACTGCGCGAGACTTCGCTTCGCGAACTCCCGCTCCGCTCAGGATGACATTGTCTGGAATGTGGCGCATAGGCACTCATGAAGATCGAAAAACAAGACGATCACGGGAAGCGCGAGGAAGTCTGTCCCGGCAAGAAAGACAAACTCGATCTCGCCTCTTTGCGCTCTGAAATCGAGCGCGCCGACGCTGCGACGCAATCGGGTCCCGAATACTGGCGCTCGCTCGAAGAACTCGCCGGTAGCCCTGATTTTCAGGACGCCCTGCACCGTGAATTCCCCAAAGGCGCATCCGAGTGGATCGATTCCGTCTCCCGCCGCGGATTTCTCAAGGTCATGGGCGCATCGCTCGGCTTGGCGGGTATGACCGGCTGCGTCAAGCTCCCGTTTGAGCCCATCGTTCCTTACGTGCGCCAACCGGAGGAAGTCATCCCCGGCCGCCCGATGTTCTACGCCACGGCGATGACCCTCGGCGGCTACGCGAATCCCATCTTGGTGGAAAGCCATCTGGGCCGCCCCACAAAAATTGAAGGCAACGATCAGCATCCGGCTTCGCTCGGCGGCACCGACATTTTTGCTCAAGCCTCGCTGCTCACCATGTACGATCCCGACCGTTCGCAGAGCGTGGTTTCGATGGGCGATCAGCGTTCGTGGCAGGCGTTCACCAGTGCAATACAGGGTCCGCTGAACGCGCAGAAAAATCTACAGGGCGCGGGCATTCGCATTCTCACGCCGACGATTTCTTCGCCCACGCTGGCCGACCAGTTGCGCAACTTCCTCAAGATTTATCCGCAGGCCAAGTGGCACTGCTACGAGCCCATCAATCGCGACAACGTGCTCGAAGGCGCGAAGATGGCTTTCGGCCAGCCGGTCGAGACGCGCTACGACTTCTCGAAAGCGGACGTAATCGTGTCGCTCGACGCCGACTTCCTCTATGCCGGATTTCCCGGCAACGTGAAGTACATCCGCGACTTCGCCAGCCGCCGCAATCCCGACGCGCCTATGAACCGGCTGTACGTGATCGAAAGCACGCCGACTACGACGGGGGCCAAGGCGGATCATCGGAAGCCGGTGCGCGCCTCAGAGATTGAAAAGGCCGCATATTTCATGCTGACCGGCCACGAGCCTATTAGAGAGTTCGATTTCCGTCGGGGTGCCGGAGTCGTGATTCCCGGCGACCATCAGTCGCCGCTTGTCCACGCACTTGCGCATGCGATGAATCAATCGCGGGGGAATGTCGGCAAAACGGTTTTTTATACCGACACCGTTAACGCCAATCCTGTCAACCAGACTGAGTCCATCAAAGATCTTGTCGCGGACATGCGCAGCGGCAAAGTCGATGTGCTGGTCATCCTAGGCGGCAATCCCGTCTACGACGCGCCCTCCGACCTCGGATTTGCTGACGCGATGAAAGCTGGTAAGGTTCCCGTCCGCATTCATCTTGGCCTCTATCAGAACGAAACTGCCGAGCTCTGCCAGTGGCACATCAATCAAACGCACGAGCTCGAATCTTGGGGCGATGCCCGCGCGTACGACGGCACAGCCAGCATTATTCAGCCGCTGATCGCCCCGCTTTACAACGGCAAGAGCGCTGCGGAGCTGGTTGCGCTGTTGTCTGGGCAAGAAGCTACTGGCTACGATCTGGTTCGCTCCTATTGGCAGAGACAACATACAGGGCCAGATTTCGAAGCATTCTGGCGGAAGTCGCTGCACGACGGATGGATTGAAGGCACGGCGTTTACTCCCAAGCAAGTTGCTTTGAAGGAAGGAAAATTCTCGGAGCCTCCCTTCCATGGGGCAGACCCAATCGAGCTCAACATCCGCCGCGACCCCACCATCTACGACGGCCAATTTTCCAACAACGGCTGGCTCCAGGAACTGCCCAAGCCGATGACCAAGCTCACCTGGGACAACGCCATCCTGATCGGCCCCAAGATGGCGGAGCGGCTCCAGATTGCCTCCAAAGATGTCGTCGAGCTTGAACTGAACGGCAAAAAAGTCACCGGCCCCGTCTGGATTCAAGCCGGACACCCCGACAACTCCGTCACCGTCTTTCTCGGCTACGGCCGCAAGCGCGCTGGCCGCGTTGGCACCGCCGCTGGCTTCGATGCTTATGCGCTGCGAACCAGCGCGGCGCCGTGGATCGCCACCGGCGTGACGATTCGCAAAACCGGAGACACCTACAATCTCGCCTCCACGCAAGGCTACCAGTCGATGGACACGCCCGATGGCGGCCACCGTCCTCTGGTCCAGGAAACCACGCTCGAGGAATATCGCAAAGAGCCGAACTTCGCCAAAGAAGAAGAGACGCCTTACGACGTTACGCTCTATCCGAACTATCCATACAAAGAAGAAGCCTACGCCTGGGGCATGACCATTGATCTCAACTCCTGCGTAGGCTGCAACAACTGCATGCTGGCTTGCCAGTCGGAAAACAATATTGCCGTTGTCGGCCAGCACCAGACCATGCTGGGCCGCCACATGCACTGGATTCGCGTCGACGCCTACTACCAGGGTGATCGCGATAATCCGCGGGCATTCTTCCAGCCCGTGCCTTGCATGCAATGCGAGAATGCGCCCTGCGAAGTCGTTTGCCCGGTCGGCGCCACCGTTCACAGCAGCGAAGGCCTGAACGACATGACCTACAACCGCTGCGTGGGCACGCGTTATTGCTCGAACAACTGTCCTTATAAAGTGCGGCGCTTCAACTTCCTGCTCTTCCAGGACTGGGAGACGCCGCAGTACAAAATGATGCGCAATCCCGACGTCAGCGTGCGCAGCCGCGGCGTCATGGAAAAATGCACCTACTGCGTGCAGCGCATCAACGAGCGCCGCATCGATGTGGAAACCGCCTCGGTGCGTGAGGGCAAGGACATCCGCATTGGCGATGAGTTGCAGACCGCTTGTCAGCAGTCGTGCCCCGCGGGCGCAATCGTCTTCGGCAACATCAACGATCCCAACAGCAAAGTTTCGAAGTTGAAGGCGCAGTCGCGCAACTACAGTTTGCTGGGCGAGCTGAACACGCGCCCGCGGACGACCTATTTGGCAGAAGTAAGAAACCCGAATCCGGAGCTGGAACATTGACGGCAAGGACATGACCGGGAAGGGCACGACTTCAGTCGTGCCAAAAGATGAGTAGAGAAGCCGCGGCTTTAGCCGCTGAGGAAGCTGCATTAGCGCATGGACGAGCAATACAAAATAACGGTCGACGCGCAGGAAGCTCCGGTCATTCAACCCGGCTATACCTTCGGCACGGTCACGGAAAAAATCAGCTCCATTGTTCTGACCCGTCCCACGTCGAACGGATGGTTCCTTGGCTTTGGCGTCGCCTTCATGCTCACGATGATGATGCTCTACGCCATCGGCTACCTGTTCTTGAAAGGCATTGGAATCTGGGGCGTGACCATCCCCATCGGCTGGGGCTTCGCCATCGTTAACTTCGTCTGGTGGATCGGTATCGGCCATGCCGGCACGCTCATCTCCGCCATCCTTCTTTTGCTGCGGCAGTCGTGGCGCAACTCCATTAACCGCTTCGCCGAGGCCATGACCCTGTTCGCCGTGGCCTGCGCCGGAATTTTCCCCGCCCTCCACGTCGGGCGACCCTGGCTCGCGTATTGGCTTTTCCCCTATCCCAACACCATGCGGATATGGCCACAGTTTCGTAGCCCGCTCATGTGGGACGTCTTCGCCGTCTCCACCTACGCTACGATTTCCGCGCTCTTTTGGTTCATGGGACTCATCCCGGATCTTGCAACCTTGCGCGATCGTTCCGACAAACCGGCGCTGCGCATGATCTATGGTTTGCTGGCCATGGGCTGGCGCGGATCGGCGCGCCACTGGCACCGCTACGAAACCGCTTACCTGCTGCTCGCCGGACTCGCCACCCCGTTGGTTCTTTCCGTTCACACCGTGGTCAGCTTCGACTTCGCAGTCGGTATCGTCCCCGGCTGGCACACCACGATCTTCCCTCCATACTTCGTTGCGGGTGCAATCTACTCCGGCTTCGCCATGGTGCTGATGCTGGCTATTCCCATCCGCAAGATTTATGGCTTGGAAGGTTTCATCACCGAGCGTCACTTGCAGAACTCGGCCAAGGTCATGCTTGCCACTGGTTTGATCGTGGGTTATGGATACGCGATCGAAGCCTTCATGGGCTGGTATAGCGGCGACCGCTATGACGCTTTCACTCTGTGGAACCGCCTGCACGGCCCCTATGCTCATGCTTACTGGTCGCTGTTGGCTTGCAACATCTTTATCCCGCAAGTGCTGTGGATTCGCAAGCTGCGTACCAGCCCCGTCGCATTGTTCCTGATTTCAGGTGTGGTCTTAGTGGGCATGTGGCTTGAACGTTTCGTCATTGTGGTCGTCAGCTTGCACCGTGACTTTCTCACGTCATCATGGGGCATGTACTACCCCACGCGCTGGGACTGGATGACCTACATCGGCACCATCGGCATGTTCCTGGCCGCCATGTTCCTGTTTGTGCGCATTCTGCCCATGATCTCCATCTTTGAAATTCGCACCCTCTTGCCCGAAGCGGAGGTCAAGGAATGACCGGGCAGGAAATGATCGGGCGCGTAAAGGTGATCCTTGTGTTCTGGTGGCGTCATCCCGAGCGGAGCCGTTTTTCAGGCGAAGCGAGGGATCTCGCGAGCAGCACGGCTTCTCTAAAATGGCACATTGCGCCTGCGCCCTCGAGGCTCACAGTATGAAGCGCGACCCCATTTACGGCATGATGGCCGAGTTCGATTCCGCGCAGGCGCTGATTGACGCGGCGAAGGCCACGCACCAGGCTGGCTATCGCAAGATCGACGCCTACAGTCCCTTCCCCGTCGAAGGGCTGGCCGAGGAAATCGGGTTTCATCACGATGAAGTTCCGCTGGTCGTGCTAATCGGCGGCCTGGTTGGCGGTCTCACCGGATACCTCATGCAGTACTGGATATCGGTGATCGACTATCCCGTCAACGTAGGCGGCAAGCCCTATCATTCCTGGCCGTCCTTCATCGTCATCACCTTCGAGATGACTATCTTGTTCGCCGGAATTTCCGCGGTCTTCGGCATGTTGGCCCTGAACGGACTGCCCATGCCTTACCATCCGGTGTTCAATGTGCCACGCTTTGCCCTGGCATCGAAAGACCGCTTTTTCCTGATCGTATTTTCTTCCGACAAGAAATATGACCCGTCCGGCACGCGTCAGTTTTTAGACAGCCTCAGTCCGCGCTCGGTTTCGGAGGTGCCCAGCTAGTGCTGTCCCCTCGCAAATCTGTTGGATTGATTTTTGCCGTCGCCTTATCAAAAGACGGGTGCCCCATCTTTGCGCGTTCTGTGCGCAAAGATGGGATTCCACGGACGCTGGCGCTATTTACTTTACTGGTGGTGACGGCAATCTTCTCCGCCTGCCGCCTCGATATGCACGTGCAGCCTCGTGAAAATCCGCTCTCCCACAGTGACTTCTTCGCTGACCAGCGTTCGGCGCGTCCTTTGGTCGAAGGCACGGTCGCCCGCGGGGAGTTGCACTCCGATACCTACTTCTACACCGGCAAGATCGGCAACGCGCCCGGCGACTACCTGCCGTTCCCGGCTACCAAAGAAGTCATGGAGCGGGGCCGCGAACGGTACAACATTTTCTGCGCTCCGTGTCATTCGCGCGTGGGGGATGGCAATGGTTTTGTTCCATCGCGCGGCTTTTCGCGCGTGCCCCCTTCGTATCACATCGCGCGCCTGCAAAAAGCTCCGCTGGGATATTTCTACGACGTGATCACCAACGGCTTCGGCGTCATGCCCGACTACGCATCGGAAATTCCAGCGCGCGACCGCTGGGCCATCGTGGCCTATATTCGTGCATTGCAACTCAGCCAGAACGCGACCAAGGCCGACGTTCCCGCTGGACAACAAGTTCCATCGGAACCGCCGAAGTTTGGCGATTCCGGGACAGGCGCGACTTTACCCGCGATAGCGCCGCCTCCAAGTTCGGTCAGTGGGGAGCTGAAATGAGCGCCGCCATCGCAAACCATCTCGATTTGACGGCCCCGCCGGTGGTGAAGAGGCTGGCGCAGCGCCTGCTCATCGTCGGCATTGTCTTCTCCGTCATCGCGCTTGCTACTGCATTTCTCATGCCCAATGGCCGCGACGAATTCTATCGCGCCTATCTGTTGAGCTACATGGACTGGCTGGGCGTGGCCCTCGGCTCCATGGCCATTCTGATGATCCGCCACCTGACCGGCGGCGGCTGGGGTATGGTCATCCGCCGCATCCTGGGCGCGGCCATGCGCACTGCGCCACTGCTGGCCGTTCTGTTTATCCCCATAATTTTTGGAATGCACCATCTGTACATTTGGGCGCAGCCGCTCGATCAGGTTGCCGATAAGCATCTCCGCGAGCACCTGGAAAACATCACTAAAACCTATCTCACCACCACCGGCTTCGTCTATCGCGCGATCTTCTATTTCGCCATCTGGAATCTCCTCTCGTTCCTGCTCTCGAAATGGTCCAGGGAAACCGACCACGCCGGCTCTCCCGATCATACCGAGCGTTTCAAAGCCGTCGCCGGTCCCGGCCTCATCCTTTACGCTTTCACCATTTCCTTCGCGGCTATCGACTGGGTCATGTCTATCGATCCGAGTTGGATTTCCACCATTTTCGGCCTGCTCATCCTCATCGGCGAAGTGCTTGCCGCCATGTGTTTCGCGGTGATCGTCGAGCGCATCTTGGTTGACTACAAGCCCATGTCGGAAATGCTGAAACCTGATTTCGTCCACGATCATGGCAAGTGGATGCTGACCTTCATCATGGTCTGGGCGTACTTCTCGTTTTCGCAGTGGCTCATCATCTGGGCGGGAAACCTGCCCGCGGAAATCACGTTTTACTTGAGGCGATTGAGCGGCGGATGGGCTTCGGTGGGGCTATTTCTTGTGTTGTTCCACTTTGTGATTCCTTTTGTGCTGCTGCTCTCGCGCCCGTTTAAGCGCAACATTCGCAAGCTGGTTTGGCTTGCGGTCTGGCTGATGTTCATGCGCTATGTCGATCTGTTCTGGATCATCGAGCCGAATTTCTCGAAGACCTTCACCATTACCGTGGCCGACATCGTCGTGCCCTTCGCCATCGGTGGCTTGTGGCTGGCCTTTTTCTTTCACAATCTGGGAGCATTGCCCCTGCTCCCGGCTTACGATCCGCAGTCTGTAGAAGTTCTGGAGCCGGTGCACCACCCCAGCACCTCGCCGGCTTAGTGCGATTGCAATGATTGGACATCGATTTGGGACATCGATTGAAGATAGAAATGATTAGAAAGTGATGACGGACGAGATCAAACACGGGGACGGAGCCAGTCACGGCGACTACGAGCGCCGCGACATTGGCGTGGCTGGCATCGTTTATTTCATCGTCGGACTGGCCGTCGCCACGTTCATTGTTCATCTCGTCCTGGCCGGGCTGTACGATTATCTCGATAAGCGTGCGCGCACTCTGCAGCCCCCGGTCAACGCCTTGGTCGAGAACGCGCCCACCGATACTCGCAACGTTGCCCCGCATTATCCGGAGCGAGCCTTCCCCAATCCGCGCCTTGAAACCGACGAGCGCGATCAGCTCAACGGCATCCGCTTGGACGAAGAGCGAACTCTGAACAGCTACGGCTGGGTCGACGAAAAGGCGGGAACCGTCCGCATCCCAATCGAGCGGGCCATGGAGTTGGAAGCGCAGCGGCTGCCGGTGCGCAGCGCAAGTTCGAACGATCAGTCTCCTGCCGCAACAGAAGCAAATGCTGCTGATGCGAATGCAAAAGCCGTGAAGACAAAGACAAAGAAGGGAACCGGGCAGTGAGTGGTCTGAATCACAATTCGATGCGGGCGACGCAATTATTGGCTGTGATGCTGCTGTTGTCGGCCGCGGCATGGTCTCAGGGCATGGGCGGCGCAATGAACAAGGGGATAATGTCGCCGCCAGCTAACATGCGTCCGCCAGCCCTGCAAAACGTCGGCATCGATCAGCACCTCGACGCCCAGGTCCCGCCCGATCTCGCTTTCCGCGACGAAACCGGACAAGCCGTCAAGCTGGGAGACTACTTCGGCAGGAAGCCTCTGATTCTCGATCTCGTTTACTATAGCTGCCCCATGCTCTGCGGCGAATCTCTCGCCGGATTGACCGGCTCCATGCGCCTTTTGAAGTTCGACGCGGGGAAGGAATTCGACGTGATTACCGTCAGCTTCGATCCCCGAGAAACTCCCGAACTCGCCGCCGCAAAGAAAGCCGACTACGTAAAACGCTATGGCCGCGCCAGCGCCGCCTCCGGCTGGCATTTCCTCACCGGCCCCGCCGAATCGATCAACGCGCTCACCAAGGCCGTCGGCTTCCAGTACCAGTATGACGCCAGGCTGAATCAATTCGCGCATGCGACGGCAATCATGGTGCTCACACCGCAAGGCCGCATCTCACGCTACTTCTACGGCGTGGATTTTCCGCCAAAAGATTTGCGCATGGGATTGGTCGAGGCCTCGCAGGGAAAAATCGGCAACGCCGTCGATCAGGTGCTTCTCTACTGTTACCACTACGATCCGGCCACTGGAAAATACGGAGCCGTCATCGTCAACATTCTGCGGCTGGCGGCTGCCGCCACGATTCTGATCCTCGGAGGATTTTTGCTGATCATGATACGTCTGGATCGCTCCGTGCCGCGAAGAGCGCAACCCGCAGCAAGATGAAGCAAATGAGATTGAACGGCAAACGAACGCGGCGGCAAAGAACTGAGAGCTGGCAACTGGCAACTGAGAACTGATTTTCCATGTTCGATAATTTTCCATTGTGGCCGGACCGGGCCTCCACCGTAGCGGGCAACGTCGATGCCCTGTTCATCTTCCTGCTCATCGTGGGCGGGTTAATGTCGCTGCTGGTCTTCGGCTGCCTGATTTATTTTGCCGCCCGCTATCGTTATCGCAAAGGCGTTCCCGCCGAGCAAATCGAAGGCTCGCTTCCGCTTGAGCTGACCTGGACGATCATCCCCATGTTCGTCTTCGTGGCGATTTTCCTCTGGGGCGCGATAGTCTTCTTCCAGGAACGCACTCCTCCCCGCGACGCCACCGAAGTTTACGTGGTCGCCAAGCAGTGGATGTGGAAGCTGGAACACGCCGAAGGCCAGCGCGAAATCAACGAACTGCACGTCCCCGTCGGCCGCGACGTGAAGCTGATCATGACCTCGCAGGACGTGATTCACAGCTTCTACATTCCCGCCTTCCGTCTCAAGCAGGATGTGCTTCCCGGCCGCTACACCGTTCTCTGGTTCCGCGCCACCAAGCCTGGTACTTATCATCTTTTCTGCGCGGAATATTGCGGCACGCAACACTCCGGCATGGTCGGTTCCATCGTTGTGCAGGAACCCGCGCAGTACCAGGCCTGGATGAACAACAGCTCGACCGCGCCGTTATCCGGCACGGGAGAGCAGGTCTTCGCCCAGCTGGGTTGCGCGACTTGTCATCGCTCCGACGCAACCAGCCGCGGTCCCGCACTCGCCGGAGTGTTTGGCAGCCCAGTGAAACTCGAAGATGGACGCACCGTCACCGCCGACGAAAATTACATTCGCGAATCGATTCTCGATCCCGGCGCGAAAATCGTGAGCGGATACAAACCTGTCATGCCGACCTTTCAGGGATTGGTCAGCGAAGAACAATTAAACTCACTGGTCGCCTACGTGAAATCGTTGTCACCGGAAAAACCGGGCGAAACGCAAAAAGCGGCCATGCAGCAGGCGAGCGGCGCCGCGCAGTAGAGTAGAGGTTTGTAAGGGCGCGACTTTAGTTGTGCCGAACAATAAGGTTACATGCGGCTTTTTAGCCGCCGAGGTCGGTCCTGCGGGAGCAGGTAAAGTGAGTATGGCAACCATCGCAAATGCGCCAATAACGGAACGCGAAAATTATCTCAACAAGGAGTACGGCGTCGGCTCGTGGCTGTTCACCACCGACCACAAACGCATTGCGCTTCTTTATCTGCTTTCGATAACTTTCTTCTTCTTCATCGGCGGCTTCTTCGCTCTGCTCATTCGCCTCGAACTGCTCACCCCGGCCAGCGATCTCGTCCAGGCCGACACCTACAACAAGCTCTTCACCATGCACGGCATGGTCATGGTTTTCTTCTTCCTGATTCCGTCGATTCCGGCCGTCCTGGGCAACTTTCTCGTTCCTCTGATGATCGGCGCGAAAGACCTCACCTTCCCCCGCATCAACCTGATCAGCTGGTATCTCTACATCATCGGCGGCATCATGATGCTGCACTGCATGCTGACCGGCGGCGTCGATACCGGCTGGACCTTCTATGCGCCCTTCAGCACCGCCTTTACCAACACAAAAATCGTCGAAGCCGGACTAGCCATCTTCGTCGCTGGTTTCTCTTCCATCCTCACTGGTTTAAATTTTGTCGTCACCATCCATCGCATGCGCGCGCCCGGCATGACATGGTCGCGCCTGCCGTTGTTCATCTGGGCGCACTACGCCACCAGCATCATCCAGCTTCTCGGCACGCCGGTGATCGCCATCACCATCGTTCTGGTCGCCGCCGAACGCACGTTACACCTCGGCATCTTCGATCCCAAGCTCGGCGGTGATCCTGTTCTCTTCCAGCACCTGTTCTGGTTCTATTCCCATCCCGCCGTCTACATCATGATTCTGCCGTCGATGGGCGTAATCACCGAGATTATCGCCTGCTTCTCGCGCAAGCGCATCTTCGGCTACAGCTTCGTCGCGTTCTCTTCCATCGCCATCGCGGTCTTCGGATTCCTGGTCTGGGCGCATCACATGTTTGTCGCGGGAATTTCCGTTTACGCCGCGCTGGTTTTCTCCGCGCTTAGCTACGCCGTCGCGATCCCCTCCGCTGTAAAGGTTTTCAACTGGACCGCCACTATGTACAAGGGATCCATCCACTACGATGCTCCCATGCTCTACGCCTTCGGCTTCCTCGGCCTATTCACCATGGGCGGGTTGACTGGCTTGTTCCTCGCGGCCCTGGGCATCGACGTTCACGTCACCGACACTTATTTCGTAGTCGCTCACTTCCACTACATCATGGTGGGAGGCGCGGTCATGGGCTATCTTGGCGGCATGCATTTCTGGTGGCCCAAAATTTCCGGACGCCTCTATCCCGAAGGCTGGGCCAAGCTCGCCGCCCTCATCGTCTTCATCGGATTTAATCTCACCTTCTTTCCGCAATTCGTTCTCGGCTATCTCGGCATGCCGCGCCGCTACGCCGACTACAGCCACATGCCGGAGTTCCAGATTCTGAATGTCTTTTCCACCGCGGGATCAACTGTGTTGGGCATCGGCTATCTTCTGCCCATGATTTATTTCCTGTGGTCGATGCGCTACGGCAAGCTCGCCACCGACAATCCCTGGAACGCCGCCGGCCTCGAGTGGAAGACTACATCGCCGCCGCCCACTTTCAACTTCGACGAAGAGCCCGTCGTAACCTGGGAAGCGTACAACTACGACGAACTGGACGCGCCGCAGGATGGCCCACCCCACCCCCAGGAGGTCCCTGTTGCCCGATAGCCCCACAGCCATCGCGAACGCGAATCTTCAGGTTGACCAGAGAAGTGACGCCCACGCGCCAGACAGCCCGCAGCTCCGGCATCACTTCGCCACCGAGGGCCAGCAGCGCGATGCAGCCAGCCTGGGCATGTGGGTTTTCCTCGCTACCGAAGTCATGTTCTTCGGCGGCATGTTCTGCGCCTACCTGATTTATCGTCTCTGGTACTTCGGCGACTTCGGCGCCGCCAGCAAATCCATCGACGCTACGCTCGGCGCCACCAACACTGCCGTGCTCATCTGCAGCAGCTTGACCGTAGTGCTCGCCGTTTGGGCCGCGCAGACCGCGCGCCGCAATCTTCTGATCGCCAGCCTCATCCTGACCATGATTCTTGGCTGCGCCTTCCTCGGCATCAAAGGCAAAGAATACAAAGATAAATTTGACGAGCATCACGTGCCCGGCGCGTCTTTCAGTTTTGAAAACGTTCCGATTCCAGGTCATCCTGGTCAATACGCTAACCCACAGCACGCCCAGATTTTTTTCGCGCTTTACTTCATCATGACCGGCATCCACGCCCTCCACATGATTATCGGGCTGGGTATCTTTGCCTGGCTTCTGGCTATGGCCTGGAAGGGACGCTTCACGCCGGAATATCACACTCCAGTCGAGATCGGCGGCCTGTACTGGCATTTCGTCGACATCATCTGGATTTATTTGTTTCCCTTGCTCTACCTGATCGACCGGCATCCGTGAGGCTTGTTTATGTCTGAACACTCTATATCTGAGCATTCAAAATCGTCGCCCCTCAAGAGCTATTTCAGCATCTGGGCAATTCTGTTGCTGTGTACCTACCTCACATACAAAGCTGCATTCCTGGAACTCGGACGCTTCAACACTCCGGTTGCCCTGATCATCGCCACGTTCAAAGCGACGCTGGTCGCTCTCTTCTTCATGCATGTTTGGCGCGCCGGAGAAAAACTCATCAAGCTGGTCGTCATCTCCGCCGTGTTTTTTCTCCTGATCCTGCTCGCGCTCTCGATGACCGACTATGCCACTCGCCTGTGGAGCTGATTAGAAGACGTCAGACCTCAGACTTCGGAGCTCAGGGTTCCGGGGCGGTCCTGTGATCCTCCGTGCATCCCCGGTGCCCCTCTGTGGTAATGAACTTGACTCTTCTTTCCGCGCTCCGGCATGCATGCAGCCCAGGGCTTAATATACTGATCCATGCCACTCTCAACCCCGGCGAACCCTAATACTGCCGTTCTCGCCGAAAAATTGCGCGCCCACATTCAAGGCGATGTCCGCTTCGACACCGCCAGCCGCGCGCTCTACGCGACTGATGGCTCGAACTACCGCCAGGTTCCCATTGGCGTAGTCCTTCCTCGTGACGTTAACGATGTCATCGCCGCCGTCTCTCTCTGCCGCGAGTTCAATGCCCCGCTTCTCTGCCGCGGCGGAGGCACCTCGCTCGCCGGGCAGTGCTGCAACGTCGCGGTCATCCTCGATTTCTCTCGTTACATGAATCAGATTCTCGATATCGATCCCGCCCGCCGCATCGCCCGCGTACAGCCCGGACTCGTGCTCGACACTCTTCGCAACGCCGCCGAAAAGCACCATCTCACCTTTGGTCCCGACCCCGCCTCCCACGACCGCTGCACTCTCGGCGGCATGATCGGCAACAACTCCTGCGGTGTTCACTCCGTAATGGCGGGCAAGACCGATGACAACATCGAATCGCTCGAAGTCCTGACTTACGATGGCGCTCGACTTCGTGTCGGCCAAAATTGCATAGAAAATGTGGGGACGTCCGCACTCGGCCGTCCAGGCGGCCCAGACGTATCGGGCCGCGGCCTAGGCGGACGCAGCAATCAGATCTACACATCCCTAAAACAACTCGCAGAACAATACGCCGATCAGATCCGCCAGCGCTTTCCCAACATCCCGCGCCGCGTCTCCGGCTACAACCTGAATCAGTTGCTCCCCGAAAACGATTTCAACGTCGCCCGCGCTCTTGTCGGCTCCGAAGGTACTTGCGTCACCGTGCTCGAAGCCACGTGCCGCCTCGTGGAAAGCCCTCCGCAGCGCGTGCTCTTAGTCCTCGCCTACCCAGATATTTTTGAGTGCGCCGATCGCGTGCCCCAGATCATGGAGCACCATCCAATCGGCCTCGAAGGCTTCGACGACATCCTCACCAGCCACACCCGCCGCAAAGGCATCAACTTCGAAGGCTTGTCGATGCTCCCCGAAGCCGGCGGCTGGCTCCTTGTCGAATTCGGAGCCGACACCTCGCAGCAAGCCGAATCGCAAGCGCAAGCCTTGATGCGATCTCTGAGCCGGGCGCCAAATCCCCCGAAAATGCTTCTGCTTACTGATCGGCAAAAAGCCCGGCGCGTTTGGGAAGTGCGCGAGTCCGCGTTGGGCGCAACGTCACACGTCTCAGGAGAGCTGCCCAACTGGGAAGGCTGGGAAGACGCCGCCGTCGCTCCCGAAAAACTCGGCGCGTATCTTCGCGATCTCCGCCGCCTGCTCGACCAGTTCGACTACAAAGGCTCGCTTTACGGACACTTCGGCCACGGCTGCGTTCACAACCGCATCAGCTTCGATCTGCAATCGAAAGAAGGCATCGCAAAGTTCCGCCAGTTCATGGAAGCCGCCGCCGATCTCGTCGTCGGCTACGGCGGCTCACTCTCCGGCGAGCACGGAGACGGCCAGGCCCGCGCCGAGCTCCTTCCAAAAATGTTCGGCCCGGAACTCATGCAGGCCTTCCGCGAATTCAAATCCATCTGGGATCCCGATTGGAAGATGAATCCCGGCAAAGTCATCGATCCCAACAAGTTCGACGAAAATCTTCGCCTCGGCGCGGGCTACGCTCCCTGGGAACCGAAAACGCATTTCCAGTTTCCCGAAGACGGCGCCAGCCTCGCTCACGCGACATTGCGCTGCGTGGGAGTCGGCAAGTGCCGACGCGAAGAAGGTGGCGTCATGTGCCCCAGCTATCGCGTCACTCGCGAAGAGGAACATTCCACTCGCGGCCGGGCGCACTTGCTCTGGGAGATGACGCAAGGCCAGGGCCATGGAGAAGATCGAAGCGATGGAATCATTCGCGATGGCTGGCGCAGCGAAGAAGTAAAGAATTCTCTCGATCTCTGCCTTGCCTGCAAAGGCTGCAAAAGCGATTGCCCGGTCGGAGTCGATGTTGCCACCTACAAAGCCGAATTCTTATCGCATCATTACAAAGGCCGCCTGCGCCCGCGCAGCGCCTACGCCTTCGGCCACATCGATCTTTGGGCGCGCCTCGCGTCTCATGCGCCGGATCTAGTCAATCTCACTACACAGCTACCCGTCCTTCGCGACATCGCAAAATTCGCCGCTGGCATCTCGCCGCATCGCACCATCCCCGTCTTCGCCCGGCAAACTTTTCGTGACTGGTTTAGTGATTATCAAAATGCTGCCGTGCAAAAGAGGAACGGGAAGGGCACGACTTCAGTCGTGCCGTCTAGCGCACAACAATCAAGGGCTTTAGCCCCTGAGGGAAGCCGCGATGTTCTCCTCTGGCCCGACACCTTCACCAACTACTTCTCCCCCAACATCGCGCAAGCTGCCGTTGAAGTCCTCGAACACGCTGGATTCCGCGTCCGCATTCCGCGCGTCCCACTCTGCTGCGGGCGCCCTCTCTATGATTTCGGATTCCTCGATCGCGCCAAAGTTCTCCTGAAAAAAATTATCAACGAACTCGAACCCCAAATCGCTGCGGGAATACCCCTCGTCGCCCTCGAACCAAGTTGCGCAGCTGTCTTCCGCGACGAACTCTGCAACTTGTTTCCCAACGATCCACGTGCCCGCGCACTCTCGCAACTGACTTTCCTGCTCAGCGAATTTCTGGAAGACCGTCACGTCGAATTCCCCCACCTCGATCGCCACGCTTTGCTTCACGGACACTGCCATCACAAATCCCTCATGAAGATGTCCGCCGAGGAATCCGTCCTGCGCCGCCTCGGCGTCGACTTCCACTCGCCCGCTCCCGGCTGTTGTGGCATGGCCGGCTCCTTCGGCTTCGAGCACGATAAGTACGAAATCTCCGCCGCCATCGGAGAACTCGAACTCCTCCCGGCGGTCCGCAACGCATCCGACGATTGCCTCATCGTCGCCGACGGCTTCAGTTGCCGCGAACAGATTGCTCAAGGCACCGAACGCCGCGCGTTGCATCTCGCCGAAATCCTGCAAATGTCGCTGCACGGTGCAAGCTAGCTCTAGGCTCCGCGCGGGACATCCGGACGTCCACGTCGCGCAAAATATGGACTTACCAAATCCTCTGCCCATCCTTCTCGTTTTCTGGGACAATTGATAGGCAGTTACGCTCCCAATGGATCGCGAACTCCAATCCCCGGCTGCTGTCGCCGACCAGATGCAATCCATCGCAGCCGGCACTTCATCCGCGCCGCTACAAGGCGCCATCCTCGCGCTGATCCAATTCGACGTCTGCGAAGAGATCAAGCTCGACGAATTACGCAAGCTCCTCGGAGCCCGCACCGCCGAGGCCAGCTTCAAGCACTCTGCTCCCGAATACGTCCGCTTTCAGCGCGCTCCTGTCGAAGAAACTCTCGAACCATTGATTCTCGACACCGGAGAGCGCCTCGAAGGACAGATCAAGTACTACGATTACGGCGTCGTCAGCCTGGTCTTCGAGCTTCCGTTTTCCGGCGACTGGGAGCAACTCATCCAGCTCTCTTCCCGCTGGACCTCCGACACCAACTTCGAGAGTCTGGCCACGCGCATCGTCAAAAAGCAGCTCGAACGCGCGGCCCCTGCGCTGATTAAGCCTTATGACGTCAAACCGAATGACGCCAAGCCACACAAGCTCCAGCCATACAGCGCCCGGCCCGACAACTCCGAATGGCTGCAGGAAGACTATTTCATCTTCCATGTGCGCGAAATCGCCGGCTCGCCCTCCGCCGACAATCTGCTCTTTACTCACGGAGACCGCATCGCTCAAGTCGTTCGCGGAGAAACCGCCAAACTTTCCGAAGGCGAGAAGCAGGAAATTTTGCAGTCGCGAATTTCCTACTATCCCAACGATCTCGCTGTCATCGGATGGAACGCCGCTTTCATCTATGACAACGAAGCCGGCGCCGAAACCGCCATCCAGCTTCTGCAATACGCCAACTCGCAGTTGCTGGAATTCCGCCACTACGACGACCTGCTCACGAAAGAACTCGAAGGCGTCTACGACTTTCTCGACGCAGGCGTCGGACTCTGGGGGCGCTGGCGCACCGCGCAGGCCGCATCGAAGCTGCATACCGTCCTGCTCGACGTGAACGAACTCACCGAGCGCGCCGACAACGCCATCAAATTCCTCAGCGACATGTTTTCCGCCCGCCTCTACAAACTCGCCGCGCAAAAAGTCGGCGTCCCCGACTACAAGGATCTGGTGCAGGAAAAACTTCACACCGCCGAAGATCTTTACCGTTTCATGGTCGATCAATTCAACCAAAGCCGCGCCTTCGTGCTGGAACTGATGGTCGTAGTCATCCTGATCATTGAACTCATCTGGATCTTCCGCGGCAAACCCATCTGAGCAGCTTTCAGCTTTCAGCCTTCGGTAAATTTTTATTATTCCGACCGAAGCCGGCGAAGCGACGGCGAGCAAAGGAACCTGTTTTTCTTTGGATAGCACAAAGTGTTCTACGTAGAACGTTTTGTAAAGTCGGACGCCAAAATTCGCGGTTTTGGGTTGTCCCGAAATGGCAAGTGGTTGAGAGATGGGTGGTTGCGGAGAATTGGCGATGGATACTTTCGTGTGTGGATGGTGTCTACGAGTAGGCTTGACAGAGGACCCCGTTGCTCCACGAAAGGTGCGGTTCTATGAGGGCTAAAAATAAAGTGGAACTTGTGTTAAAGATGTGACAGCGCAAATGCGGATTGCGCTGAGTAACAGTGCAACAGCGCTCCGCCCAGCTTCCGGCCATCACTTTACCGCCCGGCAGACGCAGAACCTCAATATGCCCGCGCTGCTGGCCTCGGCGGGCTGAAGAATTTCAACGGCAGCTTGAACCTCTTCGATGTGCAAGGCGGCTCGCGCGGGCAGCTTTGCGACACTGCCACCGGCCCCAAGGAGACGATAAACTCTGTTTGCTGTTCCGACACGGAAAGCTGTCCCTGCATCCAGGTCCCCGTTGGTGGGTACGGGCCGGGAAACAGTCCCCAGTGATCACCGGTGTCTCGCCTCCTCAGCTTGTGATCGGTGCGCTCCCGGAACGATGTCAATAAGCGGATTTTGGCTTTAGCGCTTTCCTGGAAGGTGCCCACCGTTCAGTTTGACGGCACGGGAATAACGATGAGTGGTGCCAACATCTTCAAATCCTGCAATCCGTCGGCGACGGTTCTGATCGCGCCGGGCAGTTCAAATTCGGTGTCAAGTGCAAACGGGCGACGCGGACCGTAACGCATCTGGGGCTGGCACATCTTTTTTGTTCCCAAATAGGCACTCCACGGTTCAGAATTCCTTGACAACTCAGGCGACTCTGCTAAAGTGCGAAGAAAGCGTTGCTTTTTACCCCATAACGCTCAGGATGCTTATGAAGAATGTTTACGAGGTGTTGCGGCAGAAAGAGATGGAGCTGACGCGGCTGGAGCAGGAAGTCGAAGCACTGCGGCTGGTTGCGCCATTGCTGTCGGAAGAAAAGGAAATGCCGGCCGACATAGCGAAGCCTTTGGCTACGGCGGTGAACGGGCCACCATCGCCCATGCGGATGGCGACGCCTCCAGTGCCGGCGGCAATCGCCCAGCCGGTGCGCGCGGCGGGATGGGACGACACGGCCAAGCGCTGGCCGTAGGGCTCAAACTAGATTTCGCGAAGGATTGCAGCCCGGGATTCGTCTCGGGCTGTTCTGTCTAGAGGCAGCGCAGGTGACCGCTACTAAACGGCTCTGATTTTTGGGTGGCGCAGCGTTTCAACGCTGCGGTAAAGCCTTTCCTTCCTGTCCGGCCTTTAGGCCCTGAGGTACTCAGGGCAGCTTTCAGTTCACCCCCTCCGAATCAATCCAAAATTTCTCCCAGCGCAGCCAGCAACCCATCCACCTCTTCCACGGTGTTGTAGTGTACGAGGCCGACGCGCAGGAAGCCGCCGGATTTTTCCACATCTAATTGTTCTGTCAGGTTGAGGGCGTAGTAGTTGCCGTCCCAGGTGAAGAAGCCGCGCTCGCCGAGTTTGGTAGCGAGGGCGAGCGGTGTGGTCTCGGCTGCTTGGTTAATGGCGCGGATCGCCAGCGTGGGGCAATGTTCATTGAAGCGTGCGGGATCGGTAATGCCGTAGATTTTCAGCGCCGGGATTTTATTGATGCCTGAGATCAGCCGCGTCATCAATGTGCGCTCGTGCTCGTGTATGGCGCGATAGGCGGATTCGATTGCGGCACGGCGGCCCGATGCCTCTGAAACATGTGGGGGCAGCCGCCTCGGCTGCCCGTCGAGCGAAGCTCGACCTTGATCCTGTCGCCCGAGGTCGGCAATATATTCCACGCACGCCGTAATGCCCGCAATGCATTCGTGGTTGAGCGTGCCCCACTCCCAGCAGTTAGGAATGGCATTGGTGTTGGGCCTTACTTTGTAAGGCCGCAGCCGCTGAAGATGCTCGCGCTTGCCGAAGAGCACACCCATGTGCGGCCCGAAAAACTTATAAGTCGAGCAGACCAGGAAATCGCAATCGAGGTCGGCTACATCGATCAGGCCGTGGGGCGCGTAATGAACGGCGTCAATGTAAGCGAGCGCTCCAGCAGCGTGTGCGAGTCGGATAATTTCCTTCACCGGATTGATTGTGCCAACGGCATTCGAGGCATATCCGACGGCAACGAGCTTTGTCTTTGAATTGATCTTCGAAGCAAGATCGCGCATGTCGAGCGTGCAGTCGGCTTCATTGATTTCGGCCCAGCGCACTGTGACCCCACGATCCTCAGCCATCGCGAGCCATGGAGAGACGTTGGCGTCGTGATCAAGGTGGGTGACGAGAATTTCGTCGCCGGGGTGAAAGTCACGGCCGATGGCGCGCGAGATCGCGAAAGTCAGCGAAGTCATATTCGCGCCGAAGACGACTTCGTCGGCGCTGCAATGCAAAAAGTCGGCCATGGCCGCGCGGGCGCCGGCAATCATCGCATCGGTATGGCGGCTGATAGAGTAGGCTCCGCCGGTGTTGGCGTTGTCGCTGCGAAGGTAGTCGGAGATGGCGGCGATGACGCGTTGCGGCACTTGCGTTCCGCCGGGGCCATCGAGGAACGCGGCGGGGTGGCCGTTGATGGTTTGGGAGAGCGCGGGGAATTGGGCGCGGATGTGGGTTAGGTCGAGGGCAGCGAAGACAGCAGTTTCAGTGATCGGCATATTTAGGTGGGAAGTACTATTCAATCGTTAGGACTGCATCGATGTTCCATCCGTGATCAGTAACAATCCGGGGCGGACCTGATAGATTGACGGGAGTGAAACTGCTTGGATCAGGCAGTCGTGAGCTTGGTATCTCAACGGCAACGATCAACAGGTTTTCCCAGACTCCGTAGCAAGACAAGTTTAACCATCCATATCCCGCGCTTAACAGTTCGTCGAACCGAATTTCGTAGTCAGATGGAATATGAAGTTCATCTCGGCGAAACCTCGCCTTGTCATGGCTTTGGGCTTCGCGAATCTCAAGGATGCGAACATCCCGCGAAGGAGGTTGCAGCTGGTTACGGTCGAGAAATCGTAGAAGTTGCTCGATGTGATCGGACAAAGGCGACTTGGTAGTTCGTACTTCCACGGCTTCGGAAATGATACCGCAAAGCTCACTCTCTCCCCTGGCCGACGTTTGCGGACTGACCGACCACTCGCACGAAATCTGCCAGCATCCCATACGCCGTAGCGTACAAGCCGGGATTCTCCTCAGTGACGGCAAGGCCGGGGAAAATATCCGTTTCGAAATAGATGTAGGACGACGTCCCAGAAATCTTCCCCATAGGCGAGCTTGCCAGCACTTTCTCGGGCGCGACACTTGCCTTCACGCCATCGCCCACGCGTTGGGCACGGCAGGCCAGCTTGAAAGGCCAGCCGTCGCGGCGGGCATTGCGCGCGGCCTCGGGCGTTAGACCGCGTATTCCTTCGCGCGCGATTTCATCCAGGCGAATCGGCACATCCATCAGCACGGTGATCAGCGCGGCGGTTTTTACGGCGGCGTCCCAACCGTCGATGTCGTGGGTAGCATCGGTTTCGGCCATGCCGAGTTGCTGCGCTTTCTTCAGCGCCGCGTCGAAAGTGAGGCCCTGCTCCATCTCGCCAAGAATTACGTTGGTGGTGGAATTAAGAATGCCATGAAAGCCCGTGAGATGAATGGCCGGCAGTTGGTCGAATAGAGAGAAGATGGGAACGCCATCCATCACGGTGGATTCAAACAGAAATTTCTTCCCCCGCGCGGCAGCGAGATCGCGCAGCTCGCGGTAGGCGTGAACGATTGGCCCTTTGTTGGCAGTAATGGCGTGCGCTCCATGTTCGAGCGCGGCGCGGATGTGATCGACAGCAGGCTGGCCGGTTTCCACGTTGAGCGAAGTAGCCTCGAAGAGGACATCGGCCTGCGCGGCGGCGAGCCAGTCTTGAACGTTCTGTAGCTCATGTTGCGTGGACACTCCCTTCGGCAAGCTCAGGGCAGGCTCTGTCCGCGAAAGGCCGGAAGGGGTATCGGCGCTAAGCGTGAGCAAAGCCGCCGTGTCCAAGCCATCCGCATTCGCGATCCAACCGATTCGGCGGGAAGCGATCCCTGTGATTCGATAAGCAATCCCGTAGCGGTCGCGAAGTTCCTGAGCGCGGTCAGCAAGCAATCGGACAAGAGCCTGGTTGACGTTGCCGAAGCCGAGCAGACAGAGATTATAAGTATGGATAGCGATCCCCTGCCGCAGATCGGCAGCGCCTAAAGGCGGGTCAGTTAGTTCGTTCATACGGCAGGCCTGAAGGCCTGCCCTGATACGAATCTTTCACCAGAACGGAAATGGCGGCTGTTAGCCCATCACGGTCGTATGCTCGGGCTTGATTTTATAGAGCACGCGAACTTCACCGGGCTGGCCGTAGGGATATTTATCGACGCCGAGATATTTCTTCGCCATCTTATTAATATGTTCGCTCGCGCCTTCTTCGGTGATTTCGACGACGCTGCCGCGAATCTCAAGATAGCGATATGGGTTTTCGGGATCGATCAGGGCCAGCGATACGCGCGGATCGCGGCGCACATTGCGGTCCTTCTGGCGGCCCTTGGCGGAATTGAAGATGACGTGTTCGCCGTCGTAGTCGATCCAGACCGGTGTGACTTGCGGCCTTCCATCGGGCATTAACGTCCCCAGGCTGGCGAAGGCCCGCTTCGAAAATAAATCGCGGTACTTTTCGGGGATGGCTTGCGACATGAGATCCTCCAAAGGTTTGGGTTGCAGATGCATTATAGAACGCGGCACGGGCGCGCGGGCGACGCGTAAAGATTTCGGACGCGGAAAACAATTGAGCCTGTTCTACGGCTTGGCCTGGCTGCGCTTTATGTTTTGCTATGGCGCATTTAGAATGCGGCATCAAGCCATCTGGCGGCACATTCGTAATCTTAAGAGTTAATTGGAGCGAGCTTGAGCAGAATGCTGCGCTTTTATCGGTTGGACGCTTTTCGCCCGCGATCGAGCATCGGGACATTTAATACGGCGCTGATCGTTTTGCTCCTGGCAACGGCGCTCACTCCAGCCGCCGCCCAGGACACGTCCAAGAATTATTCTCCCACGATCGTATTCATGACCGACTTCGGCGTGGTCGATGACTCTGTCGCGATTTGCCGCGGCGTGATGTATTCGCTGATGCCCAGCGTGCGCATCGTCGACTTGACGCATGAGGTTACGCCGTTTTCCATTCTCGACGGTGCCCGATTTCTGAGCGGAGCGACGCCTTACTATCCGCCGGGAACGGTTTTTGTGGTGGTGATCGATCCGGGAGTGGGCAGCACGCGCAAAGCGATTGTCGCAAAGTCCAGGCGAGGGCAATATTTTGTTCTGCCAGACAATGGCCTGTTGACACTGGTGGAACAGCGTGACGGCATCGACGGCGTGCATGAAATCACAAATATGGATTGGATGATCGGTGCCAAACTTTCCTCGACGTTTCACGGCCGCGATATTTTTTCTCCCGCAGGCGCGCACGTTGCGCGCGGAGATGACTGGACCAAAGCCGGACCGGACGTGCCGGTGAAAGATCTCGTTCGCCTCGATCTGAAGGCAGCGAAACTCGATGACCGCGGTTTGAGCGCCGAAGTGATTGCTACGGATGGCCCGTTTGGCAACCTGGTGACGAACGTTGATGCCGAAGATTTTTTCAATCTCGGCTACAAGCATGGGCAGGATGTGCCGGTCGTGATCGGCGACAGAGAGATGAAGCTGAAATTCGTGCACACGTTCAGCGACGTCGGGCTGAACCAGCCGCTTCTTTATATCGATTCGCGCGGACATCTGGCGATGGCGGTGAATCAGAACAGTTTTGCGGCGACCTATGGAGTGAAGCCGCCGGTAAGTTTGTTCATCGCGCGGGCGAAGTGACGAGTTTGATAGTCTGATACTGAATGATTAAAGCGGTGCGAGGAACCCGCGACCTGCTGCCGCCGGAAACGGCGTTGTGGAACTTCGTCGAGTCGGCGGTCCGCGACGTTTTCCGAGCCTACAACTTCCAGGAAATTCGCACGCCGATTTTCGAATCGACCGAACTCTTTGCCCGCGGCGTCGGCGAAGAAACCGACATCGTCGCGAAAGAGATGTTCACGTGGGAAGATCGCGGCCGCGCGGAAAGCGACAAAGGCCATTCACTCACCCTGCGCCCCGAGGCCACGGCCGGAATCGTGCGCGCCTACATTGAGCACAAACTCTGGGATCGCGGTCTGAACAAGCTTTACTGCATCGGCCCGATGTTCCGGCGCGAACGCCCGCAAAAAGGACGGTACCGCCAGTTTTATCAAATCGACGCCGAGATCATCGGCCCGCCCGCGTCCGGCAGCGACTTGCCCTCGCGCGACGCCGAGATTCTCGAGATGCTGGCCACGCTGCTCGACCGCCTCGGTGTCACCGAATGGACTCTCGAACTCAATTCCGTCGGCAACTCCGCCGAGCGCGTCAAGTATAACGAGGCCCTGCGCGTCGCGCTCGAACCAGTGAAAGACAAACTCTGCGGAGACTGCCAGCGCCGCGCCGTCACCAATCCTCTGCGCGTGCTCGACTGCAAAGTTCCCGAGGATCAGCCCATCATCGATGCCCTGCCGCGCATCAACCAGTTTCTCGATGAAGAAAGCCGCCAGCACTTCGCCGCTGTGCAAAACATCCTGAAGTCGGTCGGCATCGACTTCAAAATCAACTCGCGCCTGGTGCGCGGCCTCGATTACTACACGCGCACCGCGTTCGAATTCACGCATGGCGCACTGGGAGCGCAGAATGCAATCCTCGGTGGTGGCCGCTATGACGGCCTTTCGGAAGCGTTGGGCGGCCCGGCCGCTCCGGGAATTGGATTTGCAATCGGCGAAGATCGCCTCGTGATGTCGCTGCAAGAAGCACGCTCTGCAGAGAGCGTGCTGCGCCGTCCCGATGTTTACGTGGCTTCGCTAGGCGAGGGCATGAACGCCGAGGCCGCACTTCTCGCGCGCGAACTGCGGCGGCATGAGTTGGTGCTCGATCTCGGCGATGAAACTTTTCGCCTGAAAAAGTCTTTCGAGACCGCGACGAAGGCCGGCGCGAAGTACATCCTGATCGTCGGCGAGAACGAAGTGAAGGCGGGCGCATTCGCGTTGAAAAATCTGGCGACCGGCGAGCAAGTCTCGGTCCCGCGCGCAGAGCTGGCGAAAAAAATAAAGGAGTAGAAACTGCATGGGCAAGATTCGCGCAGAACTCGACGAAGCCGCCGTCCGGTTTATTCAGGCGCAGCACATGTTCTTCGTCGCCTCGGCGCCGCTCGACGCGAACGGGCATGTCAACATCTCGCCCAAGGGCCTCGACACATTTCGCATTCTCGGCCCAACCACGGTGGCTTATCTCGACTTCAACGGAAGCGGCGTCGAGACGCTCTCTCACTTGAAAGAAAATGGCCGCATCGTTTTAATGTTCTGCGCGTTTCAGGGTCCGCCCAACATTTTCCGCCTCTACGGGCACGGCCGCGCGGTTGAGCTGCACGAAACGGAATTCGCCACGCTCACAGCGCACTTCCCTGTTCACGAAAGCGTCCGCTCGATCATTGTGGTCGAACTCACCCGCATCACGGATTCCTGCGGCTACGGCGTTCCTCTTTTCCAATATGAAGGCGAGCGCGAACAGCTTGGCGCGTGGGCCCGCAAGCAGGGACAGGAAGGCTTGAAAGCGTACCGGCAGCGAAAGAACCGGCTCAGCATCGACGGCCTTCCCGGCGTTTCCGCCGAAGACTGATCGAACGGTTACCAGCCGGCCGTTCTGTTACGCTGATCTTTCCGCATGAGAATCCCTGAGGCAACGCTGCTGCTTACGCTGGGAGTGCCGCTGGCATTCACGGCTTGCGCTACGATCGGTTCGCCGCAGCCGCCGTCGCTCGACTTGCCCAAGCCTCCCGCCGATTTGCGCGCCGTGCGCAAAGGAGACAAAGTTATTCTCTCGTGGACTCGCCCGACGGTGACTACGGATCGCCGCAACTTGCGTGGGCAAGTGCCGGTCCTTATCTGTCGCGCGCCCGATGCTTCGCTTCCGATGAGCAAATGCGGAACGCCCGTAGGCCGGATGATGGTCGGGGCCACATTGGCGGTCGCTCCTGAATCCGCGCGGAAACCAGCTCAGCATCTGGAGAAAAAGTCTCACGAAGGTCGCATCGCGGATTCCTACACCGATGTCCTTCCTCGTCAAGTCATCGCCGCGACATCGACACCTTCTGGACTCATGACCTACGCGGTCGAGGCGCAAAATGCAAACGGACGTAGCGCGGGTTTGTCGAATCAGGTACGCGTGCCCACGGTCGAGACTCTTCCTCCGCCATCGGATTTCGCCGCCAGGGTCACCGATCAGGGAGTACTGCTGACATGGAAGTCGGACTCGCCGCCGCACGAAAGCCAAGGCGTTCACTACGTCTATCGCGTATACCGGCGCTTAGAAGGTAACCCACAACCAACTGTAGCGGGAGAATTGCCGGCAGGCACGGAAACGAATTTAACTCTCACCGATGCCAATATCGAATGGGAGCAAACCTACCTCTACCATGCGGAAGCAGTGACGCTCATCGATCAGCCCGAAGTACAGATCGAAGGCGACGACACTACCGAAGTAAAAGTTTTCGCGCACGATGTGTTTCCTCCGGCCGCGCCTGCGGAATTGCAGGCCGTGTCTTCCGGCCCGGGACAGTCGCCGTTCATCGATTTGATCTGGGCGCCCGTCACTAACGCTGATCTTGCCGGCTACAGCATTTATCGCCGCGAAGAAAATGCCGCTCCGGTCCGTGTGAATGACGAACTGGTAAAAGTCCCGGCGTATCGGGATGCGAAGGTTGGCGCTGGAAAGACGTACTTCTATTCTGTTTCCGCGGTGGACGTGCGTGGAAACGAGAGCTTGCGGTCACCCGAGGCAAATGAGAACGTGCCAGCGGAATAAGACGGCCCGGTTTCGCAAAAAGATTCTTTCACCAACCCTGGTCTCTCCTTTTTTGAAGAGACCAGGGTAAGTTTTCTCAATCAACCCGTTTTGGCGGAGAGTTAACACGTGCCCGTGCTATTGCGCCTGTATCGTTGACACGCACATTGCTTTTCCAATCGCTGGAACCTTCGTCCCTCCCGGCGTACCGCACGTGGCATACGTCACTGGATGCGGACCATTGTGCGCGGGCAGGATGGGATAGAACCCTCCCGACGGAAACGTAGTGGATGACGGATACCCAGTTGGCGCCGCCGTGTTCCACGTGGAGGTTGCTGGAGTAAACGAAACCTGCGGCGCCGCTTGATGCGCAATGTAATTGGCGGGATTCGTCACGCTGGTTCCCGCGCGCACGAAAATCACATCCGCATTCATCACAAAGTTTGAGGTAAATGTTCCGCCTGTACTTTGGCCGCCAGTAATCGTAATGGTGCCGCCGGAGGCATTCAGCGTGTCTGGTTGCGGCAGTACGCTGGTTGGGATCACCCCCGCTGAGTTGTTCAATGTCACATACACGTCCGCACTCTGGCCCTGAAACTCGACACTGTTCGTGCTCTTCATGAACAGCGCCGTCACCAGCAGTTGCTCTGCCTGGCCGAACGTCGTATTTCCCGGACGATGCATGATCGTGTCCGTCACTCCCAGGTTGCTTTCGATGGGCACTCCCTGCAGAGGTACAACTCCCAAGCCAACGCTGGTTAGATCGACCGATGCTCCCTGGCCCGTCTCCAGCAGGTCATAGCCGGCGACAGGCGCAGTCTGGGCCGCGGCAAAGACAGAGCCAAGGCACACAACGGCAACGGCCAACATCGCCATCGCCGCCACTTTAGAGAAGTTATGCAGTGAAACGTGGTTCATAGAACCTCCTTGCGCCAAGCTAGCGTCGACCTCCCACTGAGACTTCTCCGCGCTTGCTAAGATCGCGCTTGCCAAACAACTAGCTAATCTGAGGGATGATCTCCCGAAACAAGCGTAGAATCTTTGGCGTTTAGAAATTCCGTTTACAAGTCAACTACCGCCACGAACCGGAGGCCGCTCATGCCCGGACCTCGCTCTCACGGATTACCCAGCCCCACCATCTGCGCCACGATTGTCGTTGCCATGTTAGCGATGATTGTTATTCCCGCGGCCATTACGCTACACACCGTCCACATTCCCGCCCCACTCACACCTGTGAATCAGGACGCCACCCCGCACGGCTATACCTTCAGCCTTCTGCTCTTCATCTTTCCCATCGTCTTTATCGCAGGATGGCTGCCTAGCGAGGGATTGCACATTCCGCGGCGCGCTGCCGGTTGGACTCTTGCCATTCTCGTCCCGCTAGGCTGCTTGCTCGATTTCATTTTCGCGCAGTGGTTCTTCGACTATCCCAATGCTGGAGCAACTGTAGGCATTCCCGCCCCCGCGCTCGGCAAGCCCGTTCCACTAGAAGAGTATTTTTTTATCTGACTGGTTTTCTCGCAGTTCTTCTTCTGTACATATGGCTCGGCGAGTTCTGGCTGGCCGCCTACAACGTACCTGACTACCGTAGCGAAGCCGGAAAGGCGCGCCGCCTTTTGCAGTTCCATCCCACATCTTTAATCCTTGCCGTGGTTTTGATTGGTGCCGCCTGGCTTTACAAAAAGCATCTCGCGCTCCCCGAAGACCAGGCAGGCTTCCCAGGATATTTCACGTTCCTCATTGTCGGAGCTTTGCTTCCGGCGGTAAGTTTTTTTCCGGTTGCGCGGCGCTTCATCAACTGGCGGGCGCTCAGCCTCACGCTTTTCTTTATGCTGCTCGTCAGCCTGCTCTGGGAAGCGACTCTGGCAGTTCCCTATGGTTGGTGGAACTTCCAGCATCGTCAGATGATGGGTCTCTATATCGGTGCCTGGTCCCGTCTGCCCATCGAAGAAATCTGCGTCTGGATCGCGGTCACCTACGCGACGGCGATCGTCTTTGAAGTCGTAAAAGTTTGCTTGGCATCGGAATGCTCGGTGCGCGATGCCCTGCTCGGCGCTAAGCAAGGCTCTTAACCCGGAAGAATATTCGGGATGCGCCTTACCGTCTTCGCTTGGGAATTACTTCTTCAGTCGGGCCAATATCTGCTTCTGGTTCTTGACGATCGTGCTAAGAGTTCCCTGGTTTTTCAGAATGCTTGCCTGATTCGCCTTGATGGTTGTTTGGTTGGCTCGCAGCGCCTTCTGATTGGCGATGATGACTTTCTGATTCTCAATAATAGTCTTCTGATTTGCGATGACTTCGCTCTCTGACATTGTGTAAGCGGCCTCCCGCCGCGGGAATCAAAACGCAACTTTCGACACGTACAAATCTCCAAACTACTCCCTAAACATATTCTTTTTCTTTCCCCACGGCAGGCAAGTGCGTGGTCGACACAACATATCCCTCTTCCGCCAGCCGCCGGCCATTCTGCCGATACATCTCCGGATCGCTGGGTGCCCAGGTCGCCAGTCCATCGACGTAGCGGTTGTACATGCAAAATGCGGCCGCGATGAGCACCGCGTCGTGGATCTCTTTGTCGGTTGCACCCTGCTTGCGGGCACGTTCGACATCTTCCGCAGTGACTTGCTTGCCGCCCTTTTGCACTTTGCCCGCGATCGCCAGCAGTGATTTCATTTTGCCGGACACTTCCGCTGATTCGAAGTTCACCTTCACGTCATTCACCAGCTTTTCATCTCCACCCAGACGGTAGGCAGCCACCGCTCCATGAGCGTTCTGGCAAAAGTAGCAATCGTTCTGGGACGAAACATAAGTCGCGATCATCTCCCGTTCCGCGGGAGTCAGCGTGTTCGGGCCTCGCAGAAGCACCTCCGCCAGAGCATTGAGCGGTTTTGCGGTTTCGGGACTGAACGCCATCGGCCCCAGGATTCCGGGAATGCCTTCGGGTAATTGAATGTGTGCCATTGCTCTCTCCTTTGAGTTCCACGATTGCCCAGGTCTTTACCGTCTCGTCAGCCCTCACTAAAAAAGAAACTTCAGCGCCAACTGGATCACCCGCGGCCCCAGGTCCGTGTGAATCTGCCCAAAGGTTGGCGAACTGATGTCGCTGTCAGGCAGCCGGAAATTCGTGTGGTTGAACAAGTTGAAGAACTCCGCACGAAATTGAAATTCCCTGGACTCCGCGATGCGGATATTCTTGAAAGCCGAGAAATCCCAGTTCATATATCCCGGCCCCTGCACGACGTTGCGCCCTTCGTCGCCGAATACCTGGAACCGGCCCAGAGGATCGGGAGCGAGTTGCTGAAAAGCGCTCACGTTGAACCATTCCTGCGGCGTGCGAGGGCCCGAGTTTGGGTTCCCAATCAGATTGGGGCGGTTCGCCGAGAAGCCCGTAATCTCCGGCGCTCCTCCTTGCAAAGAGTTATCCGACGAATCGAACACGGTGAACGGTGTCCCGCTCATAAATGTCGTAATGCCGTTTAACTGCCAGTCGCCGAGTACGTGCTCATACCAGGTATTGGGCTGCCTCCACAATGGCAGGCTCCACTGATAACTCAACACCAGCCGGTGACGCGCATCGAACATCGACCGTCCGCGCTCTGCGGCAATGTCGAACGGATTCTGCGCCAGATCATTTTCTCCCGCAACCGGTTGTGACGCCGACCCTGTGATGTTGAAGGAAGAAACATCATCGATGGACTTTGACAACGTGTAGGAAGCAAGAAAGGAAAGGCCGTGGCCAAAGCGCTTTCGCAGACTGGCCTCCAGCGCATTGTAAGACGAATTGGCAATTCCCTCGATCAATCCGGCCGAGGCAAAGACGCAACCATTGGGCTGCGCCAGCGTGCATCCGGAATAAAGCCGTCGCTGGTTCACGTTGTTTTCGTTCGAGATTGGATCGCCGGTGGCATCGACCCCCGGAACAAAAACAGTCGGATTGCCCTCTACGAAACGAGGAAGCTTAGTCCCATTCGTTCCCACGTAGCCGATCTGCGCCAGCCAATCGTTGCCGAACGCTCTCTGGATGTTGAGATTCCAGTCCTGAGCGTAGGGCAACGGCAGTTTGGGAGCCAGCGTCAAAATGGTCATTGGTTCAGCAAACTGTCCGGTGAAAAGATTTTGCCCGGCATAGGGATTGGCAAAATCAGGAATGTTCACCTGCGGCGTCTGAAGAAATGGCGGTGCGCTGATGGGCGATTGCAACGGTCCGCCATTTCCCGTGTAGTAAGGCTCATAGAAGATTCCATAGGCCGCGCTCACCACCCACTTCGCATCGCCCATGGGATCCCACGCAAGTCCCACGCGTGGGGCAAACGCTTTTTTGTCCGTGGGAATCAATCCCGCCGGCACGCCCGGATCACCCGGATAGAGCAACCCCGCAGGCGCGCTCGGCATGACTTTCGATTGCGCTCCGGGAACAAAAAGATTTTGACGATTGTGAATTTCAGTGTTCGGCGATGGCAACTCGTAGCGCAGCCCGTAATTCAAAGTCAGGCGTGATGTGACTTTGTAAGTGTCCTGGGCGTAAGCATCCGAAGCTTGTCCCCGGATTCCCCGCGAAAAGTTTCCCACCCCTTGCAGGAAGAACACCGGCTGCCCCGCGAGGAAGCTGGCGAAGCCATCGCTGTACGGAAACGTCGAAAACACAAAGAATCCGTTCGTAGCGATGCCCTGCAATGCATTGATGTTGTCGTGCCGGTAGCCTCCGCCAAATTTCAGTTCGTGCCTGCCCCGTACCCAGCTCAGCGAGCCGGAATAATCAAAGGTGTTCTGATACGTGTCGCGCGGCCCGGTAATCGGATCGCCGACCGACGCATAGCCGCCCACCTGAATGAACGGCGGCCCAATGGCTGCGTCGAGACTCGGCTGATATTGAAAACCCAGCTCGTCCGGCGACTCGTGATTGATGTGTTCGCCAAAAAGAAATTTGTTGCGCAGATAAGAAACCCGCGCCACGCCGATAATTGCGGGAGAAAAGACGTGAGTCAACTGCGCCACAAAATTCTGCGAGCGATTATCCTCACCCACCGGAAATCCGGGCACATTCGCGCCCGCGGGAGAAAGCGGATCGGTCGTGGGACCGGCGCTGTACATGTAGCGAAAATTCAAAGTGTCGGCCGCTGAAAGATACTGATCCAGCCGCAGTCCGAACTCATCGTTGTTCACGCTCAATGACTGCGTGGTGATGAACGTGTTGGGACCGCTGTTGGGCAACGGAAAAAACGGAAGGATATTACTGGAAATAGGATTGATGGATGGCAGTTGGTTATTGGGCACGGGAACCGGTTGTCCGGTCGCGAAGCTATAAAGTTGCTGGCCGTCCGCGGGATTCGGGTCGTTACAAAAACCGCCCGTAAAGCCCGAAGTACAAAGCTGCGCAAAATTCCCCTGCCGCTCCGGCAGCGAAGGCACGGTTGCGGAATCGGTTTCGCCCTGGCGGTTGCGGAATCCCTCGTAATATCCAAAAAAGAAAGTCTTGTCTTTAACGATCGGCCCGCCGAACGTGCCTCCGAACTGGTTCTGTTTCAAAGGTTGAACAGTTTGCGTGAAATAATCCGACGCGGCGAACGCATCATTGCGCAGAAACTCCCATGCCGCGCCATGAAATGAATTAGTACCGGAGCGCGTAATGATGTTGGTCGTCGAACCTGTGTTTCTGCCGAACTCCGCATCGGCATTGTGCGTCATGATCCTGAATTCGGCGATTGCATCGATCGGCGGCTTGATTACGAATCCCCCGTCCACCTCATTCACATTGTCGGCGCCGTCAATCAGGAAATTGTTCGACTCCGGCCGCTGTCCGTCGACCGCGTAACCCTGATTGTCCCGCAACCCTCCGCCCGCCTGCAGAAGCCCGGCGGTCAACGGCACCACTCCCGGTTGCAGAACTCCAAGCTGCGCAAAGTCGCGGCCATCCAGCGGCAGATCGAGGATTTCGCGTTCCATCACCGTCTGACCCAGGCTGCTCGCCGTACTTTGAATCAGTTCGGCATTGGCGTTCACGTCGACTTGTTGCGTCTCCGATCCAACTTTGAGATGGATGTTGACCATCGCGGTCTCGTTTACATCCAGCGAGATCCCTTGCTGCAAATATTTTTCAAAACCCTGCGCGCGGACTTCCAACTGATAGTGCCCGATCGGCAACTCCACCAGCACATAAGCGCCCTGGCGATCCGTAAGTCCCGAACGAACCAATCCGGTTTCAATCTGCTTCGCGGTCACCGTCGCGGCCATAATGCTGGCGCCACTCGGGTCCAGCACGCTTCCCCGAATGCTTCCCGTAATTTGCTGTCCCGCAACATTCAAACTGATCAAGACGGTCAGAACTGCAAACGCCAGCTTGCTCACGCTACTCATCACGCATTCCTTCATTTGTCCTCACGAATCGCGGCCAATCGAAATCAAAAAAAAACGGCCTGGATGTCCGGCGATTATAGGGACGCTTGGCGGCGCGTCAATAATTCGAAAGCAGTATCAGCGCGGAGCTTCAATGCAAGATGCAACATTGGTAGTGTGTTTCGACTAGTCCGGGCGGGCCAGTTCCCCACGGTTCATTTGGAAACTGCAACGACAATTGGTAGCATCCTGCCCATGCTCAAACTACCGGTTGTCGTGCTGAGTCTCCTGGCGGTGACGTTCGCCGTCGATCTTCCAAACAAGAAGTACTTGAACGTAGCCGCAGTCAAAACCATGGTCGCGGCCGCGGAAGCGGAAGCCAAAAAGCAGAATGTCGAGGTAACCCTCTGCATCGTGGACGAAAGCGGTACCTTGCTTTTTTTGCAAAAAGCCGATGGCGTGTCCATTAACACGATCGAATTCGCGCGCGAAAAAGCCCGATACTCCGCGCTTTACGGCAATCCCTCGCGGGAAGCTGCGGAATCCATAAAAAGCGGCAATGTGAATGCTCTTGCCTTTCCGAGTTTTTTCCCCGTCCAGGGAGGACTGCCCATCAAAGTTGATGGCCAAACCCTCGGCGGAATCGCGGCCAGCGGCGCCAAATCCGAGGTCGACGAGGCGATTGCTCAAGCCGGACTCGATGCCCTCTTGAAGAAGTGATCGACCCGGATCAATATCTATCGTGCGGTCGTAGTGGCCCCTGGGGATCTGTTGGCGATTGTAAATCTGCGCGAGCCTGGCTCGGGAAGGGCACGGCTTTTAGCCGTGCCGAAAAGATGCTGAAAAATCTCTGGCTTCAGCCACTGAGGTTCGCCGGAAAGTGAGACACGACGACAGGTTCTTCCAAAAGAACGGATCGCGAAAAAGAATCTACGACTCCAACGTCTTGAGACAGGCCCTCATCGGCAGAAGCCTTGCATGGCGTTTGTCCTGACCGAAACCGGTGTGCGGTTCCGGCCAGCGACAAGTCCATCTGACTGCAGCTTCCTGGCAATTACTTCGCGTCTTCTTTTGCTTCGGCCATCTTTGCCTGTTGGCCTGCCTCTGACACAGCTTTCAGGAAGGCATCTGCGCTTCCCGGAGCCGTTACTTTCCCCGAAAGGATCCTGCGGAACATCATGTGCTTGCCGTAGATCGCGTGCGTCGAGTCGTTGTCCTGCTCGACGACTGCACCTTCCAGCGTCAGGCCGGCGAACACGCCCTTCGAGCGCGAGTAGGTCAGCATTTCAGTGTTCATCTTCCAGTCCGTCCCCGCGGAAGCATGACGGCCGACCGGTCCTGCCGCAACCGATCCTTCGCCGGTCAGTTCGAACTTGCTCGAGAGCAAATGCTGGAAACCCTGATCGTTCATGACCAGCATGACCAGGTCTACGTCTTCAATGCCGATCTGCAATCCCCAGCTTCCTCCGCCAACGGAGACGAACGCTGGTGCACTCCAGCCGTTAGCTGTACGGCAAGTGGCCACACCGCGTCCGTGTTTGCCGCCAAAAACAAAGCCGCCTTTAATCAGGTCTGGCACGACGAGAATGCACTTTGCGCCGCTCAATACTTCTTCCGGAATGCCTTTGTCCGGCGTCGACATGATCGCATGCAAAACAGCCACAGATCTTTGCATCCGGTCCACCGTATCTTCACGGGCCGAACCTGCCCATGCATATGTGCCTATCATGCCCATAACGCTCATCAACAGAAATGACATTGTCTTTTTCATGAAAAGGTTTCCTTTTTAGGAGGCGCGGAACTAAGAGGAGAAAACTTCAGATGGCTGACTTAGTTCAGAAGACCTGAAAGAGAGAGAAGAGGTGCTCATCTCTAGCATCATGATCGCGCAGTTCCATGGCAATAGCTGGTCTGAATAGCTCACTCCCCCAATGCCGCCGACCGTTAAGGCCAATGTGAGCAATCCAGCACAGAATCATTTGACTAGGCCTGTCATCGTTAACCTGTCAGAGATGCGCGCGGCGTTTTTTGCTTAGTCCGATCGTGTACAGGTGGAATCGATGCCAAACTTTGATCGCCCGCTCCGCAGATGGCTGGCTTCCATCGCCGGCTTCTTCAGAAAGCTGCTGGTGACAGTCACACCTCAGGCCCGGGAAGTCAGAACACAAAGGATGTGCCCGTTCTGCGGGTTGATCACATCGCGATCGAAATCATCTTGCCTGGAGTGTGGGAAGTCCCTTGTCGGAGTAAGGATGGCGCCGCAAGATGTAAAGTGAACACGAGACGCCTCGGCGACCCGTCCCTAATCACGCTGGAAAATGGCACGAATGCTGCCATTCGTAACTGTCTTGATGATCCGCAAAGCCGCTTGGCCGGAGTTTTCAGGGCGGGAAACCTTGGCCGCCGCCAGCCCTCGGGTGAGATGAGTCTTGTCAGACGGATGCCCCGTGGTAAGCGTGCACTTCTCTTTCGGTTTGGCTCTGCACATCGGGCAACGCACGGACAATATCTGCTTCAACGTGAGTTTCTCGGGATTCACTTCACTAGTATTCAGCATCGCCAATTTAAGAAACGGTCAGTTTTGCTCTTTTGAGTCCTGCTTGCATCTAAAACCGGAATCTTCACTAAGCCTCTTATGTTTTTTCCAGAGAGACCACCAGGCTTATCGGAATGGCTAAGATGGATTCGTGTGGAGTCTTCGCACCACCTGCTTGAAGGGTAGCCATCCCGTGAAGCTCTTTTAAGAATATATAAAACCCGTCTCGCCCAATGACCTTCACGTGATCTCCCTGTTTCATGGCCAATCTCCTTTTAGCGCAGTATGCCAGGAAGTGAGATGACACCTTCACTGCATACACTCGCTGCATTTCATTCTTCGAGTGCAGCAGATGTTCACACCGTACCTTCATCGTAGTCCTTCTGCCTGCCGTGTTCTGGATCGATGGGTGTGCAACTTTAGAGCAGAAAGAAAGACATCAGCAAGAAGCGCGGACTCGAGCAAACGAAGAAATCCCTGAGAATCTGCTCAGAATTGGATCGTTCCATTCCGAATGTTTCTCCAAAGGTTTGGTGAAAAAGGCGCGCCTTTGTCGTTGGTCGCTAATTGAATGGGGTTGGGCTCGGAAGGCCCTTTTCGTAACTCGCCGAGACGGCGGAGATGCAGTGGAATTCGAGGCCTCGGCTTTCCATCATCACGGAGCTGGGCCGGCTTCGCATTCAGTACGAAGTGAACGGTCGCCAACAGGAAGTGAATGCCATCCGACTTGGTCACCAGCGCATCTACAGACTTCAAAGCGCCGTCAGGCAATTCGAGATGCTCCGTCAACATGACGATGGGAACTTCTGGGCAGACTTGTTTGATTTCGGCGGCTATAACCGCGCCGTCCAAAAGGCCCAGGTGGTATTCGAGCACAATCGCATCCACGGGTTGCGACATGAAAAGCCGCAGTCCCTCGTGACCAGTGGTGGCGGTTACCAGTTCGTATCCGCTTTCCTGCAACAAGCTCAGTTGCGCCGGGTCCCGGTGTATGCAAAGCAGAGTGCTGTTTGTAGCCATGATCCTCTTTTATATAGAGGGGGTTTTCCGCGATGCTGCTCAAAATTGCTCACATTTTGGAAGGTGAAAAAGCGGTAGTTACTAAGCCTACGCAGCTTATAGGCCGAGCAATACTGACCAGATATCCCGATCATGCCAGTCTAGGATGCACAATAGACATTCTTGACACCATGAGGCATTAATGAAAAAACACTACCTTCACCTCTCCACTTACCCCTGCGACAAGTGCGCGGGCCCGGTCGTCGCCGGCGTGCTCGCGGTTCGCGAGAATGAGATATCGAAAGAAACGGATATCACGCTGGCGGGAGCAATCTGCCTGACGTGCGGATATCGGCAAGAGACGGCAACCGGACCGGCGCGCGCCCGTCATCTGTTGCCGATTGAATGGGAGCCACTGAGCCCGACCGCCGTCGGTTAGGCTACGACGCTACGGTAGAGGTGATCAATCATGCAGAACTACGTTGAGCAGCGAGCTATGAACCTGAAGCGCACCTTCCGTGCCGCCAGCGTAGTGAATAAAACCCAGCTTCCTGAATCTGTTCATGAAGAAGCTGACACGAGAGCGGGTGGTCCCAACCATCTCGGCCAACGTCTCCTGACTGATCTTGGGGACTACAGTCTCGGGGATACCTTCCTTGCCGAAATGAGCGAGCAATAGAAGGACGCGCGCCAGCCTCTTTTCGCTCGAATTGAAAAGTTGGTCGACCAGATCCTCTTCGTATCGGATATTGCGCGCCAGCAAATAGGCGACGAACAGCTCGGAAAATGCAGGTTCGCGGTGAAGCGCTTCCATCATGGCCTTTTTATCTACTCGCAGAAGCTCGCAGTCTGTCATGGCAGCCGCCGAACCCATGCGCAGAAGCTGGCCTGCCAGTGAACCCTCGCCGAAAAAGTTCTTTTCACTTACGATGCCGATCGTCGCTTCCTTGCCGATCTGGGAGACAACGGTGAGCCTGACTTTGCCTTTCTGAACATAGAACACTGCGTCCGCGCCATCCCCTTGGGCGAATATCATTTGCTTTTTGGGAACAGACAGGATTTTCCTGCCGTCGCCAATCGTGGCGAGGAAGACGTTGGGATCAAACCCGCGATCTTTCTTAGCTCCCACAGCCAACCTCATACCAGCGGATTATACGCGCAGCTACGCCACCGGTGACCATGCGGGCAGCTTCCCGAAGTGAGCCTTTCTGCTCAGTATTGCGAAAGGAAATGGGGGAGACTCAACGTTCCGATGAATCTGCGGCCCGCCATTGTGACCGCAGCCAGGAGTCAGTTTTCTATGGCGCAAGAAGTTCAGGTCGGCACAATTCTGATGAAAGAGTGGCCGCTGATGGCCAGCCTTCTGGGTCTGGAAGTTGAGCCTTATCTGGCGCAATGGAAGCTGATCAAGGGGATGGACAGCGCCGCTCTTGATGGAAAGATCCATACCGCAAGATGGAATTTCTTTTTCATGGCAACAGAAACCAGGTCGATGTTCTTTGGCACTCCCGGAGCGAAGAATCTCCAAAATGCCCTGAAGCGCATCCTGAGAAAAACCGGCGGAGACAGTTTCAATTGCCTCGAAGTCACCGGGATCGTCGCCAAGCGCTTTCTCGGCGTGCCCTACACCAGTGTTTCGGCGCATTCACGGCACATCCAGCAAGACAATCAACTGGAAGGCATTCAACGGCGGCAAGTTGGTCAGCGAGATGCGGCTTTGGCTCAAGCTTGATTCGCCGACCGGCAGATGAGATTGTCACAGCCTGAATTCTGGCATCGTCGAGATGCTTTTCCTCGACTCGGCCCTGGCACGGAGAAATACGGTTGTAGGTTGTACCTGGCTGTTTCTGGAAAAGATATTGCAGTTACATTTCCGCGGCGGCCAGGCGCCGATCCCGGTGCGGCTCTGTGCGGGGCAGACCGGTACTAAGCTCACACTTCTCGCCCGGCTTTGCGCCACAGGTGGGGCAACGAACCGCCATCGCTTTTTCCGGCTTGATTTTCATGACTACATAATGCGCGCTGATTTGATATCCGTCTGGTCAATTGTGACCACCGGGTCCGCAGCCGGACGCAACGTTTCTCTTCCGCGCCGCAAGAAAGCGCTGGGCGATGTTTCAGTTGACTCACACTTTAGTTTTCAGAAGCGAGCAATTGTGAACATCGCGCCCGCCACTCCAAAGCGCACAATTGTTCTACACAACTCTTTTAGGTCGGTGGCCGCTGCATTTCAAGAACAAAGATTTTGACAATTCACCGAAGCAAATCCTGGAAGTTAAAGAATAGAGGAATCAATGAAGAACCTTTACGTTGGCAACCTTCCGCACAGCACGACCGAGCCCCAACTTCGAACCTTGTTTGAGGCGCATGGACCGGTCGAACGGGTCAGCATTGTTATGGATAAAGAAACGGGACGTTCGAAGGGCTTCGCGTTCGTCGAAATGACCGATGCCGGCCAGGCCGACAAAGCGTGTGCAGCCCTCAGCGGCAGCGATTTGGACGGACGCCCAATGCGAGTGAACGAAGCAAAAGCCAAATAAACTCGCGCCAGTCCGCTACGTTCTTACCGAATTAAGGATAAATGTCGCAGCCCATCACAATGTTTCCGAAGCAAGTCCTGGGGTTGGTCGCCCCGCGTCCCTTGGCACGGGACGGGGCTGTGCCGGTCCGCGCGCGATCGCAATCCAAGCCCTCGCTTCCAAGCCGAATCGCTGTGATCGGGAATTATCTTCCGCGGCAATGCGGTATTGCGACATTTACTACAGACTTGTGCAGCGCAATATCTGCGGAATACGGAGCCGCTCACCTGCTCGCATTGCCGGTAAACGATACCGAGCAGGGATATGACTATCCTGCGCGCGTGCGATGGTCGCTCGCCCAGAACGATGTTGCGTCTTATACAGAAGCTGCTGAGTTTCTGAATTTCAACAACATTGATATGGTCTGCTTGCAGCACGAGTATGGAATATTCGGCGGTCCGGCCGGAAGCCATATCTTGCACCTGCTGCGCGGCCTGAAGATGCCCGTGGTGACCACGCTGCACACCGTTCTGCGCGAGCCCAATCCTGACCAACTGATGGTCATGGAAGAGATCGCGGAGCTTTCCGATCGCCTCATTGTCATGAGCCAGCTCTCGTCTCAGTTCTTGCAGGAAATCTTCAAAGTTCCCGGCAGCAAGATTGACATGGTTCCCCACGGCGTCCCGGACCTGCCTTTCCTGGATCCAAATTTTTTCAAGGACCGCTTCAGCGTGGAGGGAAAAGCCGTCCTGCTTACGTTCGGCCTGCTTTCGCCGAACAAGGGAATTGAAAACGTTATTCAGGCGCTGCCGGAAATTCTGTCCAGGCACTCGAATGTTGCCTACATCGTCGCTGGCGCGACCCACCCCCACGTCCTCCGCCGGGAGGGCGACCGGTACCGAGAATATCTACAGGCTCTGGCAAAAGAAGTAGGAGTGGAATCCAACGTGACCTTCCACAACCGCTTTGTCAGTCCTGAGGAGATGGTTCAGTTCATTGGCGCTGCGGATATCTATATCACTCCCTATCGCCACGAGGCGCAAGTTGTCTCCGGCACGCTGGCCTATGCGTTGGGGGCGGGCAAGGCGATTATTTCGACTCCCTACTGGCACGCGATTGAGTTGTTAGACGATCGTCGCGGCGCGCTTGTGCCGTTCCAAAATCCCGGTGCGATTGCGCAAAAGACAATCGAACTGTTGGATACGCCCGCGATGCGCCATGCCATGCGCAAGCGCGCCTATCTGTTCGCGCGTGAGATGGTGTGGAAACGAGTGGCTCAAGGCTACATGGAAAGTTTTGCCCGCGTGCGCAGCGACCGCCTGGAGAGTCCTCGCGTTCAGTTCTCAGCCAGGATCACCCACAAATCGCTGGATCAACTGCCGGAACTATCGCTGAATCACTTGAGCCGCATGACCGATGACACCGGGATGCTGCAGCACTCGATCTTCACCATTCCCAACCGCAGTGAAGGCTATACCACGGACGACAATGCTCGCGCGCTCATTTTCACTGTGCTACTTGCACAGCTAAAAAACAACGAACCTGGGAAAATTGGGCCAACGAATCCAGACTTCGTCACCCCAGACTTCGTTACCCCAGACTTGCCTTCCCGGTATTTGTCATTCCTCGAGCACGCGTTCAATCCAGCGAAGGGTCGATTCAGAAATTTTCTAGGCTATGATCGCCGGTGGAATGAAGACGAAGGCTCCGAAGATTGCCATGGGCGCGCACTATGGGCATTGGGCACGGTCCTGGGGCGGTCCGAAGATCAGGCATTGCGCGCCGCCGCCGGACGGCTATTCGAGTTTTCTCTGCCCGTAGTGCTGGAATTTAATAGTCCTCGGGCGTGGGCCTACACGTTACTCGGAATTCAGGAATACCTGACTTCGTATCCCGGAGATCGCGACGCGCAGAAAGTGCGCTCTGCTCTTAGCCAGCGACTGCTCAAAATGTATGAGTCGATCCGAAGGCCGGATTGGAAGTGGTTCGAAAACGTTGCAGCCTACGGCAACGCGAGATTACCCCAGGCCCTTCTGCTCGTCGGCTCCGCCTGCTCGGATGATCGTATGGTTTCCGCCGCGCTCGAAGCGCTGGATTGGCTGTCACAAGCGCAGCGTTGCGAAATCAACCGCCACTTTGTACCGATTGGATCGCAGGGTTTCTATCGCCAGGGTGGCGAGAAGGCCCGCTTCGATCAGCAGCCGCTTGAAGCTGCCGGTGCGGTTTCTGCGTGCCTGCAAGCATACCGCGTTACTGGAGACAGCCGCTGGCGCAACGAAGCCTGGTCGGCCTTCAACTGGTTCCTCGGCGACAACGATCTGCAGCTTTCTCTCTATGATCCCGTCACCGGCGGCTGCCGCGACGGCCTGCATCCTGACCGCGCCAATGAGAACCAGGGCGCGGAATCGACGCTGTCGTTTCTGACGGCACTGCTGGAAATGCATTCGCTTCAAGAATCAGAACCGGGGGAAATCCCTTCATGACTGTCTCCGCACAGAAGCCTGTGAGCCCGCTGAACACTCGCTTTGAACCACTCCTTCATCGGCATCCGGCCAATCCAATCCTCACCAGCAAGGACTGGCCGTATCCCATTAACAGCGTGTTCAATGCCGGCGCCACGCTGCTCGCGGATGGCACGACCCTGCTGCTTTGCCGCGTGGAAGAACGGCGCGGTTTGTCGCATCTGTGCGCAGCACGCTCTCAAAACGGTGTGGATGGGTGGCAGATCGATCCCGAACCCACGTTAACGCCCAGCCCGAAGCATCCCGAAGAGATCTGGGGCATCGAAGATCCCCGCATCACATTCGTGCCCGAACTGCAGCAATACGTGGTCACGTACACGTCTTATTCACGCGGTGGCCCCGGTGTGTCTCTGGCTCTGACTAAAGATTTTCGAACCTTCGAGCGATACGGCGTAATCATGTCACCCGACGACAAAGACTCGGCACTTTTGCCTCGGAGGATCGATGGCTACTGGGCGCTGATTCATCGCCCCATGACCCCGCTCGGGTCGCACATGTGGATTTCCTATTCTCCTGATCTGCGCCATTGGGGCCGGCACAGGCTGATGCTGGAAGCGCGCCGCGGCGCATGGTGGGATGCCAACAAGATTGGTCTGTCGCCGCCACCCATCGAGACCGACAGAGGCTGGCTCGTGTTCTACCACGGAGTCCGGCACACGCCTTCGGGATGTCTCTATAGATTGGGCTTGGCTCTCTTCGATCTTGAAAACCCGGAGAAGTGTTTGTTGCGAGGAGATTCGTGGATGTTCGGGCCGGAGGCGGAATACGAGCGCCACGGCGACGTTGACGACGTCGTCTTTCCCTGCGGATACACGATGGATGCCGATGGCGACACGATCAATGTGTATTACGGAGCCGCGGATTGCTCCATTGCCCTGGCTCGGGCTAGCGTGCGCTCCCTACTCGAATGGCTGGACGCCAATGGAAGTTCCGAACGCCGGCAGCGTGCTAACGATTAATGCAAGTGCGGATGGGGTTGTCCAATTTATCTTTGACCCCATCCGCCGTTCGCCGCAACCTTAATTATCACAGTGAGCTATGTTGCTCAGACGTAACAGGCCGCACCTGTCATTATCTATTCTCCTGAGTGTGTAGACGGAGCCGCGAACGCTGATTCGCAGCTCTCATGTTTAGACCGCTACGGGTCCTGATCAGGTCACGCCGAAGCGGCCACATCCAGCCATCAGCATTCTTCATCCGTATCCGTGTGCCGGCCACCAACTTTGCGGCGGAACACGATTCGACTCTAAGCATTCTAGAAGATCGAATTCAGGGCAACACCTCGCGGATGAGAGGCGTTAGCTCGCCAAGTAAGGAAGGTAAAAGATCATGCCGTTAATTCAACTCCTGGAAGTTCTTATCGTGGTCGGCGTCCTGCTGTGGCTGGTGAATCGTTTCATTCCCATGCAGTCCTCCATCAAGTCCATTTTGAACGGCGTCGTCGTGATCGTCGTGGTCCTCTGGCTGCTAAATGTTTTTGGGCTGTTTCATTCGCTCTCCAGGATCCACGTCGGCACGCTAATGATCCGGTAAGGGAAACCACCGCGGTTGAACGCGCCCGTACAAGATTCTTAACCACGCGATACGGCAGATCTCTGCCAAGAGGAGATATTTTGAATACAAAACTTTTGTTAGCAGTCGGACTTACTGTCGGGTTGAGCGCGTTTGCGCAAACCAATTCTCAAACCCTTGCCGTCGAGCCTATGAGTTCGATGCCGACATTCCGGGTGACCGTCGTCAGCCGCAGTGTGCAGGCGGTCAACTATCAACATCGCAGTGGAAGCTCGAAGCTTGACTTTGCCGGCACCAATCTAATGCCGCTAGCCAATGGCGAGGCCAACGTAAACAGCAAGCGTGGATCCATCGAGATCGTTGCGGAATTTGGCAACCTGGAGAAACCGACGACTTTCGGCAACGAGTACCTCACCTATGTCTTGTGGGCGATCTCGCCCGAAGGCCGCGCCGTCAACCTGGGCGAAGTGCTGGTGGGCGGAAACCACCGCAGCAAGGTTCAAGTAACCACGGATCTTCAGGCTTTCGCGCTAATCGTTACTGCGGAACCTTACTATGCGGTGCGGCAGCCCAGCAATGTGGTGATTCTTGAAAACGTAGTTCGCGATGACACTAAGGGAACCAGCGAAGCGGTGAATGCAAAGTATGAACTGATGGAGCGCGGCGGCTACATTCCCACCGGCTACAAGTTCGACCCGGTGGTTCTGAATGCAAAATTGCCTTTGGAATTCTTCGAAGCGCGCAACGCGTTGCGCATTGCTCAATCCGAAGGCGCCGAGCAATATGCCGGCGACAGCTATCAGCATGCCGTCCAGTTGATGAACAATGCGGATGGTTACGCCATAGATAAAAACGTTCCTAAGAAGCCGCTGATCGCCGTCTCCCGCGAAGCAGTGCAGACGGCCGAAGATGCGCGCGAGATTGCAGTCAAGAAGATGGACGAGGTACGTCTCGCGAACGAGCGTCAGGATTCAGCCGATGCGCAGGCGAAGTCGCAAATGCAAGCGGACGACGCGATGCGCCAGAAGCAGCAAGCTGAATTCGATACGGCGAAGGCCCAGGCGGCGAAGGCTCAGGCAGAGTCTGATGCCCTGAATGCGCAAACTGCCAAAGCCCAGGCTGAGTCCGATACGGCGAACGCGCGAGCGGCCAAAGCCCAGGCTGAATCTGATGCGGCGAAGGCTCGCAATGACGCCGCTGATGCACAAGCCGCGTCCGCGCAGGCTAAGTCCGATATGGCGGATAGCCAGGCCACCTCAGCAACCGCGCTCTCCGCAGCGCAGGCGGATGCCGAACGATCCCGTCTGGCCGCACAGCAGGCTCAGTTAAGCGCGCAACAAGCCGACACCGACAAAGCGGCCATGCGTGCAAAATTGTCCGAGCAGCTGAATTCTATTCTTCAAACTCGCGACAGCGCGCGCGGCCTCATCGTCAGCATGTCCGATGTGTTATTTGACACCGGAAAATTCTCGTTGAAGTCGGGCGCACGCGAGAAACTGGCAAAGGTCGCCGGCATTCTGCTCGCCTACCCTGGCCTCAACATTGAAGTCGGCGGCTACACGGATAACGTCGGTGGCGATGCCATGAATCAAACGCTGTCCGAAAACCGCGCTGGCTCAGTGCGCGATTACCTGGTGCAGCAAGGCGTAGCAATGAATTCCGTCAGCGCCAAAGGCTTTGGCAATACTCTGCCGGTAGCCTCCAACGACAATTCCGCGGGCCGGCAGCAGAACCGCAGAGTAGAACTTCTCGTATCCGGCGAAGCCATCGGCAACCCGGTCAATGCGACCACTGGAAGCTTGCGCTAGAGCAACGTACGCAACGAATCGATTACGGAGGCAATACTCATGAAGATCATTGGAATTCTCGGCACGGCAGTCCTGTCTTTGACCCTGGGAGCGACTTCTCTGGCCTACTCTCAGCAAGAGCAGCACGAGCAAGACGAACAGAAAGACAAGCCTGCTCAGGAAAAAGAAAAGAAAGCGCAACCGGAAAAACCAGCAAAGCAACAAGAGGAAAAGAACGCGCGGCAGGAAGAGAAGAACGCCAAGCCGGCAGAAAGAAATACCCAGCAGAACAGCAAGCCGGAAGAGAAAAACGCGCACCAGCAACCCGTGCAGGAAGCCAAGCCGGGAAAGCAGGACGAGCACGCAAAGGGTAATGGCCGCATTCCCGAGGACCGCTTCCGAGCCAACTTCGGGCAAGAGCACAGGTTTCGTGTCAGCGAAACCGATTACCGCAATCGCCGCTTCCAATACGGCGGCTATTGGTTCGGATTCGCTCAGCCCTGGCCCGCCAACTGGCTCTACACGCAAGACGTTTTCGTAATCGAAATTGACGGCGTGTATTACCTGTGTAACGCGAGCTATCCCGGCGTAAACCTCGCACTTAGCATCACGCTGTAACTGTGCCTTAGCTATTGATCGGCGCGGGCCAAGAGTGCGCTCGCGCCGTTCCTCATCGCAAGGAAAGGAAAAACAAAATGCTGGGAACGATATTGATTGTGATTTTGATCTTGGCAGTTCTGGGGGTTTTGCCACGCTGGCCGCACAGTCGTGACTGGGGCTACTACCCAACCGGAGGAGTCGGGCTTGTTCTTTTCGTTGTTGTCATTCTCCTGTTGCTCGGGCGCATTTGAGACCATACAGCCGACATCGGAGGCTGCCATAGCCAAAAGCTTGGCAGCCGATGAGCTAAGGGCACTAGAAGATTGCAACGTCGGACAATGACTCGCGTTTTATTATTTGTCCATCGGGAGTTCGGAATCTCTCAGGGCGCATCATCTTTTCAATGATCTGCAGCTGGCTGGTGTTCTCTCGAAGAGGCGGGTGGCCCTCGTGGATTATGTACGATGAAGCGAAGTTGATAGTGTAATTCCGCTATCTACTGCGTTCCGTCCCTGCATCAACTCCCACGCCTCCCGATATCCCTCAAACCGGTACCGCTCCGGATGCCGCGCCTTCTCCGGCAACAGCGTCATCGCCTTGATCGTCGTCGCTTTGATCCCCTCGCCGCTCAAAATCACCGCCGCCGGAATCACATACCACGCATCCCGCGGAATCACATACGCTACAAAAAAATCCACCTGCTTCAACGTATACGGACGGCTCCTCGCATTCGGCTTGAACTGGCACAAATATCCATACTGCGTCCGGCAGTCCGTCGACTTCACCTGCACCCGCAGCACGCCTTCGCCCGCCTCCACTCCCACGTCATACGCCGACGAATCTCCCCACGGCTTCGACACCCGAAACCCGTGCCGCAACGCCTCCGCCATAAACCGCAACTCCACCCATTCTCCCCGCTCCTTGTAAGTCCGAAACCCCTTGCACTTTGCCATACGACACTCCGCCCCTCGAAGCCCGCTCTTTAAAAAAAGCCGGCCAAAATAGAAAAGGCGCAGCCGCCAGGCCGCGCCCCGATTAAAAATTCCAGATGTTCTCAGACTGAACGTGACTGGGAAAGCACGACTTCAGTCGTGCCACTAAGACCAAAAATTATGGGGGCTTTAAAGCCCCTGAGGGAAGCTTCCAACCAGATCAGATTCGTATCAGGGCATCGCTTCAGCAATGCCGCAACCCGTCAAACGTCCCAATCGCTTCAGAGCCCGGCTTACAAAAATCTTTGCCCTATATTTCCAGAATAGCATTTTGCCCTAGGCAATCCGGACATTTTCCCAACTTTATATTTCCCGCAACCAGAACCACTTAGCCGCAAAACCGCTGTTTCCCCCTCTTGACAAGATTTTTCCCAATTCAGGAATGGAGTGCGCAGTTTGAGTCAAATGAAAATTACGAAAGGCTGATTTTGTGAGCACGGCCAGCTTGCGATGGCTCACGCGAGACCAGTGAGTATAAGAAAAGCAGAATTCCGGCGCCGGTCAGGGGGCAACCTACCACGGCAAAGGCGATGAAAGCCAAGGGATGTATCCAGATGAACGTCGTTAATTGGACGATCAAGCCAACAGCAATGAGAAAACCTGCCCAGCGAAGGCGGCGCTCGACCAGCGGAGCTTGCGTTGTGTCCGGCAAAGCTACTGCCCTCCTTTCCAGAACGTCGCAGAGGAAAGCGTCCCCACGTCGTGAACGGTGTCATGGCAGTGGGATGAGGTGCATGACAACTGGTTGGAGTTGATCCGGCTCATCGTGTCCGGAGCCTTGTTGTGCTTCGGCTCTTCATCAAAGGCGCGCATGCCCGCATGGCAATGCAGACATTCGCGGTTGTTGAAGGGAGTGTAGAGCTTGATCTCGGCCGGCGCTGGAACTTTGCCCAGGTACTGCACATAAATGTGGCGCAGTCCCCGGAATTTTGCGTGCACGGTGCCGAACATGGTGTAGTCCGTATGGCAGGTGTAGCAGGCATGGTCGCGGGGAACGAGATTGTTTTGAAAATGCTTGGCTGGAATGTAACTGGGATCATCCACGTAGAGGCTGCGGCCAAAATCGTTCATAACGTGGCAGGATAGGCAGAACTGGGTGCTGGTGGCGCGCTCCATGTGCTCGGAATAACCCAGCGCAACGGCCACTACGGGCAGAATGAAGAGCGTCAGGAAGGCAAGAATCTTGCCGCCGCGCACCCGCGTAAGCTCCGGGCGAGTGGCCACTAGAATTGCCAGCATCACCACAATGCCGACAAAGGCGACTTCCATGTGTACCGGAGTTATCAACTATTTTTGGCCTAGGCTGCGGTAATAGTCCACCAGATCTTTGATTTGTGCGGCCGTGAATTGGCCTTTGTACGAGTCCATGTCGTCACCCTTGCCATCGGTCACGACCTTGATCATGTCGTCTTCCGAGTCTTTCATGTTGGCGTGAACATCTTTGATGTGGGCTTTCTTGCCCTGCGCGGTATTTCCTAATCCATCTTTCCCGTGGCAAACGGCGCACTTGTGGTTGTAATTGTCGGCGGCGCTCTGCGCGGCGATGCTGGGCACGGACGCCAGGAAAAAGACCAGCAAGGCCAGAGCCGGCAAGGCCCTGTGCCAATAGCATTTGCCTTTCGAAGACAAGTTCATAGAATCCTCCCGAGAGTTAAAAATCGTGCGTCCAGCGAATGGTCAGCAGATTTGCCTGAAAATTGTTGCCGGTTACGATCTGCTCGCTGTAGTAAGTGCGTTGTAAATCGATGGAAAGACGTCCGGCTTTGGGAAAAGAGTAGTAAACCGTGCCAGTAACCAGCGGCCACGTAAGAGGCCCATAGGCCGGAGGTTCGCCGCTGATCGCTCCCACGCCCGTGGAGCGGTCAAAATTTCCGCTAAGCCGCAGGCCGAGACGCTTGGTAGGCTTGGCTTCCACGCCACCTTGCCACACTCGATTCGTTTCCTGATCGCGCAGAAAGTCATTAAGCGGTGGTGTCCCGCGGGCATACACGATGTCGCCTTGAGCGAAATAGCTGAGGTAGCTGAACCCCCCGAATATCGAAAACCGGTCGGTCAGCGCGTAGGACAAAGTTGCGGCGTTCGAGTGAACGTTGTTATGAAAGTTGGTGTCGAGCAACTTGGTGTTGGTCAGGTTCATCTCGTCTTCAAAGGAAACCCTGGGAGTCAACTGAACGCGCGCCACCAAATGTCCGCCCACGCCCGTGTGCGGCGTGATGGCCGTATAGGAGGCTCCGCTGTCGAAACTGTGCAGGTCACCGCGGATGCTGAATTTCTTGGAAGGCTGATAGCCAAAACTGATCTCTGGCATCGCGGTTTTAGTCTCCAACGTGAGGGCCGGATCGGTCACGCCGTTGTCGATGGAGACGACGTCGGCTTTCATAAAGTGAACACCGGGGCGAATGACCAGCGTGCGAATGGGAGTGAAATCAAAATTAATGTCGAGATCGCTCAGAGCGTTGCGCCACACGATGTCGTCCAGACCGCTCGCAGGAGTTGCCACCAGCGTGTCCTGAGAGAAGAGGCTGCCGAAATTGCCGATGCCTTCGCTGCTCATCCGCGAATAGCGGTAGTCGGCGTTCAGACTCCACCAGTCGGCGATTTGATAAGTAAATCCCAGGTTCAAAATGTTGTCCGGTTCAGTAACGGTGGCGCGCCCACTCTGGCTGAACGTATAGGGCGCGTTAGGTCCGGCCGAGCCTGGAGCGATGCCGCTTGCCGACTCGTCAAAGGTGGCAGGGCCGCGGTAGCGGTAAAACATGTAGCCCCCGCGCCATTGCAGTTTCGCCAGCGGCTTGCCCACGAATGAAAACTCGCTGATAGGCGTGGTCAACTTCCGGTACTGCGACCAGGAGACGGAGCCGAGCGGCTCCAGCGTAGAACTCGTGATCGGATTGATGCTCAGCTCCGGCGACGTGATATTATTCAGGCTGATGTTCTCGGTGAAGGTCTGGTAACCGATCGCGTAATGAAAGCTCCACGAGTTATAGGTGTAATCCACGCCGCCAGTAAACCGGTTGGTATCGTCACTGAGCGGCGCGTACAGCGAGTAAGGATTGGCGCGGGCGAAGCCGCCCCAGGATCCCGGCGAGCCGACAAAGTCCAGAGAACGCGTGGTGAAGGTGGGGCCATCGTCGGTGGTGCGGTAGTAGTCGAAGTTGAAGCGCAATCGATTCGTGGCGTGCAGAGTGAGGTCTGCCGAACCGAACTTACGCACGGTCGCCCAATTGTGATTGTCCGTGAGTCCCGTGCCCAATCCGGGCGCTGCGGCCGCGATGGGCAGAACCACATTGTCATTCTGGTTCCAGTTGTAATAACTCTGCCGCCAGTTTGCGCGAAAGTCGTAGAGCTTGCTTTTGCTCACAGTCAATTGCGCAGTGGGAAACGGATCACCGCCCAGACCGGACATGGAAAGCGAGTAACTGTCGGCGAAAGGGTTCGCTTTCTCCGCCGCCTCGCCGAACATATTAAAGTCCGTGAGACGCGGGCCCGGCCGCAGATCGAGCAGCTCCATGTACATCGGCTGGTAGCCCTTGATATCGGCGAAGCGATAGCCGAATGTGACCGAGCCTTGCGTATTGAAACCTTCCAGAGTGATGGGAGGAGCTTCGTAGCCGTCGCCGTCACCAGTCTGGCCCCGCAGCGTGGCTGGCAGAGCGGCCGCAAGAACAAGCGCGAGCGCCGCCAATCGAATGAAGCAGTGTGTCGATCTCATGGCGGCTTTCTTCATCGCTGCTTTCTTCATCGGAGCTTCCTTCATCGCAGCAGCGTTGCGTCGGAATTCGAGCCGTGGACAGCGACATGGCAGCGGGTACACTCGCCGCTAGCCTGGAAGCCGAGGCGCGAGTGAGGCACGCCCGCCTGACCGTGGAATCCGTTGTGGCATTGCAGGCAGAGCTGGCGGCCTTCGCGCCGTACCAGCAACATCCGATTGGTGCTGCCGTGCGGATTGTGGCAGGAAGTGCAGCCTTCCACTTTCGCCGCCGGATGCTCGTAGACGAAGGGTCCGCGCTTTTCCACATGGCATTTGACGCAGGTCTCAAAGTTCGGCTTGTTGAGGCTGGCTAGGTTCGGCGTGCCGTGAGGGTTGTGGCAGTCGGTACACTTCATCAGGTTCTCCGGCACGCGGTGATGAATGGGCAGCGCGAACTGGGCCTGAACCGTCCCGTGACAAGTAAAACAAAGCGCCGGCTCAGACTGCTTCAACAGGCTGTTATGCAGCCAGCGAACCTCATCCGGCAGGCGCGGCGCCTGAAAAAAATATCCCTGAGGGTAGCTGAGATCTCCTTTGCTCTGATCTTTGACTTCTTCCACCAGGTGCGCGGTGTGGCACTCATTGCACGACAAACCGTGCGAAGCGTGGGCCGAGTGTTCGAAGAATTCCTGTTGCTTGCTGCTGACATGACACAGCAGACAGTGCGACGCGTTTTCCTTCGCGTCGGAGCGAAAGTGAAAGATGGGAAATTGCTTCAGTGCGGCTGAAATCTTTTGATTGACGCTGAAGGAGAAGATGGGATGCTCCTGGAGCGCGTTCGCTGTCTTGCCCTCGTCGCCTTCGGCGGCCTCAATGGCATCGGCGTGAGCTTTCCCCGGACCGTGACAGACCTCGCAGCCGGAGATGTAACTCTTGCCGGGAACGGTTACTTTGCCATGAGCAGTCTTTTCATATTCGGTGAACTCTGGCTTATGGCAAGTCCGGCACTGATTGGTGCCGGCGTAGTCGGCTGGGCTGCCTTGGAGAAAGGTCGCGGATACCGAAGCCCCCTGCGCAGACTCGGGTATCTTCTGCGCCACGGCGGCGGTGCCTAAAAAGCTGACCGCGCTGAAACAGAGCGTGCTGAACCAGAGTGTGCCGAACCGGCGTGCCGCTAGCCACGCGCGGAACCACACACCGAATAAAGATCGGAGTTGGATGTTACCGCGAGGTCCTAATCCCGCCCGGAATGTCCATGTCGGCCCTCCGACTGCGAGAATAACATCGGACCAAGATTGGGTGGAGTCGAAATACACGTCCGCCATCACCATAAAATTTAAGTAATGCAGCGAACATTCGTCTGTACAAAATTGAACACTTTCGCAATATCCCTTGGACGACTGCCGGGTGGCCCAAGCTCTTGATCCAGCAGGTATCAGCCAAAAAGGGTGCCCCGTCCTTCGCGTCTTGTGCGAAGGGCGGGTACCACGAACGCTTGCAGTGACGGTCTAAGCGGCGCTCTCTCGAAACGAAATCTCCGTCCACCCAACATTCACTCGTACCGGCCCGGTTTCGCCCAGCGCGTGACGTGGCTTTTCTTTCTTAATTTTTCAGATTTCCTTACTCGTTTCACTCATACTACGGAGGCCGCTCATCGAAGTAATATCGATCCGAAAGAAGACAGGCTCAATCGACAGATCGCTGGTTTGTTCGCGTCTTTCGGCCAGAGGGTTCCCCCACCATTCAGACTGCTGCGCGAGTTGTTCCTTCGCATATTCCAGTTGGGCAGAGTGTTGAGATTCACTCAGTTCCGAGTAGATTCCAGTCGCTATTACGCTGATCCAGTTCGACAGATTGCCCATTTCGTCGGCTTGCAGACAAACTTTGGGATTTTGCCGCATCCACTCAATCTTCTTGCCGAGAGTCGAAAAAATGAAAATGGAATTGGGCTCATAAGCAAAGGCAACGGGCACTATATAGGGTTGGTCGGCCAATGAACATGCAAGCCTTCCGACCGATACACGTTTCAACAGCTCACCGCACTCATGCTCGGATATTGCAATGGTTCTCATGACGGATTCTCCCCTCGACACAGCGCTTTTAAATAAGTACAAATCCAAACCAGACCGTGCGACGGTCTCAACTCATCAGGCCCACTACCTCATTGACAGTCAAAACGACGAGCCGAGCGTAAGCACAGAGCCGCCCAAGTGAGCCCTTCGTTACTTTCCGCTCAACTTCCGGTTGAAAGGGCGGAATGTCCCACCGATTTAGTTCTTCCTCCGTCGGAAGATTCAAGCTTAACGACCGACCTCTGGTTCTTCTGAGCAAGAGTGCTCACCCTTCTTCGGCTGATGAGATAACCGCGGGTGGCGCACCCTTTGGCGCTAGCATAAATTCTGGGTGGCCCATCCTTGCGGCTTTTTGCAAGGGTGGGCTCTTCCCAAATGCGGACATCGCGGGATTTTGTCTGCGGATTTTCTTCGTCCAGCGGCCTGCGGCTTTTA
>DATBZH010000117.1:0-44168 GCA_036513255.1 Candidatus Sulfotelmatobacter sp. | reverse complement strand
AGCGTCTGCGGCGCGATTTCCTGCTGGATATTTAAATTCCAATTCAATACGTAGGGAGTCTTCAAATGCGGATCGACACCGAAGACATTGCATTGATTGTCAACGCTGCACGAAGCTCCGGCGGCTGCGGGAAAGATCGGTCCGGTTTGGTTCCAGGTGAGCTGCGTGGGATCGTTTGATTCCACCAGAAACGAATTGATGGTTCCGCTCGGCTGGATGGTGTTTCCGTTCAGATCGACGTAGGGAACGCCCGTCGGATTCAGGTTCAATCCGCCGCCGCTGAATATGAAAGTGCGGATGGAAGGCTGCTCGAAGATGAGACCTGATCCGGCGCGCAAGACGGTCTTGCCGTTCCCTCTCATATCCCATGCCAGACCCAATCGGGGCGAGACGTTGTTGTAGTTCGTGGGATAAGGACTGCTGATTCCTCGACCCACCTGGACCAGCCCCCGTGTAGGCAAATAGTTGGCGAGAAGATTGCGCGAATCTTTGATGGGATCGGTAATGTCGTAGCGCAGGCCAAGATTTAATGTCAGCCGAGGCGTGGCGCGGAATGAATCCTGCGCGAAAAAGCCCATCGCTTTCTGGCTGACATTGCGGCTGGGGTCGCCGTATAGAAATCTCCAGGTGTCGGGCTGGCCGGCGATGAAGTCGGTCAGGTCGTCGAAGTAAATCCGCCCGCGCCCGTATGTCGCGCGGTAATAATCCACGTTGCCGTAGCGGTATTCGCCACCGAACTGGATGGAATGTTTTCCCTTAATGTAGGAAACGGTGTCAGAACCGTGATAAGTTGCGCTGGGCGTGGTGGCGAGCGGCCAACTGGAGTTTCCACCCATGTAGTTGAACTCGTCCGATCCAGGATTGATTCTCGGAAAACCAAACAGTCGCGGATCGGTGACGCCGGTGTTCAGTCCGTATGCGGTCGGGTTCACATTGTGATCGACCGGGTAGATTGCTTCATTGAACCGGTTGTAGCTGAAGCGCGCATCATTGATCCAGCGAGAGTTGGGAGTGTTCGTCCAGCTCACGCCGAAGACCTGCGTGGTCGGGCTGGTGGTGGAAAGCCACTGCGGCCGCAACGGGACGGTGTCTTCTTCCGTTTGCGTCGTGTTCGCGTAAATGAAACGAACGCTGAACTGGTTGTGGTCGTTGAGCGTGTAATCCGTTTTGGCTACCAGATTGTCACCGCGATTGACGTTATTGAAATCGAAATTAATAGCGCCGGGATCGCTCAATCCCTTCAATGTAAGTCCGGGGTTGGGCAGAAATAATTTCGATAACTGCAGGCTCAACGGACTCACGGTACAAGTCGGCACTTCGTTGTAGGCGGCGCAGTAAGCCACGTTGACCGGGTTGTTGAAATAGGCGATCGCATCGGGGAGGCTGTAGGTCGCGGAATTCGGGCTGCCGTCGGAGTTCGCAATTCCGCCCAGGGTGTTGGCCAGAGAACTGGTTACCGGACTGTCAGTCACGCCGGGATTTCCTACTTTGTCGCGAATGCCTTCGTAGTTCATGAAGTAAAACCACTTTCCCTTTTTGATAGGGCCGCCGACGGAAGCTCCGAACTGATGCAGGATGAGTGCCGACACCGGGCTAGGCGCCGGATCGAAATAGTTGCGCGCATCGACCGCGCTGTTGCGGGCAAAATAATACGCGGTCCCATGCACATCGTTGGTTCCGGACTTGATTCCCATGTTCACTACGACACCCGGCTTGACGCCGTAGTCCGCGCCCGGTCCTTCCTGCGTGTTGAATTCCTGAATCGCATCCAGCGGCAGGAAACTGGCGGGGGTTCCGGAAATGCCAGCGTCGTTCATCACGGTTTCGCCGTAATAAGCGTCGTTGTCATCGGCGCCGTCGATGTAGAAATTGTTGTCGTCGGGGCGGTTGCCGTTCGATGTCACCGAGTGGAAGCCGCCGCCGGGCGTGCGCTGCACGCCGGGATGCAGCGGCAGCAGATTTTGAAAGTCGCGGCCTTGCAGCGGCAGTTCGTTAATCGCTTTGTTCGACAGCACTCCGTTCAGAGTGGTGTCAGTCGTATCCGCGAGCGCGCCTTCCGCAGTCACTACGATGGTTTCGTTGATCGCCCCCGGTTGCAGCTTCAGATCGACGCGCACCTCGCGCGATACCTCGACCACAACCGTGCTCTCTTCCTTCTTAAATCCCGGAGCCTCAACTCTTACGGAATACGTCCCCGCGTCGAGATCGGCGGCCGCATAGTTTCCCGCGCCGTTCGTCTTCGTCGAATGGCCCACGCCGGTTGCGGTGTTTGTGACAGTCACGTGCGCGCCGGGAACAACTGCGCCGGACTGGTCCACAACGGAGCCTAGAATCCGGCCCTGCGAACTCTGCCCCTGAGCGATAAGTCCCGCCGCCAAAACCAGCGTCCCCAAAAGCACAAACCAACAAAACGATTTCATACTCGACCCCCGATTTGCGGAATGATCGTGACGACAGATGGAAATTTAATGCCACTCTGCGATAACAGGATTTCGGCAGAAAGGAATTACAAGCCGGACTCCAGCTTGCCCGCGTTCACAAGAAAGGAGAGTTGCTCAAAATCCCGCGCAGCGGAATGAAGACACTGGCAACGCATTAGAATGTGGACTAGCCCCAAGTGCAAAGTGTGGCGTGAGTTTGGCAGACATCGCCACAGCAAGTCAATTCAAAAGCTGGTTTTGTCGATCCGCGAGGACGTACGGATTTCAAATCAGTAAATTCCGCCTCTGGCCTGTGTGCTCGTGATCTTGCCTTGCTCCACGGAAAGCGAATAGGCCACGCCGCCGTCGCCGCTCCAGGAATTCAAATCAAAGTGTCCGCCCGCCGCGACCCGGTACACACTCACGTTGCGAAAGGTCAGAGCAATGCCGTTCTTGCACACCGCCGGCTTTTCCGCGGGCTGCATAAAATAAGCGCCCTTTCCAGTGCCGACCACAGTCGCTTTCCCGTCGTCTTCCACCAGCACGGCCGACCTCTCATCAATGGCTACTTCTCGCGGTGACGGCGACCAACCATCCTGCATGATGCGCGCCAAAAAACCGAGCGACCGGCCCATGCGATCACGCTTGGCAAAGTGCGAATCGGTCAGCAAATTTTCAAGATGTGGAACCTTCAGGAAATCCTTTACCAGAGTGACGCGATCAAAATAGGGATTGGGCAACACATCGCTCGACGCCAGATCTTTGTCGTCCGGCTTGTCTTTCAAACATCCATAAACAAACTGTCCTTCGACCGCGAGTCCGGCGCTGGTTCCCCCAATCGGCTTTCCCCGAGAGATGTTGGCATTGATCGCTTCTTCCACTGGCGTACCTTTCCAGCCGCGCACATAATTGGCCTGGTCACCGCCGGCGATAAAAACTACTTCAGCCTGGCGAATGATTTCCGCTACCTTTGGGGTTTCAGCGGCCTGCCGGTCAGGAATAATCAGCGTTGCCACGGAATTCGCTTTGCACAATCCTTTGACATAAGGGTTGTAGTCGTCATCTCCGGTGGCGCGCAGGATCAGAAAATCTCCCCCGTTGCCTTTGTTGCAGAGCCAGCGAAATGCCTCATCCAGATCGGTCCCTCCGCCCATCATGGCGGTTCCTGCATAGGTCTTGGTCTGCACGTCTTGCGAGTTGCCCAGGCGGAAGTATTGATAAGTTGAGGCACTGGCGAGGCTGGTCCAGCCGATCACGCCTGCGGTCGCGACAAGCAGCAGGAAACGCCTCAGTCGCCATCCGTCAAAAATCCAATCCTCCGGTTTTCTTCCATTCACGATGCTATTCTCCCCGCTGGCCATATTCAAAAAGCTTGCCGTCGACCGCCACCGCAATATACTTGTTCGTCTGCAAATCGCGAAACTGCACGACTTGTTTGCCTTGCTGCGCCATCCGTCCCCAGCGGCTTGGCTTCTCCGGGTTCTGCTCAATCGCTTGGTATTCCCGCCCGGCCGTTATAAATTTCGCAGTGCGAAGACGCTGGCTTCCCGTCCGCGTTACCCGTGAACTCCGGCCTTCGACAACAACCTTGGCTCCGCTCATTAGTTGTTCTGCCGCCGCCAGGAGCGCTTCTCGATCAGGCATCGTATTCCACTTTTACACCGAGGTCGTAGCCTCAGGGCAAGTCCGGCCCTGCTCCGAGCGCAGTTCCGCTAATTCCCTGCCAAAACCGCAAGTCTTTGTTCCACAATTACTGACGTGGTTCCGATTTACGAGTTGGATTCGCTCTCCTGAAGATTTTCCCGACCCGTGAGCCTATCTAATGAAATTGGGCTAGTTCAACTGGGGACTTGTGGATTTCATCATTCTCACTAAATTTACCTTGCGGCTTATTATGCCGACATCCACCTCCCCCAAATTTGAAGGAGGATGACACGTGCGCCAAACCACAATCTTAGTAGTCATCGCCTTGACCCTGGCCATCTGTGCCGGGACTGCGGCAGCGCAAACCACGCCACCCGCGGATACCCTCAAGGTGAACTACTTTTCCAACGCCAATACTACAGGCGCCCCCGATGGCACGCTACGGATGACCAATCCGGGGACCGCTCCGGGTAATGTCTGTGCGAACATTTTTGTGTTCGATGCCGATCAAGAGTTGTCGGAGTGCTGCAGTTGCTTCCTGTCACCGGACGGGCTGCGTACACTTTCGGTGAACACCGACCTTACCAGCAATCCATTAACCGGCGTAAGCAGCACTCTGAACACCGGAGTGATCAAACTCGTCTCGACCACTCTTACGGTCGGAGCCTGCCCACTCCCCACGAATCTGAATCCCATCCCCGCCCTCCGGGCGTGGACGACTCATATTCAAAACGCGGGCTTCGCGGAAACTGAGACTGCATCGCAGGATGCGACTCTCAGCACCGGCGAAGTTTCCAGACTCAAAGCCGAATGCAACGCTGTCAAGATCGTAGGCAGCGGAGCCGGTGTTTGCAGTTGCGGAACTGGAGACTAGTTCTCGATTTCTGCAATTCGTTCCGAAAGGCCGCCGCAAGGCGGCCTTCTTCTTGTTGGTTTCGAAACCCCTAGAACTCCACATGCGCGCGCAGTCCGGGCACGATCACCGGTCCGCGGTCGCGGTTGTAGCCAGGATCGACAATGTACTGCAATCCTGGTGCAAGATAGATGCCCCGCCACACATGCGCCGTATAATACGACTCGAGGATATTCTCGCGCCCGTAATTCAGCCTGCCGTCACCAATGAGAAATCCATATCCGCCGTCGGCCAGGTAATTCTGATGATCTTTTTTTATCCCGTTTGTGACAAAGGCCACGCCGGCGCGGTCCTGCTTGCGGTGCCATTTCGCACCGTTTACTCCGATGCCTTCGGCCACGGTTGAATCGATTTCCGTGTAAGCAAAGGATTCCGTCTTCCCATTGTCCCATCCCCAGCGGGCGAAGGCCGTGACGTTTGGGGCGAGGTTTTGTTCCAGATTCACTCCGAATCCATACTTACTGGTGATGTGCCAGGGGTGATCCGTGATTTCCGGCGCAGTCTCGTTGAGCTGGCCATCTTCAAATTCAACCACGGCCTCACGATAAATTCCCATGTTCGCGTGATTGACGTAAGACAGCAGACGCACAACGCCAGGTTCCCCGGGGATTAAGCCGTGGCGCAATTCATATTCGATGTTCTCCCCGCGGGCCTGCCAGGGCCGCCAAACCAGATCAATCCCGTTGGCGACTTTCGGCATGAGAGCCTCGGCAAAACGGAAACCCCAATTTCGGTCCTCAAAATCGGCAACGGCACCGACTGTGTAACCGCGCGTATCGGCGGCATAATCCCACGCTCCGTTGTCGTCTATCGACCAGTTCACGAACTGCAAATGCGTATCGGACCCAACAGAGTTCTGATCGAAGAAATCCGGCATGCTGAACTTGCCGAAACGGATTTCCACGCGACGGCGGGGAAGTTCTTCGAAAAGCGAGAATGCCGTGCGTTGATTTTCAATTTTGTCTTTGCTCAAGGCAAACACTTTGTGAATCATGCCGCGACCGAGGTAAGGCTCTTTGCTCAGCAGGGGATTACGCACGATGTCGAGGTTGGGAGCGCCGGCCACTCCCAGGCCGGTGCTTAGCGCGGCTCCTCCGGCTTCTTCGACGTCGACTAGAATTTCGGTGGAATTGTTGAGGCGTACGCCAGTGTAGAGCGTTAACACGCGCGAGGTAGCTTTTTCGTAGCGTGGGCCGAGACTATTCTTGCCGCTGTAAAGAGCGTGGAAGCCGGGGTGCGCCTGAAAGATGAAGTTGGCCTGACCGGACAACCAGAAGCGTTTGTCCTTGAAGTGAGGGAGCATCGATTCGGTGGAGTCGTCCGCGGGTGGATCGGAGGGTTCAACTGGAGAGGCAGCGCCAGCGGGCGGATTGGTCGCAGCCGATGGTTGCGCAGAGGGCGCGCTCGATTGCTGCGAGAGCGCCGGAAATGCCGCCCCAATGACGGCGGCAGAGCAGAGCAGCGGCAGCAGCCAGCACTGGCTGAAAGCAACGGATTGGCGTCCGGTTCTCATAATCCCGACTGCGGAAGTGTTGCTGCGAAACGAATTGTGCAACTTCCTGAATTCTAACAAGCAGGGTGGTTGCCGCTTCCAAAGAATTAACAATAATATATCGCCTTGAGTTAACTATAGTTAATCGCTACAGATCGTCATCATCAGCAAGAAAGATATCCGCCGAGGCTACGCTGGTTTGGTTAAAGGAATGTTACGGATTACCCCGGCGCTGGGGAAAAACAAAAAGGACAGCCCGGAGCCCCCGAGGCTGTCCTGAAAACCCTCCCGGTTAGAAGGGCAACTTGATGGCCTCCAGATTACCTTCCGCATGTTGCAAGGTGATTTCGGGACTATGAATTTCCAGTTAATTTGTCAGGGAGTGCGCTGCTATAGTAGTCGCTTGCATTCCGTCGTATCCGTTGACATCTCTTTCTCCCGTTGAGGAGGCCTCGATGCCGTCCACAACCACGCGCAAAGTCGAGCAGTCGCGCCGCCTGCAACAGCGGGCGGAGAGCATGATTCCCGGCGGAGTGAATTCGCCAGTGCGGGCGTTCCGTTCCGTCGGCGGCAATCCCCCATTCATAGCTCGCGGCAAAGGTTCCCGCATCTGGGATGCGGACGAGAACGAATTCATCGATTACGTGGGATCGTGGGGGCCTCTGATATTGGGCCATGCGCCGCCCGACGTTCTTGATGCCATTGTCGCGGCCGTGTGCAACGGCACGAGTTTCGGCGCCTCGACCGCCGCAGAAGCAGATTTGGCCGAGCTGGTGATCGCGGCATTTCCCAGTATTCAAAAAATACGTTTCGTGAATTCGGGAACCGAAGCGACCATGTCGGCGATCCGGCTGGCTCGCGCCTATACGAAACGCAAATACATCGTGAAGTTCGAAGGGTGCTATCACGGACACGCGGATGCATTGCTGGTCAAAGCCGGCTCCGGAGTAGCGACGCTGGGAATCCCAGGATCGGCGGGCGTGCCGGAAGAATTCATTCAGTTCACCTTGGCCCTGCCTTTCAACGACATCAAAGCGGTGGAACATGCATTTCAAAAGTATAAGCATCAGATCGCATGTGTGATCGTGGAACCGGTCGTGGGAAATATGGGCTGCGTTCCGGCCAGTGACGACTATCTCGTCGCCTTACGCATGATTACCGAGCGCGAAAAGGCCGTGCTGATCTTTGACGAAGTGATGACCGGATTTCGCGTGGCTTTCGGCGGAGCGCAGCAGTTGTACAACATTCGTCCCGACCTGACGACGTTGGGGAAAATCATCGGCGGTGGTTTGCCCGTAGGCGCATATGGCGGGAGAGCGGAAATCATGGACCTGGTTGCCCCGCTGGGACCGATGTATCAGGCAGGAACGCTGTCGGGAAATCCGCTGGCCATGGCAGCGGGCTTCGCGACGCTGAAGCATCTAGGCGATCACAAAGATGAAATTTATCCTCGCCTGGAGAAGTTGAGCTGTGAGCTTGTGGAAGGCGTATCTGCCGCGGCGAAAGAGGCGGGAGTGAACCTGTGCCACAATCGCGTCGGATCGATGTTTACCTGGTTCTTCACCCAAGGTCCGGTGACTGATTGGGGCTCGGCTTCAGAATCGAATACAGAAAAGTTTGCCAGCTTCTTTCACGGCATGCTCGACAACGGCGTTTATCTACCGCCATCGCAGTATGAAGCGGCCTTTCTAAGTGCGGCCCACACCGATCAGGATATTCAACAAACGATCGCGGCGGCTAATCAGGCATTCGCGAAGTCATAAATTTTTTATTTGTGTGAGGGCAGCCCCGTCCAGATCTCCGGATCCTCAGACCCCAGCACCCACGAACAAAAGCCCTGCAAGTTGCGATCGCGGGCTAAATTAAGACGCTCCTGGAAGCCGCGCTTGTCGGTGTAAAAAACCCACTCGCGATTGTCATCCTTGTAGAAGTAAAACCAGGTTACACGATCGAAAGAGTCCCACTCCGGATGCGGGTGGTAAGCCGCCACATATTCGTCGACTTCCTGCTGTCCAATATATTCGGCGGTCGGATTCGGTTTTTCCTCTTTGCCCGGGTCTCCAGCAAACCAGTGATAGCCATAGACTGGAATTCCCAGTGACAATTTTTCTTTGGATACAAATTGCAGAGCGTATTCCAGTTGCTGAACCGTCCACGGATAACCCGCAACCGGGCCGGGCTCGGTCCATCGCGTGTTTTGATCGTAGGTCATCAGGCAAATGAGATCGACCGACTGTGCCAGAGCCTTCAGATCGTATGCTCCACGCCAGTTGGCATAGAGCCAGTGCGAGTAGGCGCTCCTTCCCGGAAAACCGGGACCGTTGGGCACAGTGGCGATGCTGAGTTGCAATCCCTGCTTGTGCAGCGCGGCGGCGGTTTCGGCAACCAGGTCCGAGAGCAGATCGCGGTCAGTCCACAGCATATTTTCAAAGTCGAGCTGAAATCCGCTGTAACCATTCTTTTTGCACTCGCTGAGAATCGAGTCGATGAAAGCCTTTCGCGACGCGGGAGTAATGAAGAGTTTGTGCAGATCAGCCTGTACGGTAGTGGCGATGATAGGCATGACCGGCACATGGTGCTGCGCGGCGGTCTGCATAACGTAGGGATTCGGTCCGCCCCACATGAGTCCATTGCCGTCAACGCCATACCATGCGGGTACGAGAATGTCGATCTTGTCCGCGTGATCGATGAACGACTTCACGGAGTTGGGATTGTCAATCATGTAGAAAAGCGCTTTGGGCTGTGCGGTTGCGCTTAGCGCACTCACCAGCGCGGCGCTTACGAAAAGAAAAAGAATAGTGCGCTTCATGGAATCGCTCCTGACGGTTGACTGGAATCTGCTCGGAAAATCTGCAACGCCGTTTTTGAAAGCATTGCCCGAATTAGAGGGCGGCTTCACTTTGCATCATTTGTGAAATTGTGACGAACTCATAGTCTTCGGATTTGTACCGGGCAATCAGACTGTCCGTGGCTAGCACAGTTTGCGAACGGTCCGCTCCCATCGCTTTATGGCCGCCATCGTGCAGCAAGATCACGTCGCCACCCCGGATTTGCTTCGCCACTTTTGTTTCGATCACTTCTGCCGGTGGCGCATTCCAGTCATAGCCAGTAACGTTCCACATGACGGGCTGTAGTCCCAACTCGTGGGCAATCCGTAAGACCTCCGGACGACGCCCACCAAACGGCGGACGGAAGAGATTTGAGTGCTCGCCGACAGCGTCCTGCACAGCCGAGTTGGTTTGAGAAAGTTCGCGCCGAATCTCCGCTGCGTCTTTGAAGGTCAGCAGCGGATGCGTGAATGTATGGTTCCCGATGACATGGCCTGCCGCGGCTATTTCGCGAACGATGTCGGGTCGCTGCTGCACGCGGCTTCCAATCAAAAAGAAAGTCGCGCGGACATCGTGCCGGGCCAGCACTTCGAGCAGCCGCAAAGTATGGGGATCATTAGGACCGTCATCATAGGTCAAAGCAAGTTGCCTACTGCCTCGCGGCAGGCCCGTGAATGTCCTGCCAAACCACTGGCCGGTAGGCGCCATGGATTGATAGCCAGCGGCGAGTGCAGCCGCAGCCGTGACGCCAGTGACCGCAAGGGCAAGCATGCAGGGATTGTAATGTTGATTGCTGATTTCGTGATTGCTGATTGATCGACGGGCCCGCTTTTAATCAGCAATCAGCAATCGACAATCAGCAATTCTCCTGTTAACTTATCCCTCAATTGTGTAGTAGAGCCGTCCGCGATATGCTGCATCTTCGAGTCTTGCTTCCACACCCATGGCCAATCTTTTCGAACTGCCTCGTTACATCGCTGTGGAAGGCCCCATACGAGTGGGCAAGAGCACGCTGGCGCGCATCCTGGGCGAGCGGCTCAACGCGCAACGGGTCACGGAACCGGACACAAATCCATTTCTTACCTCGTTTTATGAAGGCGAGCGCGGCGCGGCATTCCAGACGCAGTTGGCGTTTCTGGTGCGGCGATTCGAGCAGTTGCAGGCGCTTGATCTGGGGCCGCATTCGCAGAGAACCGTGGTGGCGGATTACATCTTCGAAAAAGACAAACTCTTCGCCTGCCTCAACCTCACCGACCCGGAACTCGACATCTACAACCGCTATTACAACCACTTCCGCGAACACGTGCCTACGCCCGACCTGGTCATTTATCTGCAGGCCACGCCCGAGATTCTGAAGAAGCGTCTGAAGAAAAAAAACGCTCCGGGAGAGCGCGGTGTGAGCGACGAGTATTTGGAAGAAGTGATTCGTGCTTACGAGCACTTCTTCTTTCACTACACTTCGTCGGACCTGTTGATCGTGAACACGTCGGAGATCGACTTCGTCGACCGCAACGAAGACTTGCAGGAATTACTCCGGAAAGTCTCAGCGCCCATCAAGGGCACGCAGTACTTCCTGCCGCTGGGCGGGCAGGAAGCAGCCAGCGCCTGAGGCGCCGTTCGTCGATAAGTCATTGGTCTTGGAACCTGCATTCGGTAGGATTACTTCTCGTGCCGCGGTAACGAATAGACCGATAGCGCTTTCCCGACTTTTGAAAACTCCGGATCCGCAGTGACCAGCGAGGCGCCGCGTTCGATGGCCAGCTCCGCGGCGAAGGCGTCAGCATAGCCGAGAGCATGTTTTTGCTTCAGCGCGCCGGCCCGCGAGGCCCGTTCCCGGTCCGCTGCTACAACGGCGATTGGCATCTGTTGGAGCCTTACTTCGGCTGCGTGAGCCCCCGCTTCCCCGTGCCGTTTCCATTCAATGTAAAAGACTTCTCCCCAATTGACGGCGGACATTAGGAGCGGGACATTGTGTCGAAGTGACTCCGCGAGAAGCCGTTCCACTTTTTCCGAAGCAATAGGACGTCCCTCGAACAAGGCGATCAGCGCATTGGCGTCGAGCACATACCGCCGCACCGTGCCACGTGAGCTGGTGGGAGTCATTATTTCTCGCGGCTGCGCTCGCGCTCGCGTTCGGCAAAGGAGTCCTCAAACATTGATGGCTCGCCGGGCTTGGGCTTTTGGAATCCCACGATCTCCTTCAACTGTCGTTCGGTGATCGGCGTAAGCACAAGCTTGCCGTGCTCCTCCCTCCAACTGGCTGGCGTACCCTTTTTTAAGCCGAGTTGCTCTCGCAATTCCGCGGGAATGACCACTTGGCCTTTGGAGCTGACGACAGTACGATAGGAGGTTGACATGGCCCTATCTTACCACAAGGTAAGACGAAGCAATATTGTCTTACCTGGGAAAGTTACGGCTGGAGAACGCTCCTAAGCGATTTCACGCTGAGCCCGACGGCATCGACCTATTCATTTCTTCCTGCAACTTGGCCAACAGTTCCGCTCTCTGCTCCGTGCTTAATTCCCGCTGCAATTCTTCCAGAGCCAGTGCCACAATGTGGTAGTGGTGAGCGCCAGCGAACCGCGGGTCGCACGTGATGTTGAGCCACAGCTTGTGCATCAGCTCAACGTCTTGCGGACGTAACCGTGGAGTGTGCGGCCCCAGGGAGTACTCGCGAACGGTGCCATCGGGAGCGCAGACTTCCAAATTCAAGCGCGGACGGGGCTCGGGCAGGCGCTCCCAGGCATCGCCGGTGAGCTTCGCTTGTTCGTCGGCGGTGAGTTTGTTGGAAAGGCCGCAAATAACGCGGCTGGAACCGAGGCGCTGCGCCGTTACCATGATCGCCTCAAACACGTCGGTCGCTGGCACCACCAGCAGCGAGATTGGCCTGCCTTCCTTCTCGGCGACGGCGACTGCCGCGGTAAATAACTCCTGCTCGTAATGATCGAATACCTGGCTAGCCTCGAAAACCGTGCTGCCACTGAAAGTGTGCTCGCGATGGTAGAGGCGGGCGCTCATGACTACGACATCCTGCTTCCCAGTATTCGTGTGGGAGAGCACATGCCTCAGGTAATAAAGATTGCGCGGGTCCCGTATCGCCACCAGAATATTGCCTTCACGCACGCCCATGGCACCGCTGCCCAGTTCCTGATTGCCATAGACGCGGAATTGGTCGAGTTGTTCGGGCTTTCCGTGGCGCTCCTTGGTAACGTGGCGCTCGGAAATTGTGAAGATGGCGAAGAAAGCTGCGCTAAATACCAAGCCCGCGATGGTTGCTTGATACTTGGTGAACAGATTCACTACCGCGGTGATGAGCAGCACCCCCGAGGTGGCCAGCAGGCCCAAAGGTATCTCCGTCTTGCCGATGTGCAGGTTTCCCGGCACCTTCCATGCGCGGTTTCCCGGTTCCGTGAAGCGCAGCACGAGCACCGCAATGGACTTCATGGTGAAGCTCCAGATCACCCCGAAGGCGTAGAGCGCGGCTAGTTGGTAGACGTCGCCGCGGCTGAGAACGATAGTGAGCAACTGCAAACCCACGATCAAATTGATGATCCGGTAGCTGGTGCCGTATCGGTTGTGCGGCTTCTGGAACCAGCTGGTCAGCACCCCATCTTCCGCCACGCGATTCAAGACACCGTTGGCGCCAACAATGGAAGTATTCTGCGCTCCCGCCAGAATCAACACGCCCACCAGCACAACGAACCCATGAAACAGCAGCTTCAAACTGGTCGGCCCCACCAGATACATCGCGATGCCGCCGATCAGGTTGGCAAAATAATTAGACCGTACGCTATCCGGAATAATCATTACGGCGAAGAACGAAACGAGCGAAGTGAACAGCAGGCTGTAGATAAAAATCACCAGCCCGGTCTTTTCCAGGTTCTTCAGCTTGGGATGTTCGATTTCACGATTCACCTGCGCCAGTGTCTCTTCGCCGCTCATGGCCAGTACCGAATGCCCGAAGCCGACGAACAGAATGATCCATGTGATGTGGGTGAAAATAGTTCCGTTCAGCCAGCCCAGCGATTCTTTATTGAGAGGAACCACGCCTGCGTGCAAAGGGTTAGGCGGCAACTGGATGGGAGCCCGCAACACGGTGATCGTGCACCAAAGAAGCAGAATCACCACCATCACCGTGGTGATGACCATGATCTGCAGAGCTTTCTGGCTGGATTCGTGAATGCCCTGGGTATTTTTCCACCAGAAATAAAACACGACAATGACAGCCAGTCCGGCGGCAAAATGGTTATCCGAAAAATCCAGCGGCCGGTGAAGGTATAACCCCATGTCTTTGATGAAGCCGGCCAGATATTGTCCGGCGGAAACGGCGCTGATCGGTCCGGTCAGCACGTAGTCGAACAACAGCGCTGACACGGAAAATTTCGCCAGCGTGCCGCCCATGGCCTCTTTGACCACGCGGTACACGCCGCCGCGCACGAACATGCTGCTGGATTCGATGTAGAGCGCACGTACGGCATAGCTGAACAACATGACCGCGAGGATGAACCAGGGAGCGCTCTTGCCGATGACCTTTTCCGCATCGCCGCCGGCATAATAAGCCGACGAGGCAAGGTCCGAGAGCACGATGGCGGACGCCCGCCAGAAGGAGATGAAGGTCAACATCACCGTGGTGGCGACGAAGACCTTTACGACCGGTTTTGGACCTTCAAAGGAAGAAGCCATTCTTCAAGAACTGCGCAGAATTATGATTGCAGAACCGTGGTTCCTGGAAATCTTCGTACAGAACCGCGCTTCGCAGAATTCTTTACGGAAACCCATTGAAGATAGCACAGGGCGGGGGCACTAAGGCATACGAAGGGCGGTGGTGATTCATCCACCGCAAAATAAAATCTCTGTTAATGGATCGCGAACTTCCATGCCATAACAACTACAAAAATCACTATGCCGATCGCATAGCCTACGATTCGCGATTTATTGGCCTTCTCTTGCTCGATCATAGAAGACGCCGCGAGTTCAGAATATCACTTGCATTGCTGATGCCGCGTGATCAAAGTTCAAACGGTTGTCGGTTCCGAGGAAGATAAGCCCGCGCTTGTCTTGGGTGCGAGATAGGTGCGGGTAATCCGGTCGTGCCAGCAGAGGCAGTCTTCATCGAGAAAGACCCATGCATATCCCATGCCGAGCGAGAGCGCCGACAAATACGAGGCCAGCACCCGCCAACGCCGCAGGCTTCTGCTTGCCGGTTTGCCGCTAAAACAAGTCAGCTCCAGTTTAGCCAGACGAAGTCCTGGAGTGCTTCCCGCATAAACAACCAGCAGATACTGATACGCCACCCACAGGAGGCAGGGTGTGGTTGCCGCCAGGGTAAGTAACTGGAATCGAGGCGGCATGAAGCCGGCAACCTTCCAGAAGATGGAGCCCGCGACCGCGACCGCGACGGCGACGATGATAGCGTCAATCGTACTCGCGAACAGGCGCCGGCCAAGCGGCGCACTCTCCAGCGGAACGTCGATTCCAGGGCGTTTTTCTACCACTTGAGGTTGCGCGGACTCAATGCTGATGCCCCCTAATGCCGGTGGGGGAAGCACCACATCGGGAACGTCGAGTATCCGCGGACGGCGCAAAACCGGTCCCGCCAGTTCATTGAGCGGAACCGGAGGGGCGGCCGAAGCCAAACAGGGAAATTCGATGATCTTTGCACTACGCTGGACCAGCGGCGCTGAGGTCACCGGCGAAGGGTCATCGCCAACCGGGCGCGTGGCCGGCGCCGATGACATTCCGGGTTCAAGGAATGACGAATCGCATGAGATGAAAGGGTCCAGCGCCAACGCGTCTTGCGAAACGGAAGCGAACGCGCCCAGCGTTTCCGCGTGCGCGGTTTCATCGCCGGCGCCGATTCCGTGGAAAACCGGCTGATCGAACACGAGCCGCAATGAGGGATAGCGTGGTGGACGTGGCTTCCGGCGGGCACGGTATGAGCTGAGCCGGTTCGCCAGTTCGTCACGCCAGGCTCCTGTTTCTTCGGTCTGTAAGTTGCTGGCGGGCGCGCCGCCGTGACTTTCCTCCGTCTGAAAGTGCGGTGTGGTGGCGTTCGTATCGCTACTCGTTTTGCGTTCGACCGGCGGCTCGCCACCCGAGGGCGGGTTAACCGCAGCGTCTGTGACCCAGCGGGGCAAGGATGCCGGCCCGGTTTCCTGAACACAATTGCAAACTTCGCCGCACAAAAGGCAATTCATGGATGAGTTCACAGCGTAAAAATTGAAACCGTGAAACGTACAACCGGGCGAAGGTTCTACGGAATCCTAGAATTTTTCCGACACATTGCCTCGGACACTGCACCATGCTAAGTTCACGATGCCGTAGCCCAAGAACTCTAAAAGCATGTGGAGTTCTGTCTTGCGACAATGTGCTTTGTGATCTTAGTACGATGATCGTTCCGCGATGACTCTTCGCAACAGATTCCTTATCACGGTGGCGGCGCTTTGTCATCTGCTTCTCATTCCTCCATTAGTTACCAGCCAGTTGCGTCCCGCCGAACAGACGCCAATCGCGCAAAAAAAAGACGGTGCGGCTTCCGAATCCACGCCCTGCGCTAAGCAAGCGCAATCCGTGGAACAGGATTCGCCGGTGATTTGTTCAATAACCCAGGAAAAAGACGGACCGGTTTACAAACTGCATCAAGCCGTCGAGGTTTACTATCGCTCTTATGTCCTTCGCGCCGACGAGGCCACGTACAACTCCGACACCGGAGAAACCGAGGCGCAGGGCCACTTTGCGCTCGATGGTGGGCCCAACGATGACCACATCCGAGCCAGCCGCGGAACATACAACCTGCTCACCGAGACGGGCAAGTTCTATGACGTCGTCGGAACCACCGGCCTGCGCTTTCACGGCAACCGCGTAATCCTCACTTCGACGGCGCCATTTGCCTTCACCGGCAAGATAGTGGAGAAACCCAGTCCCGATCACTATCTCGTATACGACGGCACCATCACCACATGCGAACTGCCTCACCCAAAGTGGCAATTCAATGCTCGCAGAGTCGAGGTCGATGTCGGGGGCAATGCCAAAATCTACCGCAGTGAATTTCTCCTGCACGGACTTCCGGTTCTCTACTTTCCCTTCGCCACGCATCCGGTGGAGCGCGAAGCCAGGGAAACCGGTTTCCTGGTGCCGTCCATAGGTCGCTCATCGTCAAGAGGCAACATTATCGGCGACGCCTTCTATTGGGCGATGAATCGCAGCATGGACGCAACCATGGGCGCCGAATATTTCTCCTTGCGCGGATGGTCGCAGCGCGGTGAATTCCGTGCCCGTCCCAGCGACACCTCCTACATCGACTTGAACTATTTTGGCGTAATTGACCGCGGCATCGGCACGCCGCCCGTAAAGGAAGGCGGCGAGAATGCCCGGCTGAACGCCGAAGGAAACTTCTACGGTTTCCGCGCAGTCGCCAACATCGACTACCTCAGTTCCTTTCTCTTTCGCCTCGCCTTCAACGAGGTTTTTTCCCAGGCAGTGTATTCAGAAGTCAAGTCGCAGGCCTTCCTCTCGAAAAGCGACGACGGGTTCTCGCTCGGAGGCATGGTGGAGCGCTACCAGAACTTTCAAAGCACCGCGCCCGGAGACGTAATCACTATCTCTCATGCGCCCAGTTTTGACGCTTCGAGCGTGGATCGTCCGCTTTGGCACTCGCCCTTCTATTGGTCATTCGACTCGTCGCTTGATGGTCTTTCGCGAAGCGAACCGCGAAACTCCAGCGGCATACCGGGCCTGCACACAGGTGAGCTCCTGCGCTTCGATCTTGGCCCGGAAATTTCTCTTCCACTGCAGTTCGGTGGATGGTCTCTGCGTCCCGCATTGACGCTGCACGATACGTATTATTCCGAGCGCGTTATTCCGGGAATGGGGAGCGGCACTCTCGAAAACAATTCCATCAACCGCCCTGCCCTGGAAACGGTGGTGGAATTGCGCCCACCAGCTCTCGAACGTGTTTTCGAAAGAGAATTCCTAGGGCGAAAATGGAAACACGTGATCGAACCCTTTGCCGCCTATCGCTTTATCACCGGAGTGAATAATTATTCGGAAGTGGTACACTTCGACGAACGCGACATCCTCAGCGACACCCACGAAGTGGAATACGGATTCATCACTCGCCTCTATGCCAAACGAACCTCGGCGCCCGCGGAAGACTGCGTTCCACTCATGACGGGTTTGACGGTCGGCGGCGCAGCGCCGGAACAAACAATGCCGTGGCAGCACGCCAATAATTTGCAATCGGCCTCGTGCCAGCCTCACCCCGCCGTGCGTGAGGTCGCCCGCTGGGAACTGGCGCAAAAGTATTTTCTCGACCCCACCTTCGGCGGCGCGCTGGTTCCCGGCCAGCGAAACGTATTCACCACCACGGTCGATCTCACGGGAATTGCCTTTGTTACTGAGCCGCGTCATCTTTCTCCAATTGTCTCTCGGCTGACGGTGGAAACCAGCGACCGGACAGATACCGAATGGGATCTCGACTACGACTTTCAGTTGAACCGGGTCAACGCCAGCACATTGCTGGCAAACTATCACTTCGGGGCATTCACCGTTGGAGGAGGGGACGCTATTTTGCAAATTCCGGCATCCGGATCGAATCCCGCTCTCACCACCAAGTTCAACCAGTTCCGCATCGCTCTGGGCTACGGACAATCAAACAAGCGAGGCTTCAGCGCGGCCAGTAGTTTTGGCATCGATTCGGAGACCGGCTTGTTGCAGTTTGCCACTGCACAGACTGCGTATAACTGGGATTGTTGCGGCGCCACCGTGGAATATCGGCGCTATGCCATCGCTAACGTGCGCAATGAAAATCTGTTTCGCTTCACCTTCACACTGGCCAATATCGGAGCCTTCGGCAACTTACGGCGGCAGGATCGGCTGTACTAGCGGTCGCCTCCGGCCGTGGGACTCATATCAGGGCATGCCGTAGGCGGTGCATTGTTCGACCGGCGCCTTCAGGCGCTGCGCACCCTCGAGAATCTAATACCACCGCTCCGAGGCTGCGCACCCGTGCCAGACTCGATCTACAATAACCGAATGCCAGAAGACAGTAGCCTGACAACCAAACGCCAACTTCTGGAACACTCACTCGCATCCTCAGGACGCATCCTCGTCGCTTACTCCGGCGGCGTCGATTCCGCCTACCTGGCCTGGGCCGCACATCAGGTTCTGGGCGAAAATATGTTGGCGGTCATCGCCGATTCGGCCAGCCTTGCGCGCACGCAACTGGCAGACGCTGTAGCTTTCGCGAACGAAGAAAAGATTCCGCTTGAGGTAATCGCGACTTCCGAACTGGATCGTTCCGAGTATGCTCGCAATGACGGCCAGCGCTGCTTCCACTGCAAAGATGAACTTTTCTCGGTGATGGAGGATCTCCGCGCCGCGCGTGGGTTCGACTCGATCGTCTACGGCGTCAACCTCGACGATCAGGGAGATTTCCGGCCCGGACAAGCAGCCGCCAGACAACATCACATCGCGACTCCTCTTTTGGCGGCCGGCCTGACTAAGCAGGACATTCGCGATCTGGCCCGCGAAGCTGGGTTGAGAATCTGGAACAAGCCCGCTTCCGCCTGCCTTTCCTCCCGCATCGAATACGGCCGTCCCGTCACGCGTGAAACGTTGAGTGTGGTCGAACAAGGAGAAGACGCTCTGCGAGCCTTGGGTTTCCTTCAGTGTCGGGTACGCCATCACGGCGAGATCGTCCGCATCGAAATCGCCCGCGAAGAGCTAAGCCGAGCCCTGAATCCCGTGATGGCTACTGAATTCACCCGAATCTTCAAAGCACTCGGCTTTAAGTTCGTGACCCTTGACCTCGAAGGCTTCCGCTCGGGATCCATGAACACTCTGCTGTCGATCGATCAACTGCATAAGCGCGCGGTCTAGATTGAGCAGCGTAGCGCCACTGTCCCGACAGTATGGGGCAGTTTGACGGAATGCTCCTGTGGGGACAGCCGGCCCTCGCTGTCCAGTCGAGCGAAGCTCGACAGTTTCTTGTTACACCCTCGCGGAGCCGACCCCACTACCACAAGCGTCTGACAGGCCGCGCCCTTCTCAACTGCTATGAGATAATCAAGGCTAAACCAGCGATGCTGAGGCGCTTATCGGTGACTTTAATTCGGCGTTCTTTTGTTGTTCTTCTTTTGATCTGCCTGGGCTGCGTAGCTCAAATGGCTCCCAACGGAGCGGCCAACCAGGCGTCTAATAATGACCTGCCCAAGAAAATTGAGCGGCAAGTTCGTTCCTATTACAGTCTCCCTCCGGAAGTCCACGTCACCGTCGGCGCTATTACACCCAGCAGCGATTGGCCTAACTTCGATGCGGTGAGCGTGAGCATCGAGGGCGGCGATGCCAAGAAATCCGATTACAAATTTCTGCTCTCAAAAGACCGCGCAACGATGTTGCGCATGGTCAAGTTCGATCTGACCAAAGACCCCTTCGCCGACCTGATGAGCAAGATCAACGTGACCGGACGTCCGACTCGGGGCGCCAAGAGCGCCAAAGTAGTGGTAGTAAATTTCGACGATTTTGAGTGTCCCTTTTGTTCCCGTATGCACCAGACCTTGTTCCCTGAAATTCTGAAGGAATATGGCGATCGGGTGACGTTTGTATACAAGGATTTCCCCCTGGAAATGCACCCTTGGGCAATTCACGCCGCAGTCGACGCCAACTGTCTGGCCGCGCAGAATGGCGACGCATACTGGGATTTTGCCGATTATATCCATGCGAATCAACGGGAGGTAAGTGGGGAGCCAACTCCCGGCGCGCGTTTGGCCGCTCTCGATCGCATGACTCTCCTGCAGGGACAAAAGCACAATCTGGACGCGGCGAAGTTGCAGTCGTGCGTCAAGGCCCAGGACGAAGGCGCAGTGAAGACATCGTTGAAAGAAGGCGATGACCTCGGGATCAATGCCACGCCCACGATATTCATCAATGGGCAAAAACTTGATGGCGCCGTACCTATTGGCGAAGTCCGCGCCGCGCTCGATCAGGCTTTGAAGGACGCAGGACAACCCGTGCCGGATCATTCGTCAGCCGCGCCAGGGCCGGCATCCAAGTAATTGTTATCAGTAATCGAAAAGCTGGACTGCGTTTGAACGCCGCGTAGCCTGTGGCATGCGCGAAGAAATGTCTGGGGTGACATCCTTGAAAAGAAATTCGGGCTTTGCCCAATTAGCCGCGGGCCTTACGGCCGCACTGCTGCTCGCAGCTTTTGTTGGCTGCAAGTCGCAGGTTGGCGGAGACGTAATGGCGACGGTCGACGGCCGCAAGATTTTCCGGTCTGATGTCGACAAGTATTACGACAACCAAATCGCTTCCGCCCAGCAGGCCCCCACCGGCGAGCAGGCTACAACCTTGCGGCTGAACATTTTGCACCAGCTCATTGACGACGAAATCCTGATGCGCCGCGCCGAAAAACTGGGGCTGCTGGCCACCGACGACGAGGTCGAGCGCAAATACAATGAGATCAAATCTCCGTTTTCCCAGCAGGAATTCGACCAGCGCCTGAAAGAAAAGAAAGTTACATTAGCCGATTTCAAACGCGACATTCGCCGCTCCCTTACCGTCGAAAAAGTGATGAACAAAGAAGTGTCGTCTAAAATCAACGTGACCGATCAGGACATCACCAACTATTTCAACGCGCACAAATCGGAATTCAATCTGATCGAGCCACAATACCACCTGGCGCAGATCATGGTTACACCCACGCCTAACCCGCAGGTTCACAACCAGAACAACAAGGCGCAGAACGAAGCCGACGCGCGCAAGAAAATTCAAATGCTTTCCAACCGCCTCGACAGCGGCGACGATTTCGCCACGCTCGCCATGAACTACTCCGAAGATCCGGAAACCTCCGGCAACGGCGGCGATCTGGGAACAGTTCCTGAGTCCTCCTTGCGCAATACCGATCCCGCTACGCGCGACGTTGTGATCAAACTGAAACCTGGGCAGTACAGCTCAGTGATTAGTGTCGTCAACCCTGCGACCAAACAGGCGCTCGGTTTCCGCATAGTGAAGCTGGTTGCGAAAGAACCGGCGGGACAGCGCGACCTCTCCGATCCGCGGGTTCAGCAGGCAATCCGCTCGCAGCTTCACGACCGCCGCGAACAGTTGCTGAAATCGGCCTACTACGAAGTCCTTCGCGACTCGGCCAAGGTCGAGAATTTTTACGCCAAGCAGTTATTGGACAGTAACGGGATGGAGAAGTAGACAACCGTCTTCGTTCAACCGCGGTCGAATAGCCTCTCCATGTGGAGAAAGAAAGTGCAAATTACTGTTCGTCCGGCTCGGGCCGAAGATTTCAACTATTGCGCGGACCTCTACTTCTCGGGAATGGAAAGTATCATTCGAGAATTGAAATTGGATCGGCCCGCTCAGGCCGCCAGCCTCCGCCAGGAGTGGGAATCGACACAGGTTCGAGTGATTGTACTGGATGCAGTCGACGTCGGCTGGTTTCAGATCATTCCTCACGACGACGTTCTGTTTCTGGCGCAGATTTTTGTCGACCGCCCATTCCAGGGACGCGGAATTGGCACCGAGGTCATGAATTGCTTAATTGGCGAGGGCGCGCGTGCCGGCCAGGCCATGGCATTGGCTGTAGTGAAAACGAACCCCGCCTTACGACTCTATCGCCGTCTGGGATTTCACATTACGCATGAAGATGACCGCAAGTTCTACATGAGGCGCGATCCTGACACCGGGCAACAGCGTCCATAGCGGCTCGCGAGAAAATTAAAACTCCAGGTCCGCATCACTCCACAATTGCCAGAACATCTCCGGCGTTCACGGTCGCGCCTTGGCTGACCAGTAATCGTTGAACCTTTCCTTTCTTCGGCGACTTCACTTCGTTCTGCATCTTCATCGCCTCAACTACCATGATGCCCGCGCCCGCTTCCACGTGCGTACCTTGCTCGACCAGCACGCGCACAACTTTGCCGGGCATAGGGGCGATTAATTTTTTAACGCCTTGTTCGTCGCTGGCGCGAGATCGGCCCCGGAGTGAGCGCGGGTCGCGGACTTCCACGTTCAAGCTGTCTTGGCCGATCCAGATTTTCAATCCGCCCGCCAAGTGTTCACACCTTACTTCGTAACATTGGTTCGCCAGGCGCAGCGAGAGCACGCCGGGACGAACAAGAACCGCGTCGGCTTCGATCACGCAGCCATCCAGGCGGCAGGACCATTCTCCGCTGGCGCGGTCGAGTTCCAGACGGTAGTTCTTCTCGCCGATGGCGATGTCGTAGATCATGAGGGTTTCACGTTAGGTTCCGCGCAACGCTTCCCGGCGGCTCGCATTCTTCCAACTGGACGAAGCCTGGGCGGGCTCATTCGCCGAGCTGTTCGCTGCGGCCCGTGCTTCCATATTGCCGCCGCCGAGTATGGCGAACATTCCTGCGGCAATCGCCGCTACTTCCTCGATCCGTGTATTCGCAGAAGCGGTCTCTTCTCGCAGCGGCATGCGGTCCAAAAATCCAGTATCGAAATTCGCAGCACGAAAATCCGAATCCGCGAGTAGGCGCCGGAACAATCCAAGATTCGTTTTGATGCCGCCCACAAAATATTCGCTCATAGCCCGCGACAATCGCCCGATGGCTTCCTCTCTGCTGTCCCCATAGCCGATCAGCTTCGCCAGCAGCGGATCGTAATCCATGGGCACAGTCCAGCCTTCATAGATTCCGCTGTCGATGCGGATTCCGGGGCCGGCAGGCTCCAACAGCATCGCGATCTTTCCTGGGCTCGGCATGTAATTATTGTTGGGATCTTCCGCGTAGATGCGGCACTCGATCGCATGGCCGCGAATGCTTATGTCATCTTGCGTGAAAGATAATTTCTCTCCCGCCGCGATACGAATTTGCAATTGCACCAGGTCGAGCCCGGTAACGAGCTCCGTCACCGGATGCTCTACTTGCAAGCGAGTGTTCATCTCCAGAAAGTAAAAATTCTTCTGCTGATCGACAAGAAACTCTACAGTCCCTGCGTTGGTATAGTTTGCAGCGCGCGCCACGCGCACCGCGACCTCGCCCATCTTGCGGCGCATGTCCGCATCGACTACCGGCGATGGCGCTTCTTCCAACACCTTCTGATGTCGCCGTTGCAGCGAACACTCGCGCTCGCCCAGATATAGCGTGTGGCCATGTTCGTCGGCCAGCACTTGCATCTCGATGTGCCGAGGATTGACGATCGCCTTCTCGACGTAGACTTCGCCATCGCCGAACGCGCGCTCCGCCTCGCTTCGCGCCGCTTCCAACGCTGCCTTGAGATCTTCCCGCGCATGCACCAGCCGCATCCCCTTGCCGCCTCCGCCGGCAGCAGCTTTGAGCATGATCGGATAGCCGATGCGTGCAGCCACGTTCTCCGCCTGCTCCAGCGATTCGAGGCCGCGTGATGTACCGGGGACAAAAGGCACTCCCGCAAGCTCCATCGCCTGGCGCGCCTTGGTCTTCGATCCCATCGCTCGCATCGCCGCGGCAGTTGGACCGATGAACTTGACCCCGGCGTCCGCGCAGGCTTGCGCAAACTGTGCATTCTCCGACAGAAAACCGTAACCGGGATGAATCGCATCAGCGCCGGAACGCTTGGCCACATCAAGAATCTTTTCGATGTTGAGATACGACTCGGAAGAAACAGCAGCGCCAATGGGATAAGCTTCGTCAGCGTGACGCACGTGCAAAGAAGCGCGGTCCACATCGGAATAAACCGCAACAGCGGCGATGCCCATCTCATGGCAGGCGCGAATCACCCGCACCGCGATTTCCCCACGATTGGCAATCAGAATTTTCTTAAACATGCGGATGATACCGGCTGTCGGAACAGAACTTATGATTGTACTGAAGCCCTAGCCGCAAGCTCCGTGCTTTCTCTGCGATCTCGGCGGTCTCTGCGATTAAAGCTCTTTGTTTTTGCGTACAGATCCGTGATTCCTACCAGCTTCCAACAGTAGAAACACCGCCAGTATCAGCAGTTCCGGCTCGATCGGATGCCGGTATCGCGCATGCGGAAATACAAAATAGTAAGTTGTAGGGTAGGTCAGAACCAGCCCCGCGAAAAGCCAGGCTCTGGGCCGCTTTTGTCTCACCGCCCGCAATAGTCCCCAAATCGCCAGCACCGACCACGCCAGAAACAAAGATGTGCGGAAATCGACGGGAGATCGGCTGTCCGTGGCTTTAGGAACTCCATTCCAGTAATAAAAAAATCGCTTGAGGCTGATAACGAAGAACCGCTGAGGATTTTCGCGAATCCACTCGAATGCCAGCTGCTTGCAATCGGCGGCATAAGCCAACTCGCCCATGTGCTGGAATTTTTCAAATTCCAGATTGTTCAGGTTCGGCTGCAGGTAGGCCATCAACATTCCGTCAGCGCCTTTCCAGTTGCCCAGCCGAAGTTGCAGCCCAAAGTCGTCGCGCAAAAAGACAAACTGACCAAAGACCGCATAGTTCCGGATCAGCCACGGCGAGAGCACGAGAAAAAATACCACCGACGCCGCGACCACTCCCGCAATCGAAGGCAATCCCCGCCGCGATCTTCGCCACCACACCCATAACCCGCAGAAGGGCAAAAAAGACAGCATCGAAGGATTGGCCAGCGCCCCTATTCCCCACAGTACGCCGAACAAAACCCATCCTCGCCACTGCGGCGAAGCCTCACCTTTCGCATCGGCGAGATTTAGCGCCAACAGAAAAATCAGACTGAGTATTAGCGGAGTAAAAGTTGTATCCCATATCCAATGAATCGACCAATACCATACATAAGGCAGCAGTGCCCAGACACGCGCCGACCAGATCGCGACTCTGTCGCCGAATATTTTCAGCCCGATCAGGTAAATCGGAATACAAGTGAGCGCAGACAACAAGCTATTGATTGTCAACAGCACCCACGCCGAAGCGTACGTATAAACGCCAAAAATCTTGAACACGCCAGCCATCAAATACGGATAGAGAGGTGGCTCCCAAGCGGTAGGCCCGGTGTTGCCTCCGTAGGGATTGCTGAAGCCTTGTCCCTGCGCGATGGAGCGGGCGACGCGTCCCATCTCCCAGCCGAACCCGAAGTGATCGTCTTCGGTGCGCGTGCGGTACTGGCGGAAGGCTCCGATAGCCGCGACCTGCAACACAAACGACAAGAGCACGAGCCACAACACCGATCTGGGGACGGCAGTGCGGGATGGTTTATCCATCGAGCGGAAGTTTAACAGCTTCGCATTTTGTGACGCCGAATCGATAATGTCGGCTAGGACATCTCGGCCACAATCGCCATCTCCGCGGCATTCGCCGCTTCGATAATCTTTTCTCCATCCAGCAGCAGACACTTTCCTGCATCGAGCGCCAGGCAACTCGCTCCGGCCGCACGCATAACTTCAATGGTCTGCAAACCGATGACTGGCACGTCGAAGCGCATATCCTGATTTGGCTTGGCGATCTTTACTACGGTAAGCGCGCGGCTGAGCGTGGAGGAATCTCCGTGCAACGACCGCATAATTTCACCCGCGCGCTGAATGGTGGCGTCGGTGCCCTCCATGGCTTCCACCGCAACACACGCGGCTTCCGCGATGACGACGGTTTGCCCAATGTCGTGCTGTGCAAGTTCCCGCGCAACCACGCGGCCATAGTCGATGTTCTTGCGTTCTTGCTCATTGGGTGCGCGCCGCGTTCGTACTCCGGGCTTGACCAGCAGCGGATCCAGCAGCCAGGTCGAACTCTCAAGAGTGATGCCTTCATCTGCCAACACTTTTGCCACCGCTCCCAGCAGTGAATCCGTATTGCGGGTCGTCAGCGACAGCAGCAGCTTGGCCAAACGCCAGTCGGGACGGATCGCGGAAAAAATCTGCTTGTGCTTCACCTGTCCCGCCATCACCGCGCGAGTCACGCCCTGTTGTTTGAAAGTCTCGATAAGCCGCGAAAGCTCTCCCAGCGACAGCCAGTGCACCGACGCCGCGCCGCGCGATTCGATCTCAGGAAACGCCTCTTCCTTAATCGCAGCGACAACCACCTCATACCCCTGCGCGCTCGCAGCATCGAGCACGAGGAAGGGGAACTTGCCGTTGCCGGCGATAAGGCCAAGTTTTTCTTTCTGAGAGGGCATGAAACAAAGCAGCCACGTGACCGGCGCGGAATCAGTCTAGCATTGGCAATCAGAAAGAATGCTGAGGGCATGGCCGACGGGTCATCGCAAAGTCGAAGGTCAGGTCAGCTTAAAAGGTCTGATTTGAACAACAAGGTGCGGAATTATAAGAGCTCGTTCTTCATCGCGTCGGGGATAAGTTCCTTGTGTCGTCGATACACAGGGTACAGAAGATTTTGACCGAGTTCCCAGACCACACGTCCCCAAGCGCGAGCGAACTTCAGATGCTCCTCGGCGGGTTCCATCTCCTTAGATTTCTCAAGGAGTCCGCCGAGCCGTTCCTCGAACTCCGAGACGGCCTCAAGCACCGCTCTGGCCAATTCGTCGTTGGAAAATAGATTGTATGGCGACTCAGAAGACCTACGAACTTCGGACGGCTCGTTTCCTTCACCTTCCGGTAGGATTCGCAACTCCACAACATCCCCGACTTTCAGCTCGACACTCGGCCATTTCAAATGAAGAGTTTCAGCTTCTCTTGTCTCCATTCCTTCGAGCCTCACATTCTTCTCGTGCTCGTTTGGCTTGGGCCGGTCGCTCATATTCAAATGAGCGCTTAGGTAACCGGGACACGGTAGCGAGGCGACAATGTGATTACCGCCATTCACAGTCATGGATAGACGCATCTCTCTCAACTCCTGTCCTCATAGGTCCGATCTTTTACCGTGGATTGTTGACGACAAAAACGTCATTTCACCCACTAGCGATGTGGTAGTCCCTAACTTCTACTTAATTACTCCACGCTCCGCCCCCTCAATAAACCGTACCAGCATCTCCACATCTTCTCCAACATCCGTCTCTGCCTTCAGCTTCGCCAGCGCCTGCGAGGTATTCATCTTCGAAGCCAGCAGAATCTTGTACGCATGATGAATCTTGCCAATTCGCTCTTTTGAAAATCCGCGGCGCTCCAGCCCAACTTTGTTTAGCCCGTAAGCGTGCGTATCGCGCGCGGCCGAGGTCATGGAAAACGGCAGAACGTCCTGCGTAATCGTCGTTCCGCCGCCGACATAAGCGTGCGCGCCGATGCGCACAAACTGATGCACCGGGCACAGCGCGCCCACCACCGCCCATTCTTCTACGGTCACATGACCACCCAGCGTCGCGCCGTTGACCAGCATGGCATGATCGCCGATCACGCTGTCGTGCCCAATGTGTGTGTAAGCCATGATGAGAATGCGGCTGCCAATTTTTGTGAGCCCGCCACCCTTCGCCGTGCCGCGATTGATGGTTACACACTCGCGGATTTCATTATGGTCGCCGATCTCGAGCCGCGTAGCTTCGCCGTTGTAAGAAACATCCTGCGGCGCCATACCGATCGCGCAGAAAGGGAAGAACGCATTGTTCGCGCCGATAATCGTTGGTCCCTCAATTGCGACGTGCGAAATCAGATGGCAGCCCTCACCAAGCTCAACTTTTGCTCCGATCACGCAGTAGGGGCCAACTTTGCACGAAGCAGGAACCTTCGCTCGCGGATCAATGATGGCCGTGGGATGAATATTCATGCAGACTGCAATCGTTGTCAGACTCTATCCCGCGCTATCGCCACCCGCTCCACGCCCGCGCGAGCTGTCGATGAGCTGGCAGGAAACCGTCGCCTCCGCCACGCGCTTCGTTCCCACATAAGCGGCTCCGTGCATCTTGGCAGCGACCATGCCGGGCACGGCCCTCCAGCCCTTCACTTCCACTTCCAGCCGCAATTGATCACCGGGGCTCACGGGACGGCGAAATTTTGCGCGCTCGATCCCGGTGAAGACCATCACCTTGTCGGTTCGGTCTTCGACTTCGGTCAGCAGCAGCGCTCCGCCGGCCTGCGCAATCGCTTCCACAATCAGAACGCCGGGCATGATCGGCAGCCCGGGAAAGTGGCCGACAAAGAAAGGCTCGTTGATGGTGACATTTTTAATCGCCACGATGCGCTCTTTGCGCTTCAACTCCAGCACGCGATCGATCAGCAACAGGGGATAGCGGTGCGGCAAGATCTTGAGGATCTCGTGAATGTCCAGTCCGCCATTGTTTTCACTGGACGAATCCTGCTCCTCCGCCGGACTATTCTCAGCCATAAATTCTCTCGAACAGCCTGAAGATTATACTGTACGCCGCTGGCGATGCCAGAAATGTCGGGTTCTGGGATGCGAGAATTGAAGATATGGCAGCAACGAAAACGATCCGAAGGAAAATGATCGACACAAAACCAAAATTTCTTGCCGAAAATCAGTCTAAAGGCTCCTGGCAACAACGGCTCCGTTATTTCGAAAAGCAGCGAGAAGAAATTGTGCGAACAATTCGCGAGCTGGTCGAAGTCGAATCTCCCAGCGACAACAAGTCGGCGGCAGACCAACTTGGCGCAATATTGGCAGAGAAGTTTCGCGCCTTGGGAGGCAAGCCGCGTCTCCATCACGCTGACGAATACGGCAATCATTTGCAGGTTGATTTCCCCGGAAGCAAGAAAACAAAGCCGGTTCTCCTTCTCGGCCATTTCGACACCGTCTACCCGCTCGGTATGCTCGTCGACATGCCCTGCAAAGCCGCCGCGGGACGTCTGCACGGCCCCGGCGTGCTCGACATGAAATCCGGTATCGCGCTCATGCTGCACGCAATCGAAGCATTACAAAAATGGCATGCCGAACTTCCGCGTCCAGTCATAGTGCTTCTCGTTACCGACGAAGAAGTCGGCAGCCATTCCTCGCGCCGCATCACCGAGGCCCTGGCGCGGAAATCGTCTGCCGTGTTCGTGCTCGAACCCGCCGCCGGCGTTCGCGGCGCAGTAAAGACGGCGCGCAAAGGCGTGGGCGAATACAGACTCCAAGTGCGTGGCATTGCCGCCCACGCGGGACTTGATCCCTCCAAAGGCCACAGCGCGATTCTCGAACTCTCGCGACAGATCGAGGCGATATCCAAACTCAACAACTTGAAAAATGGAATCTCCGTAAACCCCGGCGTGATCCAAGGGGGCACGCGCAGCAACGTGGTTGCAGCGGAAGCCTCTGCCATCATCGACGTCAGAATCACGAGCGCGAAGCAAGCCGCAGGCCTTGATCGCAAATTCCGTTCTCTCAAGCCCTTCGACCGTCATTGCAAACTCGCACTCACCGGCGGCATCAATCGCCTGCCCATGGAGCGCACAGCCGGAGTTGCGGCGCTTTACCGCCAGGCGCAGCTCTTTGCGAAACAGGTTGATTGGAACATTGAAGAAGCCGCAGTCGGCGGCGGCTCCGACGGCAACTTCACCGCCGGCATCGGCATTCCCACTCTCGACGGCATGGGAGGCGTCGGCGATGGTGCCCACGCCACTCACGAATACATCAAGATTTCCGAATTACCCCGGCGTGCGTTGCTCCTGGCCGCCATGATCGAGAACGCTGGCGAATAAACTATTGCGCAATCGCAAACACCAGAAAATAATCCATTTTGTCGCCCTTCACAAAATCGTATTGCGACTCAAGCTTGTAACCACCCTGCCGCGCTTCACAAATTACCACGTCCTTACCGACTCCATGATTCTTGCCGTTGCCGTTGCGGTCAATTACCCCCACTTTCGCCCCCGGACGCAGCGAGGCGCGTAGATTTCGCAACAACACGACCGGATGTGCCACCTCGTGATACGCCTTCAGAAACAACACCGCATCGATGGCATCGGCGGGAAGCAACGCCTCGTCCTCCTTGCTGGAGAATCGTCTTCACGTTAGCCAACCGCTCCGGACGCACTTACACGCCGCGCCGCTCTCACCGCGAACCAGGCCGACCCCGCCGCCCCAATGTCCGCAACGGTCTTTCCCGCAGCAACATCCAAGATGTCCATCACGCGATTGATCTGCAAACGATCTTCGCGCCCCGGCGAATCGAATATCGAGAGATCGCCCGTATAAGGCTCGCTGGTCTTTCGTTGCGCGGACTCACGCTGCGCAGACTCACGGTGGCTGTCCCCATACGAACAACTACTCTGTTTATTTTCCGGCGTAGCTGACGCGCCAGATGGAGTTTGAGCCGTCGTCGCTGATTAGCAGCGAGCCATCCTGGGCGACGGTTGCGCCGACGGGGCGTCCCCAGACGTGGCCATCGGGGAGCACGAAGCCGGTGAGGAAATCCTGATACTCGCCCGTCGCGTGCCCGGTCTGGTGCAAGGGAATACGGATTACTTCGTATCCCGTGCGGACGGCTTTATTCCAGGAGCCGTGTTCGGAGGCGAAGATGTCGCCGCTATATTCAGCGGGGAATTGTTTGCCGCCGTAGAAGGCGAATTCCAGCGACGCCATGTGAGGCTGTAAGAGCACGTCGGGGATGATCGCTTTGTCTTTCAGTTCGGGATGCTTGCCTTTGTGCCGTGGATCCTGATGCGCGCCCATGTACCACCAGGGCCAGCCGTAGAAGCTGCCTTCCTGCACGTGAGTGATGTAGTCGGGCACGAGGTTGTCGCCGAGTGCATCGCGCTCATTTACGGAGCACCAGAGTTCGCCGGTTTGCGGATTTATGCCAATACCTCCGCCGGCGTTGCGGATTCCGTAGGCATAGACTTTCAGTTCGCAATGGTTAGGATCGCAGGCCAGAATGTCGGCGCGGTCTTTCTCGTCGGGGTGAGTGTCAGGATCGTCGATGTTGGAAGCCGAGCCGACGGCAACAAACATTCTCGAACCATCGGGAGAAAATTCGAGGGCGCGCGTCCAGTGACCGCCACCGTGAGGCAAGTCGGCGATGTGTTGCGGCGCTCCGCTCGGTTTGAGATCGCCATTGTGATAAGGAAAGCGGATTACTTCATTGGTGTTGCCGATATAAATCCATTGAGGGTCATTGCCCGGCGGATAAAAGGCAATTCCATAAGGATGATTCAGGCCCTCTGCGAATATCTGCATCTGTTCGGGCTGGCCGTCCTTGGTCAGGCCGCGGAAGACGCGAATGCGTCCGGGATCGCTTTCCGCGAGAAAAATGTCGCCGTTGGGCGCGGTACGCATTAAACGAGGATTGTTGAGACCTCCGGCGTAAAGCTCGACCTTGAAACCGGCGGGAGCGATAGGCCATGCATTTTCGGGGCGCGCAACAACCTGCGCGCCGTTTTCGGCTGACGACGTCGCAAAGGGCGGGGGCAGATCTTTCACTGTGACCTTGCGGGTTACGCCGGGCTTCTCGTAACGAAAATCGGTAAATGGCGGCTTAGGGGCCGGGCCTTTGAAAGTCATGCCCGGAACTTCTTCGGGAGCCGCCTCGGGGCTGGCCTGCGCGCCGGTTTGCGACATGCCCATTGACTTCACATACGTCACGATTTGCCAACGCTGCTGCGCGGGCAGGAAATTCCAGGGCGGCATGCCATTGCTCTTGCTGCCTTTGGTGACGAACCAGAATACTTCGCCGGAAGTTGCAGCCTCCAATTTGCCATCGACTAATGACGGAACATTGCCGGTACCCGAACCGGTCCTTCCATGACAAGACAGGCAATTTTTCGCGTAGAGTTTTTTGCCCGCTTGCGCCGCAGCCGTCTGGCCCTCATACGGATTTTTCATTGCCTTTGCCGAGTCGGGCGCGTTGTGGAAGTCTTTGTCGACGGCGCGTAGGAGACTAAGCGAACAGAGAGTTACAAGGACAACTGGGAGAATTCTGGGTTTCGTGAAGGTCATGCGAGCCCTCGAAAACAGACTTCCGGTTGAACCACCAGCTTGAACTATTGCTTAGGCACAGATGGATGCGCTTCGGTGGCCGGCGGTTTGCCTGGAGTTTCGTGGGCCGGCGGTTTTGGCGTGTGAACGGAATGGATATTCAATAAGTAGCTTTTTGAATTGGGGTCGAAAAGAAGCTGCCAATAGAGCGGGTGGCCGCTGGCCGCGAGAGCCTGCGCCAGAATCTGGCGAGCGGGAACTTTGTCTCCACCGATTTTCGCGTTGGTGTGGTCGACCAGGGCACGCGGCGTCACGCCGAGGGCAACCGGCGTGTGAGTGTCGTCGCTCAATTGCTTACAAACCAACTCCACCGTGTCGACAATAGTGCGCTCTTTTATCGGCAGGGTGACCGGTGAATCGAGGAATGGCTTCTGGAGGGAAACATCATCTTTGTCGTCGCGCGCTGCTATGCCGACGATCGAGACCTCGGTTTCGCCCTTGAGCACTTCGAATCGGCCCGGGTTGGCGCTGCGATTGTAAGAATCGACGACCAATTGCAGCGATTTTTCCTTAGGCGGCGCTTCCGCAGGCGGTTGCGGCGCGGGAATTTCGGTGCTGAATTGAGTTCCAGCGAGAATCAGGGTTCCCCTGGAACGAGGATCGTCCATTGTATCTTTCACAGAACGATATTGTGGATCCTCGTAGTTGATAGTCCAGCCAAACTTCAGGCGCAATGCGGCGAGGGCCTGCTCGAGCGGGCGCTGGCCAGAACCGGTGATAGGAATTGTGTTGTCCGCTTGTGGGAGCGAAACTTCCTTCCCAGAAGGCGTCGATGTTTTCGGTGTTTGAGGACCGGTTTGGGCGCACACGCAGCCGATGAGGACCACGCCCATGATCGCCAGATTCTTAATACGATTCATACGGATGTTTTCTTGCCCTTTAGTTATTCTGTCCCGCGGCGACAGCTCGGTCGCCGTGTGTTTAGGTTTCTGCCCACCGATTCTAACATTCGCGCGATCCCAACGATGGCGTAACTTCCGCCAATCCCATCGACAGTTTTGGTCGCAACTAAACATACTGATTTAGCCGCTCTGACTAATTCATTCGGGGATTGGTGTAGCAGGAGACCGAAGTGTAAGACCACAGTTGAGCTTCAGCCTTCCATGGTTTTCGATACCACAAAGTCAGCCAAACAGGAACAAGATTGGATCGAGAAGTACAGGGCAGCTCTGGCCCTAACCCCAGCTCCGTCGCGACTCGCCCAACTTCGAAGTGCGATGCGAGACGCCTGGAGAACATTGCCTGCGGGAATCAAGAGGATTTTTGGAACCAGGAAAACTCAAATACTGACGCACATGCCAAGCTCGGATTTTCCAGAGGCGTCAAACGATGCCTCCAAGACGGCTCCGATTATGACTCAACGAAAGCAGGTCAGTCATGAGATTCCAACGAAAAAATCCGGCAGACAGCGCCGACCGGGAGACAGCAAGGCTAGTTAGTTACGCGTTACAGAGCAATCGCTGACCGTCCAGTTCAGCTTCGTATGTCTATGTATTGAGAAGCTTAATGTTGCAATTTCTTGCGCATTCAGGATTTAAACCTGCCAGAAGCTGTATATTTAATTCTTTAGGATTAGCCCAAATGGGGTAATCTGTAGGGAAAGCTTCGCTTAAGTGTCCATTCTTCTTGACTTTGTTTACCAGTAAAAGGACAATACCTGCGATTCTAATCCTCCCCCCGGATTAGGTGTGGATTTTCCGTTTCCCATCGGAGAGTTCCGGACTGCCAACAAGCACAGACGAGACTAAGGACTTGCGGCAGGAGAAGTAAGCACAATATCACTCAGGCTGTCGGAGCTTAGACCAAGTGGGCTACCCCCGAGTAATGACCTGGCAAAGGTCAGAAACCACTTTCGTTAAGGCCCGGCAAATGTGGCGGCGGCGCCAAAAGGGGTTAACCAAGTGAATGTAGCTGCGACCCGACCGGGTCTGATCGTAGTAGACACATCGCTGAATCTAGTGGCTTCAAATACCGAGGCGATACAAATCCTCACGTTTCCCGAGCCGCTGGAGAAGATCCGCCACTTGGATTCCTGGCTGACAAACAAGATTCGGGCTCACCTAGTCGAGCGGCAATTGCAGCGGCCGACGGCGTTTGTGGGTGAGTTTCGTTCCGCGAAGAGAACTTATCTTTGCCGCTCGTTTCCTCTCGATGTGAATGGAAACAAGAATGGCGAGGACCATGGGGAGGGCAATGGCTCCGGCGTGCCTACCGCTTTGCTGGTTTTGATGATGGAGAGACGAAGCAATGGGGCGGTGAAACTCGCGGAGGTCGCAGAACGCTTTGGATTGACGGCACGCGAGCAGGAAACCGTTCAGTTGTTGCTGCAAGGCTTGACGAGTAAAGAAATCGCGCAGCGGATGCAGATCAGTCCGAATACGGTGAAAGCATTTATCCGGCTGGTGATGGTGAAGATGAGTGTGTCGACGCGGTCCGGGATTATCGGGAAAATTGTAGGGCCCAAAGGCTGAGATGCCGTGCTGGACGCGGCTTTTGGCGGACTAGTGAAAATGGATTAGTTCACCTGGGTACTTGTGATCCCGAATAATCAGGGTAGAGTAATCAAGCGCCACAACAGCCAAGCACCACCCCTCCCCAGCTTGGCGGCGTAACTCTAAGGAGGAAAACTCAAATGCGTCACACCACTATGCTCGTAGTCTGCACGTTGGCTTTGGCCATCTGTGCGGGATCGGCGTTTGCAGCAGTCACAACGCCCCCGGCGGATACGCTCAAGGTCGACTACTTCTCTAACGCCAACACAGCTGGGGCTCCGGATGGAACGCTCCGCGTAACCAACCCGGGCACGGCGGCTGGCAACGTTTGCGCCAGCATTTTCGTGTTCGATCCAGAGCAGGAACTGGCCGAGTGCTGCAGCTGCTTGACCACTCCCGACGGTCTCCGCACCTTCTCGGTGAACACTGACCTCACCGGCAACCCGCTGACGGGCGTGATTCTGAGCACCGGCCTGATCAAGATCGTTTCGACGGTCCCGGTCGCTGGCGCTTGCCCGCTGCCCACCAAGGTCAATTCCGAAGCCGCCTTGCGCGCTTGGGAGACCCACATCCAGAACGGCAACTTTGCCATCACTGAGACGGCTTCGCAAGATGCCACTCTCAGCGCCGGCGAAGTGACCCGTCTGCAGCAGGAGTGCTTTGCCGTTCAGCTCGACGGCAGCTTGCACGGCGTTTGCACCTGCGGCACTGGTGACTAGTTCGGTACGTTGGGAACCGGGGCTCCGGCGAGCCCCGGCTTAAAGTTTCAGGCTCGCCAGGCAACGGGCGTGCTCGTTGTCCTGGCGAGATTCTGATTTGTATAGAATGGCGGTAGATTTCAGCAAGTTTCAGATTTCAGCAAACGGGGGAGAACAATGCAGGTTTCGCACAAAATTCTAGGGCTCGGACTGGGAGCGGCACTCAGCTTGTTGATGAGCGCCAGCGCCTTGGCTCAGAGCGATTCCACTGTGGTCGCCGAAGTTGGTGGACAAAAGGTGACCATGGCCGAACTGGAACAGGAAGAGTCGCAGAAGTTGCTGGCGGCTCATTACACTTACTACCAGGCGGAAACCAAGGCGCTGGAAGAGCTGATCGACAAACGATTGCTCGAACAGAAAGCCAAGGCAGAAGGCCTTACCTATGACCAACTCATCAGTCGCGACATCCGCTCGCAGGTAAAAGATCCAAGCGAAGATCAGATGAAGGTTTACTACGAAGGGCTGGACACAGAGCAGCCTTATGAAGCGGTGCGCGTCAAGATTCTGGATAAGATCCGCGACGTGCGCCTCAACCACCTGACGGCGGCTTATGTCCGCGCGTTGCGTGCGGAAACCCCGGTTTTCATCGGCCTTGCGCCCCCGCAAGTAAGCGTTGAAACCAACAATGCCGCCGCGACAATCGGACCCAAGGCTCCGGCCGTGACGCTGGTTGAATTTGCCGACTACGAGTGCCCTTACTGCCAAAAAGTCGCTTCTGACTTGAAAAAGCTGCAGGCGGATATGGGCGACAAGGTTGAACTGATCTACAAGGACTTCCCTCTGCCCATGCACAAGAACGCGGAAAAAGCTGCCGAAGCAGGCCGCTGCGCCGCCAAGCAAGGCAAGTTCTGGGATCTGCACGACGAGATGTTCCGCACGCATTCGCTGGAGACGGATCAGATCAAGGAGCAGGCTTCCAAGTTGGGAGTCAACCAAGCAGAGTTTGACAAGTGCCTCGATTCCGGTTCCGAAGCCTCAGCCGTGGATCAGGACCGCAAAGAGGGCATAAAGCTGGGAATCACCGGAACGCCGAGCTTCTTCATCAACGGTCATTTCCTGAGCGGAGCGTTGGACTACGCCTCACTCAAGAAGGTAGTGGACCAGCAGGTAGCGGAAGCGAAGCGGCAAGCGCCGGTGGTGGCTAGCGCCAGCGGCAGCAAGTAGAGTTTGACAGCCCTCCCTCCTCCCCCGAGATTTGGGCAAATGAAACAAAGTAAAGTGGTTAGGATCGGTAGTTTACATTGCGAGAGGTAGAAGGCCCTGGACCTGTCCAGGGCCTTCTAATTTTTGTAGCAAAATCGGGCAACTGACGATATAGTTGGAATCGAAAGGGCTAGCCCGAAAGTGTTATTGCCATGCCCTTAGTCCCAGAGTACTTTGGCTCTATCTTGGGTGCCATGTTTTTCCCCCTAAAGTAACCAGGACAGTACCATTTCCCCTTTTGAAATAAAGAGCCTCCCCTTAGAGTTAAGTGGTTTAGACATCGGTATTCGCGTGGTTCGCAGCGGTATTAACTACGGCTTATTTTGTGCCGGACCGCCAGATCGCGTGCCTTTCGTCTTCAAGTTCCGTTGGGTGCAGTTCTGTCCGCAACGTCGATCCGCAGGTTGGATCGCGAATTCTAGTAGAAGGCGCTCATCCCAGTGAGTCGATGCGAGCGCGAATGAAGTGGAGGGCATTTTGGCTACATCAAGCTTGGCTACATCAATAAAAAATTTTGGGGGAAGTTCAATGTTGAAACGCACAATTTCCGGTCTGTGCTTTTTTCTGCTGCTCGGTGGCCTGATGGCTCACGCGGGCCAGTTCCAGGACGCACCGCAGTACGCAGTGGGCACAAACCCACAGGCCGTAGCGGTCGGCGACTTCAACAACGACGGCATTCTGGATATGGCGGTGGTGAACAGCGGCAGCAACAATGTGAGCGTGCTGCTGGGCAATGGCGATGGCACATTCACGGCCAAACCACCCGCCCTGACGACCGGTTCCACTCCTTACGGTATCGTTGCCGGCGATTTCGATGGCGACGGAAACCTGGATCTGGCGGTGACGAATTCGGGATCCAATTCGGTCAGCGTTTTCATGGGCCACGGCGATGGGACCTTCGGGGCGGGCACCTCTACCGCAGTCGGAACCACACCGCAGGGCATTGCAGTGGCTGATTTCAACGGCGACGGCAATCTCGACTTAGTGGTTGCGAACTCTGTTGCCAGCACTTATCAACTCCTGTTGGGCAACGGCGCTGGCACATTTGCCGCACAAACGGCCCACAACACTCTGGTGAACGGCCCCACGTCCATCGTCGTGGGCGACTTTAACAACGACGGACATCCCGACTTCGCGATCGCATGCAAGAGCAGCACCGCGAGTGAGGTTGTCGTTCTTCTCAACACGGCCGCCGCGCTCGGAACTTTCACCCTGTCTGCCGCGCCGGTTACGGGTATTCCGGTTTCGATTACGGCCGGGGACTTCGACGGCGACGGCAATCTCGACCTGGCGGTGGCCAGCCAGCCGATATCGCCCAGCATTCAGGGAACGGTAAACGTATTGTATGGAAGTCCTACCGGCGCATTCGGGAATCTAGCGACCTACGATATCGGCTCTTCACCCGGCATCAGTTCCTCGCCGACGAGCGTAGCTACCGGACACTTCACGAACTCGGGTAAGCTCGATTTGGTCGTCACTGCTGGAAACGACAATACACTTAACCTGCTTGCAGGCAACGGCAGCCGCATACTCGGATTCGGTGCGGAAGTGAAATTCGGAACCGGCGCCACGCCCTATTCGGCTGTCGTCGGCGACTTCAACAACGATGGCAAGAGCGATGTGATTGTTGCCAACTCGGGCGCTGCCAGCGCGAGCGTCCTTCTCGGCAACGGCAATGGCAGCTTCCAGACGCGTGTCGACGCCCCTGCGGGTCCTAACGTGAACGCTGTGGTCGTCGGTGACTTTAACGGAGACGGTGTTCCCGATCTAGCTTTCGCCAATGGCGATTGCTCCGGTTGCAGCGCAAATTCCATTTCGGTGATTCTCGGGAATAATGACGGAACCTTCAAAGCGCCGAATACATATTCAACAACGATCGGAACAGCCGATGTCGACACCTACGCGCTCGTCACGGCTGATTTTGACGGCGACGGAGTGCTCGACATCGCCGCCGTCAACAACGCAACCAATCAAGTCGCCATCCTGTTGGGCGACGGCCATGGAGCGTTCAGCTTGTTGAATGAGTACTCGGTTGGCACCGCGCCAGCCGCAATAACGGTTGGGGATTTTAATCAAGATGGGATTCCTGACCTGGTTGTCGCCAACAACGGCAGCAGTTCGATCAGCGTGTTGATCGGCAATGGCGATGGCACCTTCAAAACAGCAGTTCCTTACACGGTCGGCAGCGGCCCCTTCGCGGTAGCGAGAGGCAATTTCAACGCCGACAGCTTCCCCGATCTCGTAGTCGTGAACGAGACTGGCGCAACTATCACCATATTGCTCAATAACGGCGACGGTACGTTCACCTCTACACATACGTACGCGACTGGCTTGAGCGCCCCCGGCTCCGTTGCTGTGGGTACTTTCAACGCAGACAGCAACCTGGACTTGGCGATCGGAGACACTGGATCGGCAAAAGTCGCGATTTTCCTGGGCAATGGAGACGGCAGCTTCTCAGCGGCCGTACCCTACGCGACGGGTGCCAACGTCTACTCTCTGGTAGCGCACGACTTCAATGCCGACGGCTTTACCGACCTGGCTTTCGCCGGCCAGGTGAAGACGGCGGGCACAGTCAATGTGGCCGGCCTGTTGACGGGCAAGGGCGACGGTACTTTCAACACAGGAACTGTCACTCTGTTTCCTGTGGGCGCCGAAGCGACGGCGGAAGCTCAGTCGATTGCGTGGGGAGACTTCAACAACGACGGAGCGCCGGACGTTGTAGTGGCCAACGGTTTGAGCAGCACCGCATCTGTGCTGTTGAATTCCGGCGGCACGCAGATGAGCCTGGGATCTTCCGCGGGCAATCCGTCTTACGGTACGCCTCTCACGTTCACGGCCACCATCGCTCCTAGCGTTCCGGGGGCGGGTACGTTGACCGGAACGGTTACCTTTGAGAACGGCAGCACGCCTCTCGGTCCGGCGGCGGCGATTACAAACGGCGTCGCCACGTTGACCACTTCCACTCTTCCGGTGGGAACGAACACGATCTCGGCCATTTATTCCGGCAACTACCAGCCGCACACAGTGAGCAATGCTCAGGTTGTGAGCAAGGCTGGCACAACTACAACTCTGTCGCCGCTAGCTGCCGTGAATGTGGGCCAGTCGGTGACGATCACGGCAACGGTTTGTCCCGGCGCGGGCTGTCCCCCAAAAGGCGTTGCTCCGACCGGAACTGTAACCTTCCTGGACGGTGCAAGCGCCATCGGTACGGGAGCTGTTGCCACCAATGGCCAAGCCACCTTCACCACTTCGTCTTTGGCGGCGGGCACGCACAGCATCACTGCCTCCTACCCTGGCGACACCAACTACGTGGCCAGCGTTTCGCCGGCTGGGAATCTGGTAGTGGCCGCTTCTGGATTCACACTCGGTGCGTCGGCGCTCTCGCCGGGTTCAGTGTCGGCCGGCGCATCCAGCACTTCCACCGTCACAATCACAGCCGCTGGCGGACTTGATCCGACAACGGTAGCTCTGTCGTGCACCGTTACCGGACCGACGACCAGCAAACCGCCCACTTGCAGCTTCGGGACGATCTCTGCCAGCGGGACGGCGACGCTTACCGTTTCGACGACGGCACCGACCACGGCGATGGCGGCACACCACACGTCATTCCTTTATGCCATGTGGCTGCTGTTCCCCGCGACCGTGTTCGGCACGATCCTGTTGCCGAAGCAAAAACGTGCGAAGCTCATGATGTTCGCCGCGATCCTGTTCATCTCGGCAGGCTGCGTTTTCCAATCCGCGTGCGGTGGAGGCAGCCCCAAGACGACAACCACTCCACCTACAACAGTTCCCGGCACTGCGAGTGGCGCTTACTCGATCACGGTGACGGGTTCGGCAACTGGAGTGACATCACAAACGGCTGCACCGCTGACACTGACGGTACAGTAGCAAAAACCGGACCGTCGGACCTCGGACTTCAGACCTCGGACAAAAAATCCGAGCCTGAAGTCCGAGGTCTTTTTTGCTGGAAGAACAATAAGGACAAGTCGGTTATTCTCGTCCGAGGCCCGAGGTCCGACGTCTGAAGTCCGGCTTTAGTAGGGCGCTGGCACGACTGCATCTTCCGGATAACCCGCTGTACCGAATTCCGGCATATCTAGTCCTTCTTCTTCGACCTCGGGCGCGACGCGCATGCTTTTCGCTTTGTTCACCAGCGAAAACACCACATAGGTCAAACCAAACGCCCATGCCGCATACAGCGTTGCGCCCATGAGCTGGCATAGGAACTGGCGCGTGTCTCCGTGAAGCAAGCCGGTGACGCCCTGGCCTGCGTGTCCAAGATAGGAAGTTGCGCCGACTCCGTTCCATCCAGTGCCGTAAGCGCCGTCAGCAAAGATGCCCACGCTGACGGCTCCAAACCATCCGCAGTAGCCGTGAACCGAGATCGCGCCGCAGGGGTCGTCGATTTTGAGAACTTTGTCGTTGAACAACACACCTACGCACACCAGAATTCCCGCAAGCACGCCAATGACGACCGAAGAAGTTGGCGAAACGAACGCGCACGGAGCCGTTATGGCGACGAGCCCGGCGAGCATGCCATTGCAAGCCATGGTTACATCAGGCTTGCCGAACATGAAATACCACAACAGCATCGACGCGGCTGAACCGGCAACTGCGGCAAGGTTTGTGTTCACGGCAACCACGGCGATGCGGAGGTCGGTGGCGGCGAGAGTGGAACCGGGATTAAATCCCATCCATCCGAAAAGAAGAATGAAAGTGCCGGTTACGACGTAGACGATGTTGTGCGCGGGGAAGACGCGAATCTTCCCGCCGGGACCATACTTGCCCAATCGAGGTCCGAGGATAATTGCGAGAGCCATGGCGCAGAAACCTCCGACGGCGTGTACGACACTTGATCCGGCAAAGTCGACATAGCCGTGGCCCATGTTCCACGTGTTGCCGAGTTGCGAAAGCCAGCCGCCGCCCCAGGTCCAACAGCCGGAGATGGGATAAAGAATGCCACCGATGAAAAGTTCGCATAGCAGGAACGCCCAGAACGTAATGCGCTCGCAGATAGCCCCGACGATGATGTAGCCGGCGGTTTCCATGAAGACGACTTCAAACAAGGTCAGGACGTTGCTCGAGGCGTCATAGGCGGGCCCGGTGAGAAAAAATCCTTTCCCGCCGATAAATCCCCACTGCCCGCTGCCGACCAGGAAATGGTTGAGCGTAGGGACGCCGCCCAAAGGAGCCGGTGATGCATTGATGGCGACGGCTCCGAATTGGAATGCATATCCGACGGCGTAGTAAGCCAGGAAAGCGAAGACATAAGCGGCGAAGTTCAACATCATCAGGTGGCCGGCATTCTTCTTGCGCACCAGGCCGCAGGTGAGCAGAGCAAAGCCGGCCTGCATGAAGAGAACGAGGTAACCGGTGTTGAGCGTCCAGGCGAAATTGGTGGCGACGCGAACGTGACCCACGCTGTCAGCGAGCTTTACCGCTAGCGGCTCCTTGGCTACTTGAGCCTGATAGTCATCGAATGCTTTTTTTTGGGCGGCGTAGTCCGGGGCGGATTTATCAGTGGGCTCGGGGACGACAAAGGGATTGCCGGCCGCGTCGACCGCTGAAGTCTTGTCGCCTGTCGCGACGCCGGAAGGGTCGGGCTTGGGAGCGTCGTCGGCCAGGCAGCGCGGGGCAATAACCGCGAGCAGAATCAGCGCAAATAAACAGGTACTCCACAATCGCACGCGCGATTTATTCGGCGCTTCAGAAATTCGATGACAATCTGAAACCATCTGCGCACCGCCGCGCGAATGATGACATGGGGTTTGTCTCTTCATGATTATGGCTCCAGTTGATTCGGACAGAGAGGGTGTCATTTTAGTCGCGACAACTTTTGCATCTCTTCCGTCCGGCATCAAGCACAAAAATGCCTTTGATTGCGAGATCGCAATGGACCGCCGAGGGTAAACGCCGCAGTCAGCGGAGTCCAACAAATATTTCCGCTAACCGCAATCGCAAAAAGCGAAGAGACGCGATGGTGAGCAAAGCCCGAAGAATGGAATTCATCGCGTAGCGATGGTGTTTGGTTGCCGGATGAGCAACGCCAGGCGGGGAAACAGGAATCGGCCTCCGGCATCATCGATCACATTGACCTGGCAGGTGTAGAAACCGGGTTTGAGCGAGGTGAGCGGAACATCCAATTGGAAAACCGCAGCTTTGCGTTCGCGCGCATTTAGTTCTGTTAACTCGACTAGCGAGCTTTCGAAGGTCTTCGCTTTGCCCTGGAAGAACGCGACGTTGGATAAGAGACGGATGCCAGGCTTGCTTTCCTGGTTTGCGCGGGAATTTGTGGCTCCGGGGGAAACGCCGGGAGCGGGCCGCGTGGGGTCGTATACCTCGTAATAAAGAAGCAGGTGCTGCGTGGCCGAGAAGACGTGCGTGATGTTGGGAATGATTTCGGAGCCGTCGTGGATCAGAGGATTCAGACTCGAACTCTTCTTGACGGTTTGAGTCTGGCTGGCCAACACGATCGAACTCATCTTCAGCGGCTGCGTTTTAAGGTCGGGCACCTCGATGTCGGTTTCGAACGATCCCAGACGGCCGGTCTGATTTTCGCGCACGACAAATTTCAGGTGATACTTGCCGCTCAGCAAACTCATGCCAGTGTCGTACTGAACGTTCTTTTTTTGGACTTCGGTCGAGGTATTCACGGCGAGCTTAACGGTGTCGCGGACTCTGTTCAACGGATGATGTTCGCTGTCGAGCACCATGCCGATTACATCGAGCGTCGCCTTGTCGCGGTCGCTGCTGCGTACAAATGGAATCTGCGATCCGGCCACCACGAGCGAAATGGGCACGAAAAACTTGTTGTTCTCCAGGCGGAAGTAAGAGACACCGAGATACAGCGGCAAATCGGTAGCCGGCAGTTCCGAAGCAAGTTCTTCCTCCAGCTGCCGTTCTTTGTCGTCGCTGGTGGAGTGCTTGAAATCTGCAGGCGCGTAGTAGCCGCGGCGATAGTCGATCTTAGCTCCGGGAATCTTGGCCTTCACAACGATGCGCCGGTAACGGCCATCGCGTGCAGGATTCGTGCTGTGATAGCCGAGCAGGTAGTACGTCGAGGTGTCCTGCTGCACGCCCTTGAAGATCTTGCTGAAGTCATTAGAGTCGAGAAACGCGCGTCCGCCGGTATCGCTGGCCAGCGTCACCAGAGTTTCCTGCGTGGTGAAATTGGAATTCAAGGCATTGAGAGTTGACTGCCCCGAATATGCGGAAACGCCGCGCAGGCTGGCGTTCTGCGCTTCTCCGCCGGCGACCAACGCCTGGAGGCCGCGCATGTCCATAGTGTAAATCGCCAGGTTGGATCGGACGGCGGCGTTGACGGCTGCGCGCAGCTCGGATTGATTTTCGATTCCGGTGCGGTCCATGCCGCTGGAAAAATAGATTAAGGACTTCTTTTGCTGCACGTGCGAAAGCTTCTCGGCCACGGATCGCAACGCTTCCAGGCGGCGGTCGGTATTGAAGATGTTGTATTCCATGTCGTCTGCGGTGAACGGCTGACCGGAGTCGGGCGTTCCTTCTGTTGTGCCCGACGTTCCTTCTTCGAAGCCCTGGCCACTACCGGAACTGAAGGCGTCCAATTGTTTTTTGAGCAGAGCGCGATCGCTAGTGAAGTCCTGATTCACCAGCAGCGAACTTCCCAGCGAAACAATCGAGACCAGATCGGCGGG
>DATBZH010000116.1:0-2169 GCA_036513255.1 Candidatus Sulfotelmatobacter sp. | reverse complement strand
GGTGCCATCGAAGGGACTCGAACCCCCACACCGTTGCCGGTACATGGACCTGAACCATGCGCGTCTGCCAATTCCGCCACGATGGCAATTGAACTTTTGCAGCGGCAGTCCTCAACCGCTGAATCAGGAAGACCTACGATTCCTATTTTACAGAGGTGAAGCTGCGTGTCAAACCTCACCCAGGACCTATAGCGCAGACCATCGCAGAAACATCTGGCCGAAAAGCGATTGAATGCCGCGCCAGGCCCAGATCGACAAACTGCAGAACCGCGTGAGCCTTTCTCCCGCGATGTCCAGCATCCGATCGAGGACGCCGAAAATTAGTTCGCCTGAAGTGCCTTACGAAACAAAGTCAAACGCCCGGAGCCGGAAGCCCGCCTTAGCCCAGTTTCGCATTCATGGTAATTTTTGCGTTCAACACCTTCGACACCGGACATCCCTTCTCCGCGTTCTCCGCACACTTCTGGAACGTCGCCGCATCCGCGCCCGGAACTTTCCCCACCACATCGATATGGCTCGAGGTAATCGTCCATCCCGAATCCAGCTTGTCCAGCGAGAGCGTCACCGTCGTCGAAATGCTATCCGCCTTCAGCTTCGCCTCGCCCAACTGCGCCGAGAGCGCCATCGAAAAGCATCCTGCGTGCGCCGCCGCGATCAGTTCCTCGGGATTGGTCCCCGGAGCATTCTCAAACCGCGTGGTGAACGAATAAGGAGTATCTTTCAGCACCCCACCTGGCGCCGAAATCGATCCCTTCCCATCCTTCAGTCCACCCTTCCAAACCGCGCTAGCCTTGCGTTCCATGCAATTCTCCTCTTTATGATGTCTTGAAAAGCTCGCCCCATTGTAGACGGAATCTCGCAGACCTGTCAGGACGCCCGGGCCAGAGAGGCCAGAGCCGACGAAACGACCTCTCATTTTGAATTGATCTTACTGAAAGCTGACCGCCGATAGCTGAAAGCTTTTCCTAGTAAAAGTCCGAGCAGCTCAAATAGAACCCGCACTGCGGACACTTCAACTTGCATCGGCTCTCGCGCAACTTCATCGGGCAGTTCGGACAATACTGCCCCGGCTCGGCCTTCGCCACGGCTTGAACTGCCGCTGTCGGGAACGTAGCGCCGCCGTCCCGCCGGCCTTCTCGCACTCCGCCCTCGCTAATCTCCACAGCGCGTCCCTCCACTGAACTGATCCCGGTTACGCCGCCCGATCACTCGCCGCCTCGAGCGTCCGACTCCAGCAGTCAGCAATGACGAGCCAGATTCCTAGTCGTCGCCACACTCTCACGTACTTTCCGCGTTCCGGCGCGATCGTTCCATCTGGCCTCCTCGCTGCCGCGGAGAATCGCCCGATTTCCATCGCCATGTCGACGGAATGTTCCACACGCGTAGTTTCCAAACGCAGGGTGTTATATTCCGACTCACCGAGCCGCCGCAACAGCCGCTCTACCGGCTTTGGTCCGTATGCCGTTTCATACAGCGGCACCATCAGCGCGCCGTCAGCGGCGAACATCCCGGCTGCCTGATCATAGTTTCCGGTGTTAAATGCGGTGGCAAAATCTTGGGTAAGGTCGCGCAGTTGCGTCTCTACATCCCGAAACGGACGCACGTCCGTCGGGCCACTTGTATAGGGGCGGTACAATTTGCTACCTCCTGGGGGGAAGGCACCGTGGCAACTTCGCCGCGGTCAACCGGCGAGTCGACAGGAACTCATTTTAGCTTGGACCGAACGTGTGTAAAAAGAAAAGTTTTCAACCGCAGATGTTTACAGAAATCTACATCTAAAATCGGATTGACTCGGCTATCGATCGAAGGGAGCAGAACGGCTAGGCAACCGCAACACACTCCCGGGCTTTGCAGGCAACTTCGATTCTGGCGCCTTCAGCTCCGGATTCTCACGTTGCGCAATTTGCCGCTTCACTCGATCCATCAAAGCTACCAGTTTTTTCGACTCCTGGTCTCTTTCGGCTTGCTTACACATTTTCTGGAAATCTTGCGGTGCGTAAGTCACACGACTGGTCATTGCGGATGATCCTATGTTTTCGAGAAGCCATAGCCTACCTGATCACCCTTGACTTGCCAAGCCCTGAAAAACCGTATTTTCGGGCCTTGAAAACCGTAACCCTAAGTTGAGACGGTTCGATCCTGGCGCGCTTAGTTCCCTTTCCGGCACAG
>DATBZH010000115.1:0-62163 GCA_036513255.1 Candidatus Sulfotelmatobacter sp. | reverse complement strand
CGGGGTTGAAGCCGCGGGTGACGATTTCGAAGCTGGTCTCGACTTTGCCCGAGAGTTTATTAATTGCGATGATGGGGAGTACGATGCCGTCTTCGCTGAGGTGACGGCGGTCTTTGATGATAAGGTCCTCGACCACGTCGGTGCGGTTGCCGGAGTCGATGCAGACGCGGCCGACGTTGACTTTACCGGCTTTGCGCGCGCCGTGTTCGTCGAACTCAAGGACATCGCCGCTTTCAAGGAGCATGACCTTGCCGACGGATTCGGTCATGGACGCGGCCATTTCCGCGTGCAGTTTGAGCTGGCGGTATTCGCCGTGGACGGGAATGAAGAATTTTGGCTTGACCAGGTTGATGATGAGCTTGAGCTCGTCCTGGCTGGCGTGGCCGCTGACGTGGACGGGCGGGTAGGAGCCGTCGTCGTAGATGACGTGGGCTTCGCGACGGAAAAGATGATCAATCATGCGGTAGATCGTCTTCTCGTTGCCGGGAATGATGCGCGAGGAGAGCACGACGGTATCGTTCTTTTCGATCTTGGCGTGCTTGTGATTGTCGACGGCGGCTCGCGACAGGGCGGACATGGGCTCGCCTTGCGTGCCGCTGATGAGCACGCAAACTTTTTCCGGCGGGAAATTTTTCATCTCACCGGGATTGATAACCAGTCCGTCGGGAACTTCGATGTAGCCGAGATCTTCGGCAATCTCAGACGAGTTGTTCATGGAGCGGCCGATAAAAGCGACCTTGCGGCCGTGAGCGTGGGCGAGTTCAACGGCCAGCTTAATGCGATGGATGGACGACGAGAAGCAAGAGATGAACAGGCGGCGTTTGGTGTGGGCGAAAATTTCGTCGAACTTTCTTCTTACCGCGCGTTCGCTGGGCGTGTAGCCTTTGCGTTCAATGTTGGTGGAATCCTGAAACAGGGCGAGGACGCCGGTTTTTCCGTATTCGGCGAAGGAGTGCAGGTCGAAGAGATGATTGTCGGTGGGCGTGGGATCGACTTTGAAATCGCCGGTGTGGATGATGACTCCGAGCGGCGTGTGAATGGCGAGGGCGACGCAATCAACAAGGCTGTGTGTGACGCGGATGGGATGGACGGTGAAGACTCCGGCTTTGAAGCGCTCGTTGGGGCGCATCTCGCGCAGGTCGGCGTCATCAAGCAGGCCGTGCTCATCGAGTTTGTCTTCGACGTAGGCCAGGGTAAATTCCGTGCCCCACACGGGGACGTTGAGGTCGGAGAGAATCCAGGGCAGCGCTCCGATGTGATCTTCGTGGCCGTGGGTGAGAACGATGCCGCGAACGCGATGGCGGTTTTCGGTGAGGTAAGAAATGTCGGGAACGACGATGTCGACGCCGAGTAGTTCGGCTTCAGGGAACATCAGGCCGGCGTCGATGACGAGAATGTCGTCTCCGTAGCGGACGGCCATGCAGTTCATACCGAACTCGCCGAGTCCCCCCAAGGGGATGATTTGTAGTTTTCCAGTTGGCATTTGTTGTATGCACGATGCTAGCACGGGCGGCCAGTGCCGAGTACGCTATGGCGCGTACCCGCTCCACCCGATGGCTTTCTTTAAGCCAGTGAGCTAAGGTTGATGCAATGGCGGAGCGGGCAAAATCGTGGCTGCGACGGCGGGTTGAAGGCGCGCTGGTTACCGGCATGACGCGCGCCTATTCCACAGTACAAGTTGATCCGGCAAAGTTTCTGGTGCAATTGCGCACGGCTTACCGGATGCCTATCAGTGGATATCACGGCGTGTATTCACTCGACATCGGCGAACTGGATGATGTTGCCGACGAGGTGGTGCGCAGCGGAATGAAAGTTGCGGCGGTGGAAGGCGCCGGATTCGGGTTGGGTGGATTGATGACGATTGTTCCGGACCTTGGCATTTTGTCGGCGATAACCATGCGGACGATTCAGAAGCTAAGCTTGATCTACGGATTTGAATTCAACACTGATGGCGAGATTGCCGAATTGTGGATTGCCGCGGCTAGCGCGGCGGGGGTGGACATCAGCCGCGAGCTGCTCGAAAAAGAATTCGTCAACAAGTTTGTGCCGCGAGTAATTCAACGGATTGCCGCCAAGGCCAGCGCTGAAGTTGTGGAGAAGTGGGCCGGACGCGTTATTCCGCTGGCGAGTTCCGCTCTGGGGGCAGGATTAAATTATTGGTTCGTTCGCGCCTGGGGCCAGCGCGCGAAGGCGCACTTCCGCGAACGGCATCTGCAATTGCGGCATGAGGCTCAGCAGGCGATCCCGTCGGCGGCCTTTTCACAGAATCTGTTTCTGCCTGCCAAATAGCGACACACGTTCTAGCCTCCTGGCCGAACCATCGGTCTTTTCCTGTGGTAAAAACAAGACAATGCCTACTTTTCATTCCTCCGCCATTCTTTTTGATCTAGACGGTGTTCTTGTTGATTCCACTCGCTCGGTGGACCGGCAATGGCGGATCTGGGCGCGGTCGAAAGGTGTGGATGAGGAAAAAATAATAGCTATCGCGCACGGTGTACGAGCGATCGAAGTGATTCAGCGAGTCGCGCCAAACCTTGATGCGGAAGCTGAGGTCCGGGAACTTGAAAGCCTCGAAGCGGATGATCGAGAAGATGTCGTAGTGATGCCCGGAGCGTTAGCTTTGGTCCGCTCGATTCCGCAGAACCGATGGTGCGTGGTGACCTCGGGCACTCGGCATTTGGCGAGCACGCGGCTGGCAATGGTTGGGTTGCCGATCCCACGAATTTTGATTACCGCAGACGATGTAACCCATGGAAAGCCGCATCCAGAGCCTTATTTGAAGGGAGCGGAGTTGCTGGGATTTGCTCCCAAAGATTGCCTGGTGATTGAGGACGCGCCGGCGGGAATTCAGGCGGCACACGCCGGAGGGATGAAGGTTATTGGCTTGACGAGCACGTTTCCGGCAGCGGCGTTGAGCGAGGCGGATGCGGTGATTGAGAGACTTGGGCAGGTTCGTGTTACGTCGACTGATGAGGCGGGATTAGCGGTTGAGACTACGTAGTTCCAGTAGTAAGTAACAGCGGGAATGACGAGCGAAGATAGCGAAAGTCTACGGCTGGTCACACGTACTCGTCAAGAATTAGAACTTCCAGACTAGTGACGCGGCGGAAGATTGGATCGTTGGTGAGAAATGCCGACGCCCTACACTGGAGCGCGGTGGCCGCAATCAGCGCGTCGGGAGTTTGCATGCGATAGCTGGCCCGCAAAGCCGCCGCCAAATTGGCAATGCGGAGCGATGGCGGCACCCATTCCAGATTCGGCAGCGTTGTGAGCAGGCCATAGAAGGCCTCGGCTTGAGGTAAGTTTTCATTTCTGTAGGGTTGAACGAGAATTTCCGTTAAAACCGCAGTGGAGGTGACCGCGGACGACTTGCCGCCCTCTATGGACTCGAAGACCGCGTTAGCAACGTCGAAATACCGCGGATTGCGTTCCATCAGATAGATGAATACGCAGGTGTCGACCGCGACAAGGCGGTGCCGGGCGAGCCGTCTCGCTATCTCCAACTATTGCGTTCCTTCTTCAAATAGTCTTTGGGATAAAGTCCGCGAGCGATGCCGGCGAGGGCAGCGCGATAGGACTCTGGTTTTTCCATGACGATGATTTTTCCGCCGACGGCATTGATTAAGAGTTTGTCGCCGGGCTTAAGATCCAGCGCTTCGCGGGCTTCTCGCGGGATCACGATCTGGTTTTTCGATGAAAGTTTGGCTTCAGTCATGCTTTACATTATAGCAGAAAGTAAAGCGGTAATTCAATTTGTCGAACGCGCGCAAGTAACTGCTTGAAGGAAACTTAGGCGATTGCACAAGCGCCGTATGATCGAGGCCAAATGAACCATCTCACCTAAGCCAGTCCTCTAACTCCACTCCCTTGTCAGTTTTATCATCGCGATATTTCACGATCACCGGCGTGTAGAGCGATAAATTCCAGTCTTTTGCTTCGCCTTGGGCTATGCCTTTTTTCACGGCCCGCGATCCGGGAACCACAACTGCGTTTTCGGGGACTTCGAGCGGCGTGTCGGCGGTTGCACGATAGACTTGGCCGCGCACAAGATCGTACAACGGAGTTGAGCGAGTGAGGATTGTTCCCGCGCCCAGAACCGCGCGTGAGCGGACGAGCGTACCTTCGTAGACTCCGCAGTTGCCGCCGACCAGCACGTCGTCTTCGATGATGACCGGGGCGGCGTTCACGGGTTCGAGTACGCCTCCGATTTGCGCGGCGGCGCTCAGATGCACGCGCTTGCCAATTTGCGCGCAGGAACCGACCAGCGCGTGCGAGTCCACCAGCGTTCCTTCGTCCACATACGCGCCAACATTGATGAACATTGGCGGCATGCAAATTACACCGGGCGCAACATAGGCTCCGAGTCGCACCGACGAACCTCCGGGAACCACGCGGACGCGATCGGCAATGGCAAATGCGCGCGCGGGAAAAGTATCTTTGTCGACGAAGGATAGGCCCGCCGTCATGTCCGCGAGTTCGCCCAGGCGAAATCCCAGAAGAATGCCTTGTTTGACCCAGGCATTGCCAATCCAGTGGCCTTCGATTTTCTCCGCGGCGCGAATTTTACCGGCGGTAAGTTGATCGCGGAATTCGAGAAACGTTTGCCGCGCTTCGGGATTGCGCTCGACTTCGCCTAGGGCAGCAAGACGCTCGATGGAAGATTTTAGCGATGACATGAGAATTGTTGATTGCTGATTACTAATTGCAAATCAATCCCGGTTTCAATCAGCAATCAACCATTAGAAATCAGCAATAAGGGATTGTCACACGCATTTGCATTCGCTGCGTATCAGTACGCCGGTCAAACTTTGTGCCGATTCGCGCGCCTGGGCTACTGTCGCGTAAGGGCCATGCCAGCGGGCGCGATTCACGTCGTGGCCAGCGGGCCGGCCTTTGCCGTGACTGCATTGTCCGCAGGCACCACGGTGTAGCACGATCTTGTGCGGACCCGCCGCCCAGTTTTCATAGATATAAAAGTCATGGGTGTCGGATGCGGTCGCTGTCGGCTTGGTAATCAGGCCGACTTCCGTTGCGACTTTTTGCAGACGCGAACGCGTGTCGCGCCGCATAGGCAAAAGCGGCAGCCGGTAGATTTCTTCCAGCTTGCCCATCATAGCCAACACAGCTTTCACGGGCATCGGATTGGATTCAATGAAATTCGCCTGCATCAGCGGGAGATACTTACGATGCAGAGCACGCGCCGTGCCCCAATCGTCCTCCAGTGCGGCTCGCGCGATAGCTGACATTTCGTGAGGGATCTCGTTTGAAGCTACGGAAATGACTCCCACGCCGCCCAGCGCGATCACCGGGAGCGTCATGGCATCGTCGCCGGAGAAAACGAAAAAGCTCTCGGGCACGGCGTTGATCGCTTCAGCGATTTGCGTGATATTGCCGCTCGCTTCTTTGACTCCAACGATATTCGGAATTTCCGCGAGTCGCGCCAGCGTTTGAGGTTCGATATTCGCGCCGGTTCGTCCGGGCACGTTGTAGAGAATGATGGGCTTGTCGGCAGCAGCTTCTGCAATCGCTTTGAAATGCTGGAATTGTCCTTCTTGCGTGGGCTTATTGTAATAAGGAGACGCCGTAAGAATGGCGCTCACTCCGGAGCGGGCGGCAAGATGTTTGGCTTTTGTGATCGCGTCGTGGGTCGAGTTTGAAGTAGCACCGGCGACAACAGGGACGCGTCCGGCGACAATTTCGACAGTGACGTCGATCACGTAAAGCCATTCTTCGTGAGAGAGTGTCGGCGTTTCGCCGGTCGTTCCGCAGGGAACGAGAAAATCAATTCCCGACTCTACCTGCCAGGCGATTAGATTGCGCAGGGCAGACTCGTCGATCGCGCCATCCTGCTGGAAGGGCGTTACCAGTGCAGTGCCACAACCACGGAGTTGCATGTCATTAAGATAACGCGAATGGAACTGTGTGGGAACGGCTTTTGGGGGAGTTCAGTTTGTGACTTCCACAAGCACGACAAACTGAGGCTCAATCCAGATGGAATCCATGCATGGATCCTTACCTAATACTTCTCCGACTTCCAGTTCCATCAGGTCTCCATTGAACCCCACGATGGGAAAGGTCCGGCCCACGCAAAGTTCAAACAGGGATCGGGTGTTCATTTCGCCTTGCGGTAGAACTGGAGGAACCTGAATCAGGTGAACTCTGTCACCGACTTTCAATGGCATAGGTAGTCTTAAACCTCCCGCCACACATCCTTGAAGTCGTAGAACCCTTTTTTGCTGGCAATCCATTCGGCGGCGCGGACTGCGCCTTCGGCGAAACCGCGGCGAGATTTGGCGTCGTGACAGAGATAGATCCGGTCGGCCGAAGATTCGAGAACGATTTCGTGCATCCCAACCACATCGCCTTCGCGAAACGAAACAATTTCTACGTCTTTCTCACTCGCACTGGCTTCGCGAACCATTTTTTGGATTGTGATGGCGGTAGCAGAGGGAGCGTCTTTCTTTTGTTTGTGATGCCGCTCGAAGATTTGTCCGGCATAATCGTGATGCAGTGCAGCGGCCGAAGCTCGAGCGATTTCGAAGAACAGATTTACGCCGATTGAGAAATTTGCGCCGTAGACGAATCCCGTACCTTTTTCTTCTACGCGTCTGCGAACTCGGTCGAGCTCACCGTGCCAGCCGGTTGTGCCGACAACCATATTCTTGCCCGCCTCGATGCAAGCTTCGATGTTGGCAATCACGCAGTGCGGGGTAGTGAAGTCGATCACCAGGTCAATGTTCTTGAGCTTTTCGAGAGCCAATGCCTGGCACGACTTGTTTTCCTCGACTCCCGCAATTTGGACGTGATGCTTGCGCTCACGCGCGACTTCCGCGGTGAGGGATCCGGTCTTGCCACGGCCAAGGACGAGAAGGTTCATACGGAAAGCGATTCATCGCCGAGAACGCCAAGAAAACCAAAGAATATATTTCTCGGCGGGCTCGGTGTTGTAAGGTTCTGCGGCAATTCTACGCGAAAACTTCTGCGTCGAGTTCTGTGAAGAAGGTTTTGTGCAGGCGCTGGATGACTTCCGGGACCTCGTCTTCTTCGATCACGAACGTCAAATTAATCTCGGAAGCGCCCTGGGAAATCATGCGGATTTTCTTATCCGCCAGTTCGCCGAACACCAGCGCGGCAATGCCCGGCTTCTCGCGCAGGTTTTCTCCCACCAGGCAGACAATGGCCTTGCGGCCTTCATATTTTACGTCGGCTAGCTTGGCTAAGTCCGCGGCAAGCGCAGGGATGGCTTGATTGGAATCGATAGTGAGTGAAACGCTCACCTCGGAAGTGGATACGACATCGACCGCAACTTTGTGACGGTCAAATGCCTCGAAGATCGATCGCAGAAATCCGTGGGCTAGTAACATGCGCGGCGCGGCCACGTTGACGATAGTAATGCGCTTCTTCACGGCAATCGCCTTGAAAGTATTTCTACCCTGCGGGGCGCGCGTGGTGATGCGGGTGCCTTCACAGGACGGATTGCGCGAGTTGAGCACGTAGACCGGAATGTTTTTTTGAATCGCGGGAAGTACGGTCGCCGGATGGAGCACCTTGGCTCCGAAATAGGCGAGTTCCGCAGCTTCATCGAAGCTGATGACCTTGATCCGATGCGCATCGGGGCAGATGCGGGGGTCGGTGGTGAGGATGCCGTCAACGTCGGTCCAGATTTCGATGCGTTCGGCATTCAGTCCTGCGCCGAAAATGGCAGCTGAAAAATCGGAACCTCCACGTCCGATCGTGGTAGTGATTCCGGCACGATTCGCGCCGATGAAGCCTCCCATCACGGGGACCTTGCCGGCATCGAGCAGCGGTTTTACTTTTGCCAGAAGACGCGCGTTCGTCTCTTCATATTGCGGCACGGCCTGCATGTAGTTGTTGTCAGTGACCAGGACATCGCGGGAATCGACGTGCACGCCTTTTAGTCCACGAGCGGCGAAGGCGGCAGCCACGATACGGCTGGAAAGCATTTCCCCGAAGGCGGTGACATAATCGGTGGTGCGAGGGGTGATCTCACCAACCGCTGATATACCGCGCAATAGCTCGTCGAGCGCTTCGAAGTCGGCTCCTAGTTCCGAATGGAATTCGGTGAAGAGTGCCGTGCCCAGCAGTTCGCTGGCAGTGTTGTAGTGGCGCTCCTGCAACGAGCGGCAGAGTTTGAGAGCGGCTTTGCGCTCGCCTTCGCCGGCGGCACGGGCCATGGTCAGCAGAGTGTCGGTGACCTTGGCCATGGCGCTAACCACGACGACAGGTTGCTGCGCCAGACGCCCTTCTACGATGGCAGCGACGCGATCGATGGCTTTGTTGTCTTCGACCGAAGTACCACCGAACTTCATTACGATCATGGGCGTAGCTTCCTTGCGAGGTACGCCCTCATGCTAGGTATCCTTTGACTTTGAGGAGTTCGGCGTTCAGGACGGCAGCGCCGGCAGCACCGCGAATCGTGTTGTGCGAAAGCACCGTGAATTTCCAGTCGAGAACGCCGCAGGGACGAAGGCGCCCGACGGCGGTGGTCATGCCTGCGCCCATGTCGATATCAAAACGCGGCTGGGGGCGATCGCTGGCTTCGAGATAGACCACGGGCAGCTCGGGAGCGCTCGGCAGCTTGAGTTGCTGCGGTTCGCTGCGAAAGCTGTTCCATGCGGCGATGATTTCCTCGCGCTTCGGCTTGGTCCTAAGCCGAACCGAAACGGATTCGGTGTGACCGTCTTCGACGGCAACGCGATTGCACTGTGCGCTCATGGCGAAAGCGCCCGGAATCACCTTCGATCCGTTTAGCTGCCCGAGCAATTTACGCGTTTCTTCCTCCATCTTTTCTTCTTCATTGCGGATGAAGGGAATCACGTTCCCCAGAATGTCGAGCGAGGCGACACCCGGATAACCCGCGCCGCTGATGGCTTGCATGGTTACAGCCATGACTGTTTCCAAGCCAAACTGCTGCAACGGAGCCAGCGCCAATACCAGCCCGATGGCACTACAGTTGGGATTGGTGACAACGTAGCCGCCGGACTTTTTGCGCCATGCCTGTATGTCGATCAGCTTGATGTGGCTGCTATTGACCTCGGGAATGACGAGTGGAACGTCTGACTGCATACGTAGCGCGCTGGAATTTGACACTACAGCGCAGCCCGCGTCGGCAAAGCGCGGTTCCATCTCAGCGGCGATGGAAGCGTCGAGCGCGGCGAAAATGACCTTGGGCGCTCCGGCCGGTGTGGCGGGAGAAACTTTCATCGCTGCGATGTTTGCCGGAATCGGCGTTTTCAGCCGCCATTTCGCCGCTTCGGCGTACAACTTGCCTTCGGAACGGTCGGAAGCAGCCAACCACGCCACCTCGAACCATGGATGGTGCTCCAGCATCTGAATAAATCTTTGCCCCACGACGCCGGTGGCGCCCAGAATACCGATAGGAATTTTGCTCATAGAGAGTTGTTGGAATTTTACAATAGCCGGCTTGCGCCGAGCAGTTACCTCAGATATTGGCTTGCGGACGGGAAATGGTGCAAGTGCCGAAAGTGGGGACGCTTTTGAGAGCGAAGCAAGTGCAGCAGACTGCGGCGTCCGACGCATTCCCGGACTTTCGCAGGCTGAGACACCCACGCCACACGGACTCCGTGTTGTAAAATCAACGTTTATCCGAGACTCGAAGCATCTCTACTTATGCCACAGAAAGACAAGCCTGAAGCTGCAACCATGTCCCGTGAAGATCGGCCGCACGAAGATCGGCCGGATGACGACCGCTACGACGCGCAACGCGTCGAGAACAAGTGGTTTAATCGCTGGCAACAAGACGATTCTCTCTACGCCGCCGATCCTATTCCTGAACAATCTGGAGCGGGCAAGAAGAAATATTATGTGCTGGAAATGCTCCCGTATCCCTCGGGCGTGCTGCACATGGGGCATGTACGCAATTACGCAATCGGAGACACCCTGGCCCGCTACATGTGGATGAACGGCTACAATGTGCTGCATCCCATGGGCTGGGATTCGTTTGGTTTGCCGGCGGAAAACGCTGCCATTCAAAACAAGACACCGCCGCGCGAATGGACGCAGCGCAACATTGCCAACATGAAGGCGCAGATGAAGCGTCTGGGCTTCGCCTACGACTGGTCGCGCGAGGTCACCACCTGCTTTCCGGAATATTACCGCTGGAACCAGTGGTTCTTTCTCAAGTTCTACGAGAGAGGGCTGGCGTACCGCAAGAAGAGCAAAGTCAACTGGTGTCCGAAGTGCTGCACGGTACTGGCCAACGAGCAGGTGGTGAACGGCTGCTGCTGGCGCCATGAAGACACTCCCGTGGAGCAGCGCGAACTCGAGCAGTGGTTCCTGCGCATCACGAAGTACGCCGATGAATTGTTGCGCGATCTCGACAAGCTGGGCAACTGGCCGGAAAAAGTGCGCACCATGCAGCGCAATTGGATTGGCCGCAGCGAAGGCACGCTGGTCGATTTCAAATTGGAATATGCAAGGCCCGAAGGCGGCTTCGGTCCCGCGGGCGCGACCATCACTGTGTTCACCACGCGTGTGGATACGATCTTCGGCGCGACCTCTTTACAGCTCGCGCCGGAGCATCCCATGGTTGCTGATTTGGTTGCCGACAACGCCAGCCTGCGCACCAAGGTGGATGAGCTTATCGCCGAGCAGCGCAAGGCCAAAGAAGTTGGAAATATTGGAGAGATCGACAAGCACGGTGTGAACACCGGACGCTACGCGCTCAATCCGTTCAATGGCGAAAAAGTTCCGATCTGGGTGGCGAACTACATCCTCATGGACTACGGCACGGGCGCAATCATGAGCGTACCGGCGCACGATGAACGGGATTACGAGTTCGCGAAGAAATACAAGATTGAAATCCGGCTGGTGATCTTGCCTGTCGCGGACGATCCTGAAGCGACGATGTCAGAACCGCCACTGCCATTCACGGCTGAAAATGGAACGCTGATCAATTCCGGACGCTTCAGCGGGCTTACATGCGACGAAGCCATCAAGGAAATGTCGGCTTACGCCGACGAGCACGGGTTTGGCAAAGCGACTGTCACTTATCGCCTGAAAGACTGGGGCATTTCGCGCCAGCGCTATTGGGGCACCCCGATCCCCATGCTCTATTGCGAGAAAGACGGGCTCGTTGCGGTGCCAGAAAAAGATTTGCCCGTGATTTTGCCGGAGAATGTAGCCATCAATTCTGCCGGTGGTTCTCCGTTGGCAAATATTCCGGAGTTCGTGAATGCGACGTGCCCCAAGTGCGGCGGACCTGCGCGGCGGGAGACCGATACCATGGACACGTTCGTCGACTCGTCCTGGTATTTCTATCGCTATCCAGATGCGCACAATGACCACGCCCCGTTCGACGCGAAGCTCGCGCAATACTGGTTTCCGATTGACCAGTACATCGGCGGCGTCGAGCACGCGATCCTGCATTTGATCTACTCGCGCTTCTGGACCAAGTTCATGCGCGATTTGGGACTCGTTGTTAACGACGAACCCATCGAGCGCCTGTTCACGCAGGGTATGGTGATCAAAGATGGCGCCAAGATGTCGAAGAGTTTGGGCAATGTGGTGTCGCCTGACGAGATGGTTGCGCGATACGGCGCTGACGCAGCACGTCTTTACAGTTTGTTTGCCGTGCCCCCGGACCGCGACATGGATTGGCAGGATTCGGGCATCGAGGGGATCCACAGATTTGTGGGTCGCGTGTACCGCTTTGTGGTTCGGCATGCGAGTCCAACTGCCGCCGATTGGAGCAAACCGCTTCCCGCGGATTTGCCGCCGACCGCGCGCGCGATACAGCGCAAGCTGCACCAGACGATCAAGCGCGTGACGGATGATTTTCAAGGTCGCTGGCATTTCAACACTTGCATCTCAGCCATCATGGAATTGGTGAATACTCTTTACGGCGCGGAGGAGGCGATCGCGCAAAACGCAGTTCCAATACGGCTTTTGGCAGAAGCGCAGCGCACGTTGGTTCTCTTGCTGGCTCCGTTCGCCCCCTACCTCGCCCACGAATTGTGGGAGATGCTGGGCGAAAAGGGAAACCTACTCAAAGTTTCATGGCCGAAGTTTGACGCTGAGCTGGCCAAGGAAGAAGAAATTGAAATTCCGGTGCAGGTCAATGGCAAACTGCGCGGCAAGATTGTTGTGCCCGCCGGTTCCACCGAGGAGTTCGTTCTTGAACATGCGCTTGCGGATGACAAGGTGCATGCGTTGATCGCAGGGAAACAAATCATCAAGAAGATCTACGTGCCTGACAAACTGGTGAATGTCGTTGTGAAATAGCACTTTGCCGACTGGTCGCCGATGATGAGGTATGCTGACCCTGATGCCCCAGGTTTCTTACACGTCTGAAGGCTTTCGGGCGGCGTTCCGGCGGCCATCGCTGGCCTTCGCCGAAATCACATGGCGTTGGATTGTGGGTGCCACTACCGCCATGCTGTCGGGCTTCGCCCTGCTCGAATATCTCGACACGCTTCCGGTCACAAACGGCGAGATTCTTTTTCTGCGGATAAAGCAGCCAGTGCTCATTGGCCGAGTCCTTGCGCATATTCTTCGCGGCAGTCTGAATCGAGTCGTCCTGACAGGGTTGTTAACGGCATTGGGGCTGGCGGCGATTTGGATTGTGGCAGCCTCCATCGGCAGGGCATTTACAGTGCGCGAGTTGGTGGGATATTTTGCCGATCGTGCCAACGCTGCAAGCGATATCTTTACCGACGTCTCTTGGAAGCGCCCGCTTCGCGCATTGATCCGTCTGAACTTCCTGCGTGCGGCGCTCGCGCTGGCTGCGATGTGCGGTTTGGTAGGCGCGGCCATCCTGGCCAGTTTTGCCTCGCCTGAAGCGAACCCACAACCATCGCTGGCATTCTTTCTTTTTTTGCCGATGGCAGCGCTGGTCGGATTGACCTGGTGGGCACTGAATTGGTTTCTGTCGCTGGCGAGCGTGCTTGCCGTTCGTGAAGGAGACGACCCGCTCAGCGCAATGTTTGCTGCCGTCGCACTTTGCCGCGAGCGCGCCGGGGAGGTGTTCGCAGTCGGCGCCTGGACTGGCTTGGCGCATTTGGGAGCTTTCGCGGGCGCTATGATCGTAGTCTCAATATCGCTGGGCTTAGCCGCACTTGGTACATGGCGGCTGGTGGTAGCGGGGATGGTTCTGATCCTGCTGGTGTACTTTTCCGTGGCGGATTGGCTCTACATGGCGCGTTTGGCCGGATACGTTTCGATTCTGGAATTGCCGCAAGTATTGCCAGTTGCGGCCTCGCCCGTACCGATGCCTCCGGGTGGCCGCGAGGTTTCTGCGGTCCAGAGCACGATTGATTTCGGAGAGCCGATACTGAGCGACGTTCCCGATCTCCCAGCGGAACCCTAGCTGACTAGGTCTTCGCGTTTGGCTTTACACTCCGTATCGAATCTGAGACACTCATCCGTGCAGCCCCATTCCATTGTCATCCTCGACTTTGGCGCGCAGTATACGCAGCTCATCGCGCGCCGCATCCGCGAACAGAATGTTTTTTCAGTCGTCCTCCCGTGCACGGCTGCGCTCAGTGAAGTCAAAAGTCACGCGCCCGCCGGGATTGTGCTTTCAGGAGCGCCGTGGTCGGTTTACGACAAAGACGCGCCGCCTGCCGACAAGCGCATTTTTGATCTCGGCGTGCCCGTGCTCGGCATCTGCTACGGGTTGCAGTTCATGGTACACACGCTGGGTGGCAAGGTGCGGCCCGCGGACAAACGCGAGTACGGACATGCGGAGATCGAAATCGTTGCCGAATCCGCGTTGTTTCAGGGACTTTCGCGCAAAATGGCGGTGTGGATGTCGCATGGCGACGAGGCGTTGGAACTGCCTCCCGGGTTTGAGTTGACGGCAAAAACGGCGCACGCAGTCGCGGGAATTCAGAACGTCGCCAAGAAATGGTTTGCGGTGCAGTTCCATCCGGAAGTGCATCACACGTGGCATGGCACTGAAATTCTGAAAAACTTCGTCTTTAATATTTGTGGCGCCAAGCCCACCTGGACTCCTCAGCACTTTATCGATTCCACCGTCGAACAGGTCAAGAAGGAAGTGGGCTCGGGACGCGCGATTTGCGCGCTTTCGGGCGGGGTGGATTCTTCGGTGGCCGCGGTTCTGGTCGATCGCGCGATGCGGGATAAAAACGGCAAGTCGCGGCTCACTTGTGTCTTTGTGAACAATGGCGTGCTGCGCAAGAACGAATTTGAAAAAGTGCAGAAGACGCTGCGCGACAAGCTGGGTTTGCATCTCGACGCAGTAGACGCAACGGCTCAATTTCTTAAGAAGCTGAAAGGCGTGAGCGATCCCGAAAAGAAGCGGAAGATCATTGGCAACGAATTCATCAAAGTATTCGAACAGGAAGCCCGGCGCATCGAAAAGAAAGAAGGCAAAGTTAAGTGGCTGGTGCAGGGCACGCTTTATCCGGACGTAATCGAATCGCGTTCTGTGCGCGGGCCTTCGCAGGTCATCAAGTCGCATCACAATGTTGGTGGACTGCCGGCTAAGATGAAGCTCAAGCTGATCGAACCGTTAAAGGATTTATTCAAAGACGAAGTCCGCAAGATCGGCCGTGACCTTGGCATGCCCGACGAAATTTTGCAGCGTCAACCTTTCCCCGGGCCCGGACTTGCCGTGCGTGTGCTGGGTGAAGTTACGCCCGAGCGGCTGACTTTGCTGCGCGATTGCGACGATATCGTCGTCGCAGAAATCAAGAATGCCGGCCTCTATACCAAGATCTGGCAGTCGTTTGCGGTCCTGTTGCCAGTGATGTCGGTTGGCGTGATGGGCGATATGCGAACTTACGCCTATACGTGCGCGATCCGGGCCGTCAGTTCGGAAGATGGCATGACCGCCGACTGGGTGCCGCTGTCTCACGAAGTATTGAAAAAGATTTCCACGCGAATCGTAAATGAAGTGAAAGGCGTCAACCGCGTGGTGTATGACATTACTTCCAAGCCACCGGGGACGATTGAGTGGGAATGAGAGAAGCTTCCAGCCGCTAGATCCTAGCTGCTAGCCAAACCAGGATATGGATTCTAGGCGCGTCAAAAGCGAGGACACGGAGATCGCGTATTGGGTCCTAGGCGATGGGCCGCCGGTTATTTTGCTGCATCCTTTTCCCGCGAATCATGAGTTCTGGTTGCCCGTTGCGAAGGCGTTGGCGACGCGCTATTGCGTGATCGCGCCTGATCTGCGTGGGCATGGCGATTCTAGCGTTGGCGAAGGCGCGGCGACGATGGAAAAGCACGCCGCTGACATCGCCAAGATCATGGACGACGCGGAAGTCGGGCGCGCGCCGATGATCGGAGTTTCCATCGGCGGTTACGCGCTGTTTGAATTCTGGCGTAGACAACCCAGCCGTATTTCCGCATTGGGCTTATTCAATACCAAGGCGCCACAGGATTCGGCGGAAGGTCGGGCTGCGCGTTTGCAAGCCGCGCAGGACGTATTGCAACGAGGCACAGAGCCGTTTCTGGAAAGCATGATGCCCAAACTGCTGGGGAAATCGACGCTGGAGGCTCGTCCGGATCTGGTCAATGGTGCGTTGCGGATGATGCGAAAAATGTCGCCGCAGGGTATTGCTCAAGTGCAACGGGGAATGGCCGAACGTTCGGATTCAGTTGCGACATTGAAGACCATCCGCGTGCCTGCGCTGATTGTCACTGGCGATGAGGACCTGTTCACTGGAATGAGCGAGGCACAATTGATGCACCAGCATATTGCTGGAAGCGAATTGCGCGTCATCCCCAAGGCCGGTCACTATGCGGTATGGGAGCAACCGGCGGAAGCCGTGAAAGTACTGCGGCAGTTCCTGGACAGGCTCTGACCCAGCGGAAACAGAACGTAAGGGAGTCCGCAGCCGCCATTGGTACAATTCTCCGTGTCCGCGCTACAATCGAGCCTAATGAAAAAGCTCGCAGCAGCATTCGTCTTTTCTTTTCTTTCAGTTTCTGTTTTTTCGCAGGCCCAATCCGCCCCCAGGCCGCGCATTCTGGGCATCGACCACGTTTCCTTTTACACCACCGATCCAGATGCGACAAAAAAGCTCTACAACGGTGTGATGGGCCTGGCGCAGGCGGGTGCCATCGAACCGGGCGGTGGAGAGCGCTACCTGGTTGGGACGCAGTGGGTTGGCTACAGTGCTGCGCCCGATCCCAGCGCGACCGATCGCATGGACCACGTGGCATTTGCCACTGACGACCTCACCGCGCTTCGGCGTTATTTTGCCAGTAAGAAAATTAAACCTTCGGGCGTGCAGGATTTCGTGGATCACAGCCGGAGTTTTTTCGTTACCGATCCTGAAGGGAATCGAATCGAGTTCGTCGAGCGCGCCGGTACCACCAATGACCTGGCGGTTGCCTCCGCTGTTTCGCACCGATTGATCCATGCCGGCTTTATTGTGCATGATCGCGATCTAGAAGACAGTTTTTACCGTGACATTCTTGGATTCCGTTTGTACTGGCACGGCGGCATGCACGACGACAAAACGGATTGGATGGCGATGCAGGTCCCCGACGGCACCGACTGGCTTGAATACATGCTCAACCAGAAGGCGCATCCCGATCTACACACAACCGGAGTGATGAACCACGTATCATTGGGCGTCAGGGATATGAAACAGGCGCAGGCCATTCTCGAGTCTCACGGATGGAAGCCCCATGGTGAAGAGCATGCGCAGATGGGTAAAGACGGCAAGTGGCAGCTCAACTTATTCGATTCGGACTTCACGCGAATCGAACTGATGGAATTCAGGCCAACGCAGAAGCCGTGCTGTTCCGACTTCACCGGACCGCATCCTCTGGAATAGGAGCTGGCCGGCAACTGCCTTACCGGCCCGTTGTTTTGTTACAATCCTCGCGCCATGATTGATACGTTTCTTATCGCCGAAAAAACCGTGGTTGCGGCCAAGGGGGATGGTGCGACCATCGACGTGAGCGGCGCCTCCAGCCGCGTTTTCTTGCTGACCCTCGATATCACCAGGATTATTGAGCAGGAGTCGCTGGACGTCGCCATTTTCGGTTCAGCCGACGGCACAACATGGGGCGCGAAATCGCTCGTCGCCTTTCCCCAAAAGTTCTACTGCGAAGAATCTCCGCTGCTGCTCGACCTGGCTGGGCATCCCGATGTGAAATATGTGCGTGCACACTGGGAAGTCGGTCGCTGGGGACGAGGGACCGAGACCCCGATGTTCGAGTTTGGCTTGAGAATGAAGGAAGTCCCACCCGAGATTTTGAAAGAGGCAACGGTCGAAGCCAAGGCGCGAGCCTGAGTCGCGTCGCCTTCCGCGTTCCATCCCTGCCATTCCTTTATATTGATTAGCAGAATGAAAAGTGATTCAAATGTGGTCGTTCTCCCAGCCCGAGATGTGCGCGGAAGCGTCAATCTTCCGGGGGACAAATCGATTTCCCATCGCTATGCGATGCTGGCAGGCATCGCCGAGGGCAAGTCGCGGCTGGAAAACTACTCGACTGGAGCCGATTGCGCGAGCACGTTGGCGTGCATGCGCACGCTTGGAGTGCTTTGGGAACGTAACCAGTTGGATGGGGTTGTCGAGGTTCAGGGCCACGGGCCGTCTCTATCCGCTCCGAAAGGCCCTCTCGATTGCGGCAACTCCGGCTCGACGATGCGCATGTTGAGCGGTATCGTCGCCGCGCAAAAATTCCGCTGCGAAATGACCGGCGACGAATCTCTCTCGCGGCGTCCCATGGAACGGGTTATTACTCCACTCACGGCAATGGGAGCGCGAATCACGTCTACGAACGGGCGGCCTCCACTGCGAATCGATGGTGCATCGCTAAAGGCGATTGACTACAAGATGCCGGTCGCCAGCGCACAAGTAAAGACCTGCCTGCTATTTGCCGGGCTATTGGCGGATGGCGAGACCATTATCGAAGAGCCATTGCGCACCCGCGATCATGGCGAAGTGGCGCTGCGTGCGTTCGGCGCGTACCTGGAACGCAAACACAATACTGTTCGGATTCGCGGCGGGCAAAAATTGCAGCCCATCGACGCTCGCATTCCGGGCGATCTTTCCAGTGCCGCGTTCTTTCTCTGCGCCGCGGCGCTGTTTCCCGGATCGCAACTTACGCTTTCGAACCTGCTGATGAACCCAACGCGCGCGCGGCTCCTGGAGATACTCATGCAAATGGGCCTCCATGTTTCGGTCCTACAGATGGAAGAGACTCACGGCGAAACCGTGGGAACGATTCAAGCCCAAGGCGCGAAGCTTATTGGCGCGACGATTACAGGCGTCGACACAGCCGCTCTGATCGATGAGATTCCGGTACTGGCTGCGATCGCGCCGTATACCGAGCAGGGAATTGAAGTGCGCGACGCGAAGGAGTTGCGCGTGAAGGAATCGGATCGCATCGCCGCCATCGTTGCCAATCTCAAATTGATGGGCGCTCAAGTGAAAGAGCGCGAAGACGGGTTGAAGATTCCGGGCAGCCAGACTCTGCATGGCGCCGAGCTGGACTCTTTTGACGATCACCGGATTGCCATGGCGTTCGCAGTGGCAGCCTTGCGCGCCCGCGGCGAGACCGTTATTCACGGAGCACAGGCGGCAGCGATTTCCTATCCCGCATTCTTTGAAACCCTGGAGCAACTGGTGCTTCGCTAGAACACGGCCAACCTCTGCCACCCTAAAGTTACTCCCGGTCAGTGACCCGCGATACCTACTTTCTTCCTTCCTCACAGCGGAAAATAAATCAGACAACAAGCCTTGGAGCGGAAAGCGCGCTACACGAGCCTTTCCCCCACTTATGCCGGGAGATGTTCATGCGCCTGAGAATGCTGTTCTGTATTTTTGCCTTTGCCTCTGCGGCATACGCCAAAGAGCCAGCCCCATACCTGACAGGCACTCTGCTCCAGATGGATGCCGTCTATTGTGGCGTCAGTGACTCCGCACAGAAGAAAATCCACGAGCCTCTTTGTCGGGAATACATTCTGCAGGCAGAAAACGTCACCTTCCGGATTCGTCCTCGTGACGAGAAGCACTCGGTCTTATTGCCCGTGGGCAATCGGGCGGAGTTCCGCATGGAGAAAGACAAACTCATGCTGCGCATGGAAGAGGCCAACAGCAAGGAGCGCGAATACATCATCGTTTCCATGACTCCCCGCTCCGACGCGAGTGCGGCCGACGCTGCACCATCTCACGTGAATCATCTACAGTAGCCGGTTCGTTGCCGTAGGGGCCTCAACTTCGTCCTAGGAGACGGTGCGCCCGTCAATTTGCCTGTCGCCGGATGACGTGCGGTATTCTTCTTACTCCCGCTGGCGCAGCAGCAACTCGCCTTGTTTCGGCGGCAACTTAAACGGAAATTCGAATACCTTGCCGTCCAGCGGCACTCGCAGGACGAATTCTTCCTGTTTCTTCCAGCCGCTAATCCATTTACTTTCTGTGCTGAACAACACCCACCCAACAGCTTCGCGATTGCCGGAATCGAGGTGCGCGGTCTTCAACGTATTCTTGCTGAGGAACTCCAGCAACTCGGCCGCATCTTTCTGAAAGCTTCGCATCGTCGCTTGTTTCGTTTCCTTTTCCTCGGGATGCTTTTGCACCTCGCGCGCTATCTGGTGATCGAATTCGTCGGCATCGTTTTGCACTTTTTGAGAGAAGCCGTCGGGATCAAGCGAGGTCTGCACGACTTTGAAGTGCTTTACAAATTCAAGCGTGATAGTTCCCGGATTCACGTCGAGGGCTGACGCGCCCCGATATCGCACTGTCAGGGCCACGCTGAAGAAGAGTTCGTGGCGCCGCCGAACCTTTTCCAACTCCTGTGAGTCAACGGCTAAAATTACTCCGACATTGTCTGACCACATACCATACTGATAGCGGCCATCAGCACTGCGAGAAAAAGTGCAGCCGGGGGATCCCTCATCCCAGCGAACGACCGGGGTGGCAGGAGTCTTCGCAGTTAGCGCTGCCCCAGAGGCTGGCAAGAAAAGAGAGCACAGAAGGAAAAAGAAACTCAGCTTAAATGCCAGGCACAACATCGGAGGACGGCTATGCTGGAAACGGCGTTTTTGTTTCACCGCATCTAGTTTACCGTCAGGCTCACGGTCAAGGCGGTCGTATTGGTCTCGGCAGTAACACCGTTCTGGTCGTAGGCGGTGATTGTGAAAGTGTAGGTGTTGTTGGGCGTTTTATCGCCGTTGTTGACGGTGTTCGAGGAATTACAAGCGGGCAGAGTAATCAATCCGGCTGTCATGAAGAGAAAAAAGATAGAGCTCAACAACTTCCTGTTTCGCTTACCCGCACCGCCAAATCCTGCGATCACAACGAAGGGCAACGGAAACAAAAGCGCATACAAAATCCGCGAATGCGCGTGGCGGGCAGCGGTTCCGGTGCCATTGGTCGTGGTGCCAGTAGTGCTGATCGTGAGCGTGGTAGTTGCTGTTGTTCCGTCGGTTACCATTACCGGCGACGGATTGAAGGAGCACACCGGCGATGGTTCAACTAGTGGCGTAATTGCGCTGCAACCCGGAGTCACGTTCCCCGAATAGCCGTCGGTCGAAGTGATATTCAAAACCGCAGTGGCGCCGCTTCCCGCCGGCACGCTGCTCGGGCTGACCGCATCCAGCACGGCGAGTGAGTATTCCGGTGAAACCGCGAGCACAGTGATCGGGTTCACCGTGACCGACGCTGTTTGCCCTCCAGAAGTTCCCGTCACAGTGATTGTGTATTGGGTCGGCGCCAAACCGGCGCTATTGAAAGTGAGCGACGGCAATGCAGGAGGCGTTGCAGAGGTAGGGCTAATTTTGCACGGATCCGGTTGTACGGGCGCACCTGACGCGGTTGTGACGCAGGAAAGCGTGACCGGGCTGTTGAATCCCACCGTCGTCCCCAGAGTAATGGTCGCGGAGGAGTTGATGCCGGGATCGACCGAGGAAGGATTGGGATTAGACGCCTGCAAGTAGAAGTCGGCGGTTTGACCGAAAGCACGAGGTGAACCGGCCAGCGCGAGCAGACCAAGAAAAATGCAGAGCTTGATGCGTATTAAATGCAGAAATTTCAACATGAGCAGAGTTCGGTTCAAATAGCTTCGATTCATGCAGCTTAGCAAAGGCTGCCCGGCTGCAGACAGCACTAACACCAAAAGGAATTCTACTGCGAGTGGCGCCGATTGGCGAAATTTTGCCCGCTGGGAATTTCAGCAAAAACTGCTGCGGCCGTCTCCGGAATCCTGGAGACGGCCACCGGAATATGCGTTCCCGCCTCTAATTGACCGTCAAAGTCAAAGGCGGTGCGATGGAGTGCGTAATGGTGCCGTCCGTTCCCGTGACAGTAATCGTATAGGTTCCGGAGGGGGTGCCCGGAGTTCCGCCACCACCTCCGCCGCCACCGCCCCCACTACTGCTGCTGCCTCCACATGCAGGCAGAACCAGCAGTGCGCCCAGGAGCACTAACAGGCAAAACAGTCCTAGCATTCGGCCTTTCCTCCCGTGCGCAGCTCGCGACCCCAGCCCGAACAGAGCAACTCCAAACACGGGCAGCAGCGATGCGTAGAAAAGCGTTCTGCCACGCCTAGATCCGGGAAGCAAAAGCTCGGTGGTCGCAGCCAGGGCTTTCACGGTCAGCGTAGACGTGCCCGAAGTGTTGCCGCTCACAGCCACCGAAGCTGGGCTGAACGAACAAGTCGGCGCTGGCGTCCCGCCGCCGCTTACGCTGCACGTCAGGCTGACGGTATTGCTGTAACCGTTGAACGGAGTGACTGTGATCGTCGACGTAGATGAACCTCCATCACTCACGGCAGCCAGCGCCGAACCTGCGATGCTGAAATCTCCTGCTGGCCTGTAGACTGTCACGAACGCATCGGGGCAGGGAACAGCGCTGCCGCCAGTGGGCGTGCAGTTTGCCGTGGTTCCAGCGTTATAGGTGCCGTCTGCCGCATTTGAGAGAGGAAAGTTCGACGAATTCGTCTCGCCCGTGACATAGATATTGCCCGATGCGTCGACCGCAAGAGCGCCGGAAACAAAATCCTCATCGCCCGACCCACCGAGGTAAGTCGAGAACGGCAGGCTCAGCGACGTGCCGCTAAGGTTCAATTCGCTGACGAACGCGTCAGTACCGAAAATGCCTCCTCCTCCGAATGTCGAGCTCGACGAAGTCACGGGAAAGGCGTTGGAGGTCGTATAGCCGGTAACGTATGTATTCCCAACGCCATCCACCGCAATGCCGAGTCCGGCCTGTAAACTGCTATTTGTAGGAATTGGGGGAGGACTCAGATAGGTAGAGTAATTGAGGGCCGTTCCTGTGGGATTCAAACTTGTCACGAAGACGTCCTGAGATCCCGACATTGTGGCAAGCCCAGTCAAGGGATTTTTCAGTGGGAACTGAGTCGAAAATGTTTGCCCAGTAACGTAAGCGTTGCCAGCCGAATCCACGGCAATCCCGAAGGCATCATCTTTGGCTTCGCCGCCGAGGAACGTGGAGTAAATGTAGGTTGGACTGTTGCCGGGAGTAATTGCGGTAACGAATGCATCGTCGACCACGTTCCCGCCGCTGGCATTGCAGGTTCCGTCACTTCCGCATTTCGGTTGCACGACGTTCGATGGCGTGGTGAAAAAATCTGCGGAGGATGTTTGACCCGCGACATAGATATTTCCCAAAGGATCGGCCGCGACGGCAAACGCTGTGTCGTCGCTGCTCCCTCCTAAATAGCTCAAAAAAAGATACGGCGGCATTCCGCCAGCAGCTATTTTTGCGATGAACCCATCATCGGAGCCGGTTGCCCCACCGTTATTCAGCGAGCCTCCGTGAGAAAGAGGATTCACAGTGCCATTGACACCGGCGGTATTCGACCCCAAGTCCGCCGACAATGTGCTGCCAACCACGTACACATCGTCGTCAGCCGTATTGACGGCATCGCGCACAATCGCCAGTCCAAGAGCGCTCTCCCCGCCGCTGCCTTCAACGAACGTGCTCCAGTCCAGAGCCGAACCGCCGGGTGCGAGCTTGAGTACGAAGCCATGCACGAGCGGTCCCATAATGAAGTTTCGCTGCACCGTAGCTCCTTGTATCGGAAAATTGCTCGAACCAGTTGTCCCGGCCACGTAGATTCCCGTAGCGTCCACCGCGATAGCATTACCAATATCGTTGCTGCTCCCGCCAATCAGCGCGGTAAAAATAAGCGTGCCCGAAGGGTTCAGTTCAGTCACAAACATATCGAACCCGCCGAAGGTAGCGCCGGCTGCCCCGCTAAAATTTGTCGAATCGGTCTTGCCCGTAACGTAAGCATTGCCGGAAGCATCCACCGCAATCGCAGTAGCGTCATCTTCCGCCGAACCGCCGAGATACGTGGAGTAGGTGACCGTCGGATCAATCACTATCTGGCGACTGTGATCATAGTTTCCGAGAGAAAAAGAGACGCGATTGTTGGCGTGAATCACGAAGCGGGCGTCAACGGCCTGCCGTGTGCCGTTCGCTTCCTGGTAGGCGAAAGGCCGGTGCAAGTGCAGGTCACCGGCTGCTGAAGCGAGAATCAGATCTCCATCTGCTGTCGTGTGCAGGCCCTGCAAGCCTTGAAATTGAAGGCTGACATCTTCCGGCTTGGCTCCCGGGTTCAGCAGGAAATCGAATTCAAATTTGTCTTCGCTATGCAATGCGCCGTGATACGCCAGATCTATTCCAGGATAGACATCGTGGTAACGGACCTGCCCGTAGTGAGCAACTTCGCTGTGCCACTGGCTGGGGTCGCGGCCAAGGATATAGTTCGTCACGCCGGGCAATTGGTTCTCCGCAACGATTTGCGGCGTGGCGTTTGATCCGAGCAGATCCATTTCAACTGATGCGATCGCGCTATGGTCCTCACGGTCTGAGACGACATGCCCGCGCAATTCGCCTTTGCTGCCGGACAGACCGATGGCCTTCGTTTGTTCCAATGAGTGGATTGCCTGCGATGTTTGAGAGGCAACCGGAATGGCGAAATACGCTGCATTTGATGCGAGGAACAGCGAATATCCGCGGCCTCTCGCCATGTATTTTACCTGGGCATCGCTCTGTCCAACATTTGGCTCGAAGGCCAGCGGAAGTGCCGCATAGTTGGCATTGAGTCGGGCATAATCCGGGTGATTGATTGATGCGGAAGGCTGTATGGCTGCCTGCGGGCGACCGGGAGAACTTGATTGCCTCGATGCGGCCTTATCACTCAACAACGGTGCGGCAGGAGCGACTCGCACCAAAGCTGCGGCGCTGATCAGCATCAGCACGGCCACGGACATGACAGCCGCAATGCTTAGATTGCCAACTGCGGCTCGGCGGCGAGCAGGGAACTGATCTCTGAGAAAACGATTGGACACGGATACCCCTCCTGTTTTGAATCTCTAAAACCCGAATAGATGAATTAAGACTCGAACAAAAAAACAGCGGATCGCCGGACCGTGCAAGTTCATCACGTAGATTGCGGAATCAGCAGCTTAAACGCGAGTATGGTCGGACAGCCAGGTGTTGTCAACGAAACCTGGATAGCAATCTGGATACCGTCCCAGCTTCATTTAACCGAGACCAATAACAAGAATAAGCAAGGCAGACTCGCGTTTAATTCAACTCTGGATCCCGGTTCAATGCGGTTTTTTCTTGAACAGTCCGCTGATTCCACTCAGCGGATTCTGCCCCTGCGCATTGCCCTTTCCACCCAGCGCTTGCTGCAACATTCCGCCGGCCATCCCTTTTACATCGGGAACAAACTTTGGATCCGACGTGGTGCCCTGAATAAAGAAGGGAATGCTGCCGCCTTTGGACCCAAGTCCGGCCATCTGCGTCAATCCCGTGACGGCGCTCCCGCTGAGATTCGCACTCATCTTGAAATCCAGAGCGTTATTCGGATTGACTGTTCCTGCGCCCGTGAGCACTCCGAAGGCAGGGACTGTGAGATTAATATTGTCGGCGCGCGTTCCGTCAGGAGCGACGTGAACATCCGAACTAAAATTCTGTATCGTAGTGTCATTGCCGCCCGTGCTCTTGCCCGATAGCGCGGAGACGGCCGAAAGTTTCGACCCAAGATTAAATCCGGCGAGCTCTGAATTCTCGAGGCGGATCGTTCCCGTAGTAACCAGCTTGTCAACAGGACCAACGATTGCGAGATTCGTATTGAGCGTACCGCCCTTGAGTGTTGACCCCGGAGGTAACACTACGCCTAGCGCTGGAAGCATCGCCTCGAGATCATCCACCGGCATGCCCTGGCCGTTCAGTTTGATGTTCACGGAGGTCGTCGTGCCGTGGGTTTCGTAGCTGCCCGTCAGATGCGCCACAGCTTTACCCATGGATAGGTCGCCCTGAGTGATGATGCCCAACTGTTTGAGCAGATCGTGAGTCACCGCATATTGCAACTCCACCAGTTTGCTCGCTGGCGATCCCTTCTGTACGGCCTGCAACTTCGATGCTTTCAGCGTACCGCTGGTCGTTGCATCGTGTCCGTCGGAGGCTACGGTTCCGTCGAAATCGGCGATGCCGGAAATGCCAGAGGCTGGATCGATGAATCCTGAGGCGGCCAAATTCATCTGCCGCACATTTACTTTGGCTTGTACGGAAGTCTGAGCGGCGTCATTCGCGTCGATTGGCCCGGCCGTCCCGTCCATCTTCAAGCTTCCTCCCGCCGGTAAATCCGCACTCATCTTAAAGGGAAATGATGAAGCAAAAGAGAAGTTAATTACTTCAATATCAACCTTATCGTAAACATACGGCTTTTCTGATGACCCCACCCGCCCCAGAGTCAAACGTCCATCGGTAACGCTGAGCTTGCTTACGGAAAGCTCTGGATTGCCGCTTGGGCTGGCTGCTGCTTTCGCTTGATTCGCGGGCGCGGCTTCACTCTTATTTCCGAGGCTGGAAAAATTCCATTTCTCGCCATTCTCCGACTTCACCAGGCTGATTTCAGGCTCGGTCAAAGTTAGTTCGGTAACATGCAATTCCTTCGAAAAAATCAGCGGAACGAGTTCCACGCCAACCTTCAGCGACTTGGCTTGCACAAATGGACTTTTGCTGAAGGCCGTATCGTCGGCGATGGAAATATTATCGGCCGTAACGCCACCAGACAAAAGCGCAAGAGAGAGGTTGCCAACCTTTACCTGCCGCCCGAGAGCACCGGTCAGTTCCGACTCGATTTTTGGCCGGAAGGTATTCGTGTCGATCAGAAAGGGAAGCGAGACCGCAATTACAATCAAAATGCCGAAAACGATAGCCACTACTTTCAGGGTGAGTTTCATGAGTGTCTCTCCGCCGGAACGGCAACCGTGGGCCTGGAATCGCGCAGGAAAGCGGCTCATTCCCCAAGCAAGAGCCGCAAACTAGATCAGCAAGTGTATCACTGTTCTTTCTGCTGTTTGTCGAGTAAAAGCTCCGGCGAGGGAATCGTACCCATCTCCACCTGCTTTTCCCGCTGAGCCCGGCGTTCGTTGTCTAACCGCACCGCCGTTTCAAGTTCCTTTTTCCCTTCTTCTTTTCGCCCCAGATGCAGCAGAGCCTGTCCGCGCAAATAGTGGATGTCGGTGCGCACAGGATCGAGTTTGGCCGCCGAATCAATCGCATTCAACGATTTCTGAAACTTTTCTTCGCGCTGATAAATCTTGGCCAGTCCTACATCAGAATTCACCAGCCGTGGATCGAGTCGTAACGCCTCCCGGTAGCTTTTCTCCGCGTTTGCGTCCTGTTGCATGAGCGAATAAACGTCTCCGAGTTCGTCATAATTGAGAGCGAGATCGGGTTCGTTGCTGGCGTCTTTCAGAAATTCGTCGCGCGCATTTTCATAGTCTTGCTTCTTCAAATACGTCAAGCCGAGATTGAAGTGTACGAAAGGCAACGTGGGCTCGGCCTGCGCCGCGGCCTGAAAATCACTCAATGCCATGTCGTACTGTTCCAGGTTGAGGTGCGCCTTCCCAAGGAAGAGATGAAACTCGGGTGAGTCGGCTCCGACCGTTACGAGTTGCGCCAGCGCTTTGTCGTCGAGTTCTTTTTCGCCCGCGCGGTGGGCGGCAATGGTAAGCACGTAGAGATAATTCGGCTGTTCTGATTCCTGCGGCCATAATGGTTCAAGTGTCGACGTAGCCTCTTTCCAGCGCTCGGCGAAAAAATAACATAGACCCAGCAGGTAGCGCGGTTGCAAAGCTTCGGGCTGTTCCTGTACCACGGATTCAAACGCAGGAATGGCTTTCAAGAATTCATTCTGCCGGAAGTAAGCGAGTCCAATGTTCAGCCGAATTCCGACAACGTGTGGCAGCAGGTGTTCAGCTCGATGCAAGTCCGTTAGAGCTTTTGACCACTCCTTGCGTCGCATATAGACCACCCCGAGATTCGCATACGCTCCACCTTCTCGCGGATTGATCGCCAGCACTCTGCAGAAGTCGCGTTCCGCTTCGTCGAGATGTCCCTGGTTCAATGCCTCCTTTCCTTTTTGAAATAAGGCAGCCGGATCGGCAGTCACCGCGCCAGACGAAGCCCCGGATGGGGCTTTTGGGGCCGCTTGTGCGCGTGTTGCCGCCTCGCTTTGCGGCATCCTCGCTGCGGCCGTGCTCACCAGCAAAACAAAAATTAGAAATGCAAAACTCAATCGCATGCTTGACACTCGTGGCGCTCTCCTGCTGTAGTGTCCGCCAGCATTCGCTCGGAATTCAAGCGAAGCGAGGCAACTCAAAACACACTCCAGCTGCGGACATCTCTATCGAGGATTTCGATGGTCACTATTCGAGACGTGGCGAAAGAAAGCGGGTTTTCTTCCACAACCGTCTCCATCGTTCTCAACAACGCCCCCTTATCGCGCTACATACCTGCGAAAACCAAGAAACGCATTGAGCGCGCGGCGCAGAAGCTCGGTTACCGGCCCAATCAGTTTGCCCGTTCGTTGCGCAGCAAACGCAGCCACACCGTCGGAGTCATGGTCTTCGACATGACCGATCCGTATTGCACGCTGGTGCTGCGCGGCATTGAGAATGCGCTTTATCAGGCATCGTATCTTCCCATTCTCACGGATGTACACAACGAGCGCGTCCGTTTCGAGCGCTATCTCGAGATGCTGCTCGACCGCCGCATCGAAGGGCTCATCGTTCTCGCCAACTGGCTTTTCCTCGATATCAACGTGCTCGGCGATTTGGAGAAGAACAGTATCCCGACCGCCATGATCGGCTGCGAGCTTAAGACCGACTCTATCAGTTCCATCATCGTCGACAATGAGATCGGAGGCTATCTCGCTCTCGAACATCTGCACGCCCTCGGACATCGTAAGATCGCCTTCATTCGCGGTCCCAAGGCTCTCACCGACAGCGCGCCACGCTGGCGGGGAATTCGCTCCTGCGCCAAAAAATTGGAACTGAACCTGGATCCCCGTCTGATCATGGACCTTCCAGAATCGCGTGACCCTATTTCCAGCTTTGAGGCCGGCTTCAAGCTCACAGAGGATCTGATTCAAGCCAGGCGCCTTTTTACCGCAGTGTTGGCGTTCGACGACATGAGCGGATTTGGCGCGATTCGGGCCTTGGCAAAGTCCGGGTTGCGCGTGCCCGAGCACTGCTCTGTAATTGGATTCGACGACGTTGCTCCGTCTGCGCTCTACACGCCGTCTCTGACCACGGTGCGCCAGCCCATGGAAGACATGGGGGCTTCAGCGGCGAGCCTTGTTGTAGACGGTATAAACCGAGTCGTCGAAAAACGCGAGATTACCGCCGCGGCCCACCACAAAGTGCTGCCGGAACTCGTGGTGCGGGAATCCACGCGCAGCATTTAAAGGACGAGATTTTTCTTAGAATCGATTCGCCAACGGCAACAACTAAACGATTTTGCGAAAAAACAATCCTCTCATTAAATCGGGTTTTGTCTTTTTTCTTGACAGACGCAACCCAAAAAACGCACTATTCATACGTTTTAATAGACCTTTTCAAGGTTGCGGCAAGTTGCTCTGAAAACCGGGAGAAATCATGAAACTTAATCGGATGCTGGGGCCAGTCATTTTTTTGCAGGCAGCTCTCTGCGTTACCGCCTTCGCGCAGGACACCGCCTCAATCACCGGCACGGTAACCGATCCTAGTGGCGCGGCCATTGCCGGCGCTCAAGTGACGGTCAGCAATACCGAACACGGCATCACCCGCAACTCCACTTCGAATAGCACCGGAGACTTTTTGTTCGCCGCGCTGCCGATCGGAAGTTACAACATCATCGTATCCTCCGTCGGCTTCAAAAAATACCAGGCCAAGGACGTGGTCCTCACAGTTGCGGAGAAAGCTCGCGTAAACGTCGCCCTGCAAGTTGGGACCATCAGCACCGAGGTTGTTGTTCAGGGCGCGGAAGTTGCCCAGGTGGAAACGCAGTCCTCCGATCTCGGCGACACCGTTAGCGGCAAGGAAGTCAGTCAGCTCGAACTGAATGGCCGTGACTTCACGCAACTGGTCGCGCTGTCTCCCGGCGTGACCAACCAATCGGGATCGGATGAAGGTGAGCCCGGCGCTTCCACCGTCGCTTTTTCCATCAACGGTGGCCGCACCGAGTACAACAATTTTGAAATCGATGGCGGTGATGCGTTAGACAACGGCAGCAATGAGACGCTCAACGTCTATCCCAGTATTGACGCGATCGCCGAAGTCAAAGTGCTCACCTCGAACTTCGGCGCGCAATACGGCCGGAATGGTTCGGGCACGGTGGAAGTGGAAACCAAATCCGGCACCAGTTCATTCCACGGGGATGCCTATGAATTTCTGCGGAATGACGCGTTTAACGCGACGCCGGAATTTCAGACCTCTGTCCCCGCGTACAAGAAGAACGATTTTGGTTTTACCATCGGCGGTCCCGTCTATATTCCCGGCCACTACAACACGAACAAGCAGAAGACATTTTTCTTCTGGTCGGAAGAATGGCGCCGCGAACTGACTCCAGCCTCGGGATTCTTCTCCTCGACGCCCGTGCCAACTATGGCCGAACGCGGCGGAGATTTTTCAGACGACTGCCCTAACATCGGTGGACCGGTGCCGTCTTTCAGCGATTGCCCGATTGTGCCCGGCTACACTAACGCGGCTGGCTATACCCCAAACCTGAATGTCGTTCCCGCATTTGCAGCGGCGGCTCCGGTGACTGGCGCTCTCATGGCCATGATTCCCCAGCCCAATATCGCGTCGGGAGCTCTGGGCCCGGGAGTCCTGGACACCTGGTTTGAAACTCCAACCCTGCCCACACACTGGCGGCAGGAATTATTCAAGGTCGATCAGAACATCTCCGAAAAAGTTCGCGCCAGCTTCCGTTACATTCACGATTCTTGGGATCAGCAATATCCAGTGCCGCTGTGGACCTCCGGTGTGAGTTTCCCGACGATCCAGACTCACTTCACGAATCCCGGCGTCAGCATGGTAGCGCGCCTCACCGCCAATGTTTCCCCCACGCTTCTCAACGAATTTGTCGCCAGCTACACCACAGACCACATCGCCACGCAGCTAACTGGTCCCTGGCAGCGTCCTTCTGGATTTCCTGTAATCGGGCTTTACAACAACGGTTTTGGCGGAAAGGTGCCTGGGATCAGCGTCAGTGGCGGAGAGTATGGCGGCGGATTCGCCGAAGATCCGGGATACGTTCCCAATGGGCCGCTGAATTCCAATCCGACGGCGACCTTCCGCGACAATGTGACGAAGATCATCCGTGGACACAACCTGCAATTCGGCGCCTACTACGTCGACGCGCACAAAAACGAGATTCCTCAACCTGGAAATGGAGTGAACGGTCTCGTGTCCTATAGCAATACAAGCCTCGTTTCCACCGGAAATGCTTTTGCCGATCTTCTCCTCGGCAATATCAGCAGCTACACACAGGAAGGCGCCGCGCTCAAAATGCACGAGCAATACAAGATATTTGAACCCTACTTTCAGGACGATTGGCATGCCACTCGGCGTTTGACGTTGAACATCGGCCTGCGCATGAGTTTCTTCGGCACCTACAGCGAAGAAAATCATCTAGCCTGGAATTTTGATCCTGCCGCTTATGTCCCGGGAGCGAGCAACGTGGATCCGAGCACGGGTCTGGTCACTGGGAATCCTTATAACGGTTGGGTGGATTGCGGCGTTACGCCGGGCGTACCGGATGGCTGCATGAAGAATCACTGGATCAATCCCGCGCCTCGCATCGGCTTTGCTTTCGATCCCAAAGGCGACGGCAAGTGGGCGATTCGCGGCGGCTACGGGATTTTCTTCGAGCACACCAATGGCAATGAATCGAACACCGAGTCTTTGGAGTACGAAAGCAAGAGCACCCCAATTACCAGCATTCCATTTGCTCTGAACGGGGCGTCCTGCGGCGGAGTCTCGGGATACGACTGTTTGAATCCCAGCCTCCTGGGGTCGGCTGGCGGCACCACTCCATTGCAATTTGTATCCCTCCCCAACAAGGCCGTGTGGCCTTACATGCAGCAATGGCACATGGATGTTCAGCACGATATCGGCAGAAGCACGGTCGCTACTCTTTCTTACGTTGGCAGTGCCGGTGTACACCTCACACGGTCTTACGACTACAACCAATTACTGCCAGTTCCAGCTAGCCAGAACCCGTATCATTCCGGTCAGATAATCACCGTGGACGACTGCGCTTCCGTAGTTATAAACCCTAATGGACAAGCTACTGCCACCGCCAATGTAGATACTGGAAATCCAGTTACCACGACCGGAAGCTGGGCTAACAATCTCGCTGTCGCCTGCGGGAACAGCGCTGCCAACTATCGGCCCTACCTCGGCATCGGCGGCATCCAGCGCAAAGATCAGACGGGCTCATCCAACTACAACGCGCTGGAAGCTTCTTTGCGCCACAACATCGGCGGTTTGGAATTAAATGCCGCTTACACCTATAGCCACTCCATCGACGACTCCTCCGACTACAACGATCTCGGATTTTTGAACTCCTATGCGTTGAATGCTTACCGGGCGAGTTCCAACTTCGACCAGCGGCACAACATCACCGTCGCCTACGTTTATGATGTGCCTATTTTTCGCGCCAAGGGATTGGCTCACTCGCTCTTAGGTGGCTGGCAATGGTCTGGCATTACCCTGATTCAGAGCGGATCTCCGTTCAGTGTCTACAACCAGGGAATCAACGCAACCTCTGACAATGCCGGCGTCGGCAACGATTTCGCCTCCGGCGGCTCTTACCCCGACCTCATAGGCAATCCCAATCACGGAGCTTCCAGCAGCCCGTTGGCCGCCAGGCTCGATGGCTTTGGACCTCTTCTCTACAACCCGGCGGCGTTCGTGCTTCCAACCGGCCTGACGTTTGGCGATTCCGGCAGAAATATTTTGCGCAATCCCTGGCGAACGAATTTCGATATGGCGCTCTTGAAGCATTTCGCCATAACTGAAAACAAATACTTCGAATTCCGCGCGGAGGCCTTCAACGTCTTCAATCACGTGGAATACACATGGCTGGGAGGGGACGCTGGTTCAGCAGCCGACAACTCTGGCCACGGCTCAGATTCGAATACGATCGGTTGCTTCGGCGGAGGGAATAACTCGGCTGGCGATCCTAGCTGCGTAGGCAGCAGTTATCTTCGCTCGGGAGGTACACATCTGCCCCGCATTCTGCAATTAGCGTTGAAGTTTGTTTTCTAGTCTGCACCGGCCTGCAAGAAACCAAATCCCGGCCTTCGAGCGGGCCGGGATTTCCTGCGTCAGTGAATCGCTATAGCCCCACCTGCACTCTCTCCGGCGCGGCCACCGCTTCCAGCGCATGCTCCAAATCGGCAATCAGATCATCCGCATTCTCGATTCCCACCGAGAGCCTTATCATCTGCTCGGTCACACCCATCTTTTCCCGCTGTTCCGGCCGGATCATGGCATGAGACGTCAGAACCGGAATCGATACCAGCGATTCCACTCCGCCTAAGCTAGGGGCCAGCGTAAATAGCCGCATGGATTCGCTGACCCGGCGCGCATCTTCGCCTGTGCCCTCAACCTCAAAGCCGACCATCCCTCCTCCGCCCAGCATCTGTGTCCGCGCAAGCGAGTACTGCGGATGATTCTTCAGGAACGGATAGTGTACCTGCCGCACCTTGCCGTGTTGCGCAAGAAACTCTGCCACGCGGAGCGCGTTCTCGTTCTGCCGCGCCACTCGCACCGCCAGTGTCTTCAACCCGCGGACCAGCATCCACGAAGCGTGAGGATCCATGCAGTTGCCCAGGCTCGTTCGCGTGTCCAGGATACGGTCGATCAATTCGCGGCACCCTGCCACAACGCCACAAATCAAGTCTGCATGCCCACTCAGGTATTTGGTCCCGGAGTGCATCACCAGGTCGATGCCATATTCCGATGGGCGCGTGTTGACCGGAGTGGCAAATGTGGAGTCAATCATGCTGATGAGATTGTGCTGGCGGGCCAGCGAAGCAATCTTCTTCAAATCCACCACGCGCAATGTGGGATTCGTCGGCGATTCGACGTAAAGCATCTTCGTGTTTGGCCGCATCGCCCGCGCGTGTTGTTCATAGGCGGTTGTATCGACAAATGTAGTTTCAATGCCCAGCTTCGGCAGCCATTGCGACAGAAACTTAGTTACGCCGCCATAGATGTCGCGCTGCGCCACAATGTGGTCGCCGGCCTTGAGCAAAGCCATGATTGTCGTCGTGACCGCGCCCATGCCTGAGGCGAACGTCAGCGCGGCTTCCACGCCTTCCAGTGCGGCCACCGTTTGCTCCGCCACCGTGTTCGTCGGGTTTCCGTAGCGCGTATAGAAATGATCCGTGTCCGTCGCCCGAAGTTGTTCTTCACTGTCGCTGGCTTCAAAAGTGGCAGTCTGGAAAATCGGCGTGGTAAGCGGTCCATTTTTCTTCTCCAGATCGGCCGCACCGCGTACTGCCTGGGTTTCCGGATGGCGTTTATTCCGTTTCATATTCGCCTCGCTTCACTCCAAGATTAGCCGCAGCCATCTTGCTCCGCAAGCAAAGCCCTTCTGGCTAGCGTTTATAATTCCGTTCCATGGACTTGGGCCTTAAAGACCGTGTGGCTGTAGTCGCCGCGTCCAGCCAGGGAATCGGACGTGCTACGGCAGAAGCCTTCGCGGCCGAGGGATGCCGCGTCGCCCTGTGCGCACGGAATGGCGAGGTTTTGCAATCGGCTGCAGAGCAAATCAAAAGACAGCATGACGTTGAAGTCTTTGCCCAAACTTGCGACGTAACGAATGCGTCCGCCGTCTCGACTTTCATCGCCGCCGTTGCCGAACGATTTGGCGGCGTCGATATCTGCGTCACCAATGCCGGTGGTCCGCCAGCCAAAGGATTTCTCTCCGCCAGCCTTGAGGATTGGCAACGCGCGATCGAGATGAACTTTCTCAGCACCGTCTATTTTGCCCGCGAAGTGATCCCGTACATGCAGCGCAAGCGTTGGGGACGCATCATTACTCTCACGTCGATCACTACCAAGCAGCCGGTTGCCGACCTTGTGCTTTCCAACGCCGTACGCGCCGCCGTGGTTGGCCTAGTGAAGAGCCTGGCCAACGAGTTCGGCAAAGATGGAATTCTGGTGACGAACGTCGGCCCCGGCTTTACCGCCACCGATCGTCTGAAGGAATTAGCCAAAGCCCGGTCGTCTGTCTCAGGGAAGAGCGAGCAGGAAATCTTCGATGCCTGGGCCGCCGACGCGCCTCTGAACCGCCTCGGCGATCCCCGAGAGGTCGCTGAGACAATCGTCTGGCTGGCCTCGGAACGCGCTTCCTACATTACCGGCCAGACAGTCTTGGTCGACGGCGGCATCTACAAAGGCGTGTAGAAGCGGATTCACGCATGAAAGATTCGTATCAGGGCACGCATTCATGCGTGCCGCAACTGCTTGTCCAGGGACGAGCCTTCAGGCGCTGTTTCTTGGAATCCCGACTTACGAGGCTCGCGCATCCCGATGGATCAGCGCAGAATCCACGAAGAATCCAATCCCCAAAGCTAGGGGGATCGCCCCGAAAGCCGCTGCCACCCACGCATCCGGCTCCACGCGAGCGATCAATGTGAAAGTGAGCATGTAGCCGATTGCAGCAGCAATCAGCAAGATTCCCGAGCGCCGCGATCTCGCGCCCTCGGAAAGATCCGGCTCCATAGGGACATTGGCTCCTCGATGAATAGCCGCCAGGCGCTCATCCGTTCGCAGCTTGCGCACGCGGTAAAAGGTATACATTCCTAGAACTGACGTGGGCATTCCCAGCAGCATAATCACTGCCGCCAAACCGGTGATTCCGTCCATGATGTCTCTCCTTTTCTGTCTCTTGTTTGCGCCGCCGCAACCGAATCTACAACCAAAATGAGATACGGAGTCCAATCTGAGAAAGTTCCGGCCGAACTGCGGCCAACTCGAGTGGACATTCACGCTTCCAAGCAGGAGGATAGAGGTTGCGTGGTTCTCGCGGTCGCCCCCAGGAGGCGGAATGAAGTCGAGTCGTTGCAAATTTGAAACAAAGAAAACGAAGAAGAAGATGATCCCGGTGTTAGCAGCTAGCTTTTGCCTTGCCGTGCTCTCGATCAACTCGGCGCGCGCCCAGGAGACTAAGGAAACCGTTACGGTCGACGATGTAGACCGCACGTACGTTGTGCGGCTGCCCAGAGGATACGACTCGCATCAGCACTATCCCGCGGTCATCGTTCTGCACGGCATGAACCAGGATACCGACGACATCGCCCGACTAACGCGCTTCAACGAACTGGCTGATAAGGACAGCATAATTGCGGTCTATCCCGTTGCGCTGCACGGGCGCTGGAATGTGGGCGTTCGTCCGGAAGTGCACCAATCTCGGATGGGGCCGGGTCCAGGACGCCGCAGAGGAGGCTATGGAGGAGGCGGCTACCCCGGCGGAGGAGGATATCCAGGCAGCGGTGGCGGCTACCCGCAAGGCGGAGGTAATTATCCGAATGGAGGCAACGGCGGACAAGGCTCCGGCGATGAGAACCGACACCCGGCTTCCGCAGACGACATCGCCTTCTTCAACAGCATGCTCGACAAAATCGAATCCAAAGTTTCTGTCGATGCCTCGCGCATCTACGCCATCGGACTTTCTGAAGGCGGCTTCATGGCCCTGCGAGTAGGATGCGCCATGGCCGACCGCATCGCCGCCATAGCCCCGGTGGGCGCCGCCATGCCGAAGACGATGATATGTTTGCCTACTCGCCCGGTGCCTCTAGTCATGATTAATGGCACGGAAGACCCAGTCGTCCCTCACGGAGGCGGCACCGAGCACAATCTCGAATTGAAGACCGTCTCCGTGGACGACAGCGCCAAAGCTTGGGCCCGAATCGACCGCTGCTCGGAGAAACCGGCGCAGTCCAAGTTGCCCGCTCGCGAAAAAGGCGGAATGGAAACCAAAGTCGATACTTACGATGGCTGCCAGCAGGGTGCGCAAGTCGTGCTCTACGACATAAAGGGCGGCGGCAACACCTGGCCGGGCGGCGAGCAGTACGAAGTAGAAAAGCAAATCGGCAAGACCAGCCAGGACCTCAACGCCGACGAAACCATCTGGAGTTTTCTGGTCACCAAGCGACTTCCTGGATCGAGTGAAGATCAAAAGAAAGAAGAGCCGAAGAAAGAGGGAAGCAGCGACCAGAAATAGCCTGGCGGAAATCCCTCCGATTTACCCGTCTTGCCGCCATGTCTTAAGCGGAGAAGGGACGCCTATCACTGCAGTACAACCAGAAATTGTCAGTTCTGGTACCGGTGCCAACTCGTGCGCTTATTTACGAAGGGTTTACCGTGGTGTGGGACAATATCAATATGCAAAAGACTCTTACACTAGTGATAACTCAATTAGCCTCTGTAATGCTGCTGGCAGGATGTCTGTTCTCGCAGCAAACTCCGCCCGCCACAACTCAACCCGCGACTCCTGCCACCAAGACCTCGCAGACTTCAGCCACAAAACCCAAGACGGCAACGTCGGCAAAGACAGCAGCCCCTCTTTCGCTGAAAACGGAAAAAGAAAAATTCAGCTACGCCCTTGGGATGAACATTGGGTCGAGCATGAAGCGGCAGGGGGTGAGCGTGGATTCCGCCATTCTGGCTCGCGGACTTAAGGATGCGTTAGCCGGCGGCAAGACACTGCTGACCGAAGACGAAGCACGCGCCACCCTCACCCAGATGCAGAACGAGATGCGGCAGAAGCAGCAAGCCAAAATGCAGGAAGAAGCAGGAGCTAACAAAAAGATAGGCGATGCTTTCCTCGCCGAGAACAAGACCAAGGAAGGCGTGGTCACGTTGCCCAGCGGTCTGCAGTACAAGATTTTAACAACTGGGACCGGACCCAAGCCCACTGCGAGCGATTCAGTGGTTTGCAACTACAAGGGCACTCTGATCGACGGCAAGGAATTCGACAGTTCCTACAAGCGCGGCCAACCTGCGACGTTCCCCGTGACTGGTGTAATCAAAGGCTGGACCGAGGCATTGCAGTTGATGCCTGTGGGCTCGAAGTGGCAGCTCTTCGTTCCTTCCGACTTGGCCTACGGTGACGCGGGCCGGCCCGGCATCGATCCTGGGGATACGCTAATCTTCGAAGTCGAGCTAGTCTCTATTGCCGATAAGAGTCAGGAGAAGAAATAGTCTCTCTAACATAGTGCCGCCTTCCGGTAGCTGTCCAGCGGGCGTTCCGCCCGCTGGGAAGAACGGCCCGCGTTCTCAGGGCGCCGGTAAGATGTCGGCGCCCGCCTGAGCAGAGAGTGCGAGCAGGAAGCTACGAAAATTGCTTTCGCAGTTCTCTTCGCAGAATTTTTCCCGAGGCGGTCTTCGGAATCGCATCGACGAACCGTACCTGTCGCGGCTGTTTATATTTCGTAAGCCGCTCGGCGACAAACGCGCAGAGTTCTTCTTCCAACTTTCCGCAGCCCAGAAAAGTCTCTCGCAGGGCAACGAAGGCCACGGGGATTTCTCCCGCCGCCGCGTCAGGACATCCGACTACGCCACATTCTCGCACCGCCGGATGTTCCAGCAGTACGGCCTCCACCTCCGCCGGCGCGACGGGAAATCCCTTGTATTTGATCATCTCTTTGCGGCGGTCGACCACCCGATAAAACCCTTCGGTGTCGCGGGTCACGATGTCACCCGACCAATACCATCCATCCCGCAACACCGCTGCCGTGGCCTCTGGCTCCTTCCAGTAACCTTGCATTATTTGTGGCCCGCGCATCACCAGCTCTCCGGGCTCGCCTGGGGCAGCTTCGCTCGTGATCTCGGGAGAGATGCCAGGATCGAGACCAGCTTGCGCCGCGACCTTGCATTCTGTTTGCGCCAAGGAATGACCGATGGAATCTGGGCGATAGAGCGCCGGTTCCAAAAACCCGACGTGCGTTACGGGCGATGCCTCAGTCATGCCATAGCCCTGGCAAACGAGAATATTGGTGAGAGCCGTAAAGCGTCGCGCAAGATCTGGGGCCAGGGGAGCTGCACCCGATTTTGCCCAATGGACTTTATGATCGCGCGGGAACTGTCCGGCCTCGGCGGCCTGGCAGAGCGCATTTATCGCCGGCGGGACCATCGGCATCATGGTGATTTGTTCGTCGATCAGCAGCGCCGTCAGTTGCGGTACCTGGAATCGTGGCATCAGCACGAGCGTCGCTCCCAGAATCAAGGCTGGGTTGAGGATCACGTTCAACCCGTAGATGTGGTAAAGGGGAAGAAAACATAGGACGTGATCGTCACTTGTCAGGTGCACAGAATTTGGTCCGAGCAATTGGTAGACATTGGCGACCAGATTGAAGTGCGACAGCATGACGCCCTTCGGCAGGCCGGTGGTCCCGCTCGAATAAGGCAATGCCGCCAGAGTTTGAGCGGAAGATTGTTGCGGTTTCGGCGAAGACCTGGATATTGCGGAAGATGCGGTACCACGCTGTAAAAGCCTCGTGAAGGATTCCGTGCCAGGAAGTTCCCGCCGAGTGGTATAGACCCGTCTCAGATTCGGCAGCCCAGAGAGGTCAATGTCTTCGAGATTGCAAGCGTCGCTGATCAGAAGCACGGCGCCGGAATTTTCGAGCTGGTAGCGGACTTCCCGTTCGCGGTATGTGGGGTTCAGGAGTGTGGGAACTGCTCCCGCGAGCGTAATTGCATGATAAGTCGCGGCAAATTCCCAGGAATTTGCCAGAAAGATTGCAACCACCTCACCCGCGTTTACCCCTGACGCTATCAACCCGCGGGCGAGTGACTCGACGGTCTCTCCGTATTCCGCATAAGTAAAGCGACGGCCGCACGATGAATCGACCAACGCAGTCTTGTTGGGGTTACGCCGGCAGGACTCGAACACCAGATCGTGGACAAAAAGATTGTGCGGGTCAGCGTAGAGTTGCGTGCGAAGCATGGCCGGAGAAGATTCTAGCGCGAAACCGGGGATCGAGGGCCACGCCAGACAGTTTTATAGCGGTGGTTTCATCTCCAGGCCGAGTCTCCGAGCGCAGCGGTGGACTACAGCTGCCACGGCGTATAATTTGCGCACCCCGGAATCTAACAATGCACCGAAGGAAAGGAGTATCTGCCATGAGTATTAATCCAGATAAATTGAACGAATTGCTGGGCAAGGCGGTAGTCGATTTTGGCGCAACCTTTCATGCTGCTCTAGTCGGCGTCGGGGACAAGCTCGGTTTATATAAAGCGCTTGCAGCCGGAGGCCCGCAAACTCCCGCTGAGTTGGCCAAGCGTACCGGAACGGCTGAGCGTTATGTACGCGAATGGCTGTGTAATCAGGCCGCCGGAGGATATGTTACATACGACAGCAACGGCGGAAAGTTCTACCTGAATGACGAGCAAGCGTTCACATTAGCCGACGACAACAGTCCGGCGTTTCTGCCCGGTATGTTTCAGGTCGCTCTGGCAGCTGTTAAAGCCGAGGGACAAATTACCGAGCGATTCAAAACCGGCAAGGGTATGGGTTGGCACGAGCATGATCCGGAGCTTTTCGTGGGTACCGAGCGTTTCTTCCGTCCCGGATACGCGGCGAATCTTATTACTTCCTGGATTCCGGCTCTGGAAGGAGTGAAAGAGAAACTGGCGCAGGGAGCCAGCGTCGCGGATGTGGGTTGCGGTCTTGGCGCGTCGACGATTCTGATGGCGCAATCCTATCCCAAGTCCACGTTCGTCGGATTTGACTATCACGAGAAGTCAATCGAAACGGCCAGGCAGCGTGCCAAAGATGCTGGGGTTGGTGATCGTATCCAATTCAAAGTTGCCAAGGCGAAAGACTATCCGGGAAACAATTATGACTTCGTGACATTTTTTGATTGCCTGCACGATATGGGCGATCCGGCAGGGGCCGCGGCTCACGTTCGCAGCACTCTGAAACCCGACGGAACCTGGATGATCGTTGAGCCTTTTGCCGGCGACAAAATTGAAGACAACCTGCATCCAGTTGGACGGGCCTTCTACGGAGCTTCTACTCTACTTTGCACTCCTGCGTCACTGTCCCAGGAAGTGGGTCTCGCTTTGGGTGCCCAGGCAGGAGAAAAACGACTCCAAGAAGTTGTGTCCTCGGGTGGCTTTGCACGATTCCGCAGAGCGACTCAGACACCGTTCAACTTGATTTTCGAGGCACGCCCGTAGAAATTCAGCCAGTGATATGAGGGTTGCGTGGGCTGCTACTGCGGAGGCTGTTAGCTGGCCAGCTTCCGCAGAAACTCCTGCTCATCCATGCGGTATTTAAATGCCTTGCGGCCGTCGATGAAGATGACCGGAACCTGGTCGTTGTATTGTCGGCGCAGTTCATGGTCGGAATCGACGTCAATTTCTTGCCAGGTAAAACCACCGCGCCGCGAGAGCTTGGTGAGACTCTCCTTCACCACTTCGCATAGATGACATCCCTTGCGCGAGTAGACCACGACGCTCCGGGATTCCTGCATGCCGGGATTCTAACGCGCAAACGCTGAGATTTTCCAGACATTTCGGCGGGTGGTCCGGCGCACACGGGCCACTCACTGCGCCGCCATTAAGCAGTAGAATTCATAACATGAACGATCTCTCATTGAAGCCGTTACAAGGCAAAACCGCTTTGGTTACAGGCGCTGCAAAGCGGTTAGGGCGGGCGTCCGCTCTGGCGCTGGCCGGGGCTGGTGCCGACGTCGCTATTACCTTCTTGAAGTCGGCCCGCGAAGCGCGGGAGACGGCGGCTGAGTTGTCGGAACTGGGCGTCCGGTCCGTTGCTTTGCGCTGCGACGTAACCAAGGAAGCCAGCATCAAGTCCATGATTAGGCAAGCGGGAAGGGAGTTGGGCCGGATCGACATCCTGGTGAATAACGCCGCTAACTACGAAACCGCCGAGTTCGAGCAACTGACCTTGAAACAGTGGGACGCGATTTTTGCTTCCAACACGCGAGGGCCATTCCTGGTTTCGCGTGAGGCTCTGAAGTGGATGCGGGGAAAAGGCCGCGAGTCAAAGATCATCAACATGGGCTCGCTGGGCGGGCTTAGGCCGTGGGCGACGCACGCCCATTACTGCTCCTCGAAAGCCGCGCTGCACATGCTGACCAAGGTGATGGCCAAAGCTTTGGCCCCGGAGGTTGCCGTGAATGCCGTTGCGCCGGGCATGATCGATCTCGGTGAAAAAGCGGCCGCCGCATTCATGCGGCGCATGGCCAAAGAAACTCCGATGCGGCGCAATGGCCGCGACGACGAGATCGCCGCGGCAGTCTTGTTTTTCGCAACCGCACCACAGTTCATTACCGGGCAAGTTCTGGCAGTGGATGGCGGCTTGGGACTGTAAAAAGATAGAAAGCCCGAATTGAGCCGCCGTTTCGCTAGCGTCTCCCCCACGATATAGTGAACTTGATGCCCAAAGCCAGCGTTGCCTCTCGCAAGAAAAAGGCTGATCGAAGTCTTGCAACCACTCCTCGTTTCGCCGTAGCCATCTTGGCGGCCGGTAAGGGAACGCGTCTCAAGTCGCAACTACCTAAAGTCTTGCATGAAGTCGGCGGGAAGCCGTTGTTGGCGCACGTGATTGCCGCGGCGAAGCAGGTTGTTTCCCCGGAGCACATCTATGCGATCGTGGGCCACGAGGCCGAGCGTGTGCGGAAAGCTTTGGAGTCAACAGGAGCTAATTTCGTATTGCAACCGGAGCAGCGCGGCACTGGACATGCGTTGATGGTGGCGCAGGAAGCGCTGGCCAGCTATGACTACGTAATCGTGTTATCTGGCGATGCCCCGATGATTACTTCCGAAACAATCGGCCGGCTGCGCGATTTTCATCTGCGCGAGTATGGGGCGATGACCTTGCTGAGTGCCGATCTCGATGATCCAACAGGATATGGCCGTGTCCTACGCAAGACCGCGCGCGGTTCCGAAGTGCGGGCGATTGTAGAAGAAAAATCAACGACGACCGCTCAGAAGAAAATCCGCGAGATCAATTCCGGTTTCTACGTCTTTTCAGTGAAAGACTTGTACTCCAACATCGGCAAGCTTTCCACTGCCAACGCCCACGCCGAATATTACCTGACCGACATGGCCCAGGTTCTGCGCAAAGCAGGCAAGCGGGTAGTAGCGTGGAAGACGGCCATGGCGGAAGAGATTCTTGGCGGCAATACACTAGCAGAACTGGCGGGAATCGACGAGCAGATGCGTCTGGCAAAATGCCGGCAGTTGATGGTGGAAGGCGTCACAGTCTTTTATCCCGCGACGTGCGTGATCGATGTTGACGTGCAGGTAGCGCCAGATACCGTGATTGAGCCCTACGTTCAACTTCTTGGCAAAACCAAAATCGGCTCCGCATGCCGGATTCGTTCCTATAGCGTGATTCGTGACGCTGAGATCGGAGACGCCGTAACGATTCTTCCAGGATGCATCATTACCGAATCGCGTGTTTCGGACGGCGCGATTCTAGGCCCATATTCGCACCTGAGGCCAGGCAGCGAAATCGGAGAAGGCGCCCACGTGGGAAACTTTGTGGAAACCAAGAAAACCAAGCTTGGGAAGGGATCGAAAGCCAATCATCTGAGTTATCTCGGCGACGCCAATATCGGCGATAAAGTTAATATCGGTGCGGGCACCATCACCTGCAACTACGATGGCGTAAACAAGCACAAGACGGTGATCGAAGATGGAGCCTTCATCGGCAGCGATAGTGCATTGGTGGCGCCGGTGCGCGTTGGCAAGGGCGCGTACGTGGCAGCCGCATCGTGCATCACCGACGATGTTCCCGAAGACGCCTTGGCCATTGCGCGGACGCGGCAGATCGTGAAAGAAGGCTGGGCAAGAAATCAGAGGCAGAAGAAGTAGCGAGAAACCGACCGCAGGCACATCAACCGGAAGAATCAAAACTAAAAAAGCACTGAGCCTGGATTTCTCCGTGACTCAGTGCCTCCGTGGTGGATGTTGTTTCTCTTTACCGTGTAACCGCTTAGTGCGTAACCGCCGCGAACAGGTCCGAGTGCATCAGCGACTGGAATTGCTGGTCGTTGGCCTTGAAATGCAGTTGCACCTTCGAACTGTCCGAGTCGACCGTAGTGTTATCAACCGCAATTTTTTCCGCCGGCGTTGCGCTCGTTTTCTTGTAAAGCAGACCGAGTTTGAACCCTGAAGAGATAGTCGCCGCCGTTATGCTGTCGGAGGTGACGACGGTCATGTCAAAGTTCACGCCGCTGTTGAAGCTCAGCGTGTAGTAGGAGCCCAGCAGGCGCTTTTTGAGAGAGTCGTAATCGGCAAACTTGGCTGCATCGCCCAGCGCCGACCGCATTGCATTCTGCGTGCCCTGCTGATCCAGCAGACTCCACACCGGAGAGGAATCCACGCTGGACATCATGTCGGCCATCGTACTATTCGTATCGAGCGATAGCACTTTTCCGTCGCGCGTATCCAGAGCTGCGTGAACCGACGTTGCGTCGCCAAACAGAAGCGTGCTGTCGTCGAGAAAGCTCATGACAAAGCCGCCGTCCATCGGATAAATATCGGAGGTGCCATACTTCTTGGGCACGAACTTCTGCAGCTTCATCTTCTTGAGGACAGCTTTCATATTAAAGGGTCCGCTGGCCACGCCCACCGTCTTGACCCCCTGCTTGCCGCTGCGGAATGAAGCGAAAGTCAATGTGTCAACATCTTTCTCCGTATCAAGTCCAATGGCTTTCAGAGCCGTCTCGAACTGCTTGATATTGTCGGGCAGCACCTGCTGTTTGAGAGCCATCGCCGTCGGTGAGTCCTTAATGGCGCGATAGTCAACGGAGATGAGTTGTTGCAGATCTCCAGGGACGACAGAGCGCGCTGACGAATTCAACGGCATCGCGGAAGCAACACCAACTAGCAACAGAGAAGCCAAACACATATTTACAATTTTCATCGGAACCTCAGAAATTGATAGACACAACATCCTTCGCCCTTGGATCTTCACACGCCCTTCAAACTATGATGCAGATCGCATCTCTGGCGTTTTATAAATCCCTATGATTCTATTTTACTTACTATTCCGAAGGAGACAAACGAAAGGCCGGTGACCCCAGTAACAAATAGGAGTCGGGAGTGCATGGCGATTTCCTATCAGGCGAGCCTTCAGGCGCGTAAGTTTTTCGGCTCGAGTTCGCCAGGAAGCGCTAAGCCATGAAGGCGGCGGCTTTCTTCCGTACATCTGCGACGAAAGATTGATCCTTCAGAGACTCCAGGTTGATCTCCACATTGGCGAGCGCGCCGGTAATCGCAGCGCGAGCCAATGCTGCCGCGGTGGTCAGATCAGACTTCATGTTGGGATTGGTAATAGGCCCAAGCTCCCTCACGATCCGCCCAATCTGCTGAGCCTTTTCCGCCACGCTCAGTGGTACGCTGGTCGCCTGCTTTAACGCCGCTTCAATAGCAGTTTGCCCGGCCGCTTCATTGGCGCTGGACTTCGCTTCTTTGTAAGCCTTCATGACCGAGTTGTAAGACTCCGCGTCAGCATCGATCGCGGCCTTGAGTTCTTCGCGCAACGAATCGAGTCTCGCGATCGCCGCGCTGAGCGGTTGCTCGTATTGCAGATAAGCTTTCTTCCCGCGAGACATGGAGGCGACCATCGCGGCAAGTCCCGCGGTCATTGCCCCTGCGGCAGCCGATGCGCTGCCCCCTCCTGGCGTGGCCGTTGGCGCCGCAAGCTGCTCGATAAACGGCTCAACTCCCGCCCGCAACCCGCCAACCGCCATCTTGCCTCCCATCACTGCGGCAAGGCGGTTTTCCAGAATCAACGACGAATCGAAGTTTTCAACTTGCAAGAACCACTCCGCAGCCTGCTCCAGAGCCTTCTTGGGAATCAGTCCCACGATTTCGCTGGAGACAGGCGCAACGCCGTAACGGGCCGCCTCCCGCTTCACCATTTCGAAAACGCGATGTACAGGAGTCTGCTCAAAATCGGTGAGGTTCATTGAAACCTGCGCCAATCCACGCACCAGAAATCCCGCGCCTTTCACAAAGCGCATCCCGCCCGTAGAAAACCGCACGGCCTTCGCGATCTTTTTGGCGATGTCAACGTCGGGCGTGTTGAGAAACACGTTGTAGGCAATCAGCGCTTTGCGCGCGCCTACCACCGTTGCGCCCGCCGTCGTATGCAGGCACGGCTCACCAAAGTCAGGACAGCGAGCGGGATTGGTTGCGATCTCGGCTCGGATGCCCTCGAACTGACCGCGGCGAATATTCTCCAGATTCTGCCGCTCCGGTTTCGCCGCGGCGGATTCGTAGAGATAAACTGGAATTTGATAACGCTTCCAAATCTCCGCGCCGACATGCCGCGCCATGGCGACGCAATCTTCAATCGTTACGCCATCGATTGGAATAAAAGGGACTACGTCCGTCGCTCCCATACGGGGATGAGCGCCAGTATGAACATTCAGGTCGATCAGTTCGGCTGCTTTGCCCACGCCACGAATCGCGGCTTCCTGAATGGCGTCTCGATTGCCCACCAGAGTGATGACCGAGCGGTTGTGGTCGTTATCGCTCTCGCGATCCAGCAGGTAAACGCCGGGAATCTTCATGGCGTCAACAATGGCGTCAACTTTTGTCTTATCGCGGCCTTCGGAAAAATTAGGGACACATTCAACGAGCGTGGACATAAGTAAGGAGGATAAGGGGACGCATAGGCACGAAGCAAGGCTCTCCAGTTGAGCTCGGCCACGGAGACCACACTCCGAAGTAACCTTGTTCCGAAATGATGCGGCCCTGATACTTTGGGAAACATCGAAGGAGAAATTCATGAAGAAGTTAGGGCTGCTGTTCGTGCTCGCTGCGTCCCTCGCATGCCTTGGTCAACAAGAGCGACCCACTATTTACATAGAGCCTCAACAGGGCTTTGAAACTTACTTGGCTGCGGCGATTGGAAAGAAAGGCGTTCCCGTTGATATGGTGACCGACGCATCGAGGGCGAACTACGTCCTGAAGGCCGCTCCTGTCGAAATTAAGACGGAATCCACGGGTGGGAAAATCGCGCGCTGTTTATTCGCTTACTGCGCCGGGATTGAGGACAAGGGGAACGTTTCCGTTCAACTAATTCAAACTAGTTCAACGAAAGTTCTTTGGGCCTATTCGGTCAACAAGCAAAAAGGCGGCAGCAAGAACTCGCAATCAATGGCAGAAGCTGTTGCCAAACACTTGAAGGATTTTGTTGAGCATGGTGCCGGAAAGGAAACTCTCGCCTCTGGATCTCCAGAGACTTCGCCGGTGCAGTCGGCTCAAGCGGAGGCTCCGCTCGGTGCCGATACCTCACAAGCGGACTCACACCTTGAAACCGTATCTGCCATGCAGCCCGCAAGCGTGACGGTGAAATCCACTCCTTCGGGCGCTGACATAAACGTCGACGGGAAATTTATGGGTAACACTCCATCCACCATCCAACTCGCCCCGGGAGAGCACCAGGTTTCAATCGAGATGGAGGAGATGAAGCCGTGGCAGAGGACGATGACAGTCACCACTGGTGGAAGCTCAACGATTGATGCCACATTAGTGAAGCCGTAGAACAGGGTCAACCAACCCCAAGGTGGCCAGTTCAGCCCGCAATGCGGCAGGATCGGTAAACCGGATGCCGTGCATACCCAGCGCCGTTGCGGCTTCCACATTCGGACCCAAGTCGTCGATGTAGACGGCACGGGCTGGATCGATGGAAAAAGTTTCAAGGCAAAGCCGGAAGATCTCTGGGTCGGGTTTGAGCAGCCGGACTTCGCCGGACAGCAGAATCCCTCGAAACCATTGCAGAAAGTCGAATCTCTTGAGAGCTATCGGGAAGGTTTCCGCCGACCAGTTGCTGAGTGCAAACAACGGAACCCCGCGAGTCCGCAATTCCGCGAGCAGATCAACCGTGCCCGCGATTGGGCCAGCCAGCATCTCTTCATACCGCTCGAACCAGGCGTCGATCAGTGCCGCTTGGCCGGGATGCAGCAACTTCAGGGAAGCACAGGCATCGGCAAATGACCGTCCCGCATCTTGCTGCAAATTCCAGGATGGCGTACAGACGTTCGCCAGAAAATGCTCCATCGCCGCCTCATCTCCATGGAAGAGCTTGCGATATAAATGGCGAGGATTCCAGTCGATCAGCACACCTCCAAGATCGAACACTGCCACCAAGCGATCAGCCATTGTTGTCGTACCTATTGAATCGAAGCTTCTTACCGTAGCGCTTCTATCGCGTTCATTCAGTGCCCGCGCCAGAACTTTCCTATCCCCAGCCTTACCTGCACCGTATTCAGTCCGGGATTCGGAGTCGCCAGTCCCGCATTCGAAACATGCAGATAGCGCAGCTCCACGCTCCAGTTGTATTTCGCTCCAAGAATATGGGTCCCGAATGCCGCCGAAGGGGTGAAGTTTACGGTGTTGGTGTACGCAGGAATATCTTGGTTGCTGAACAACGTGCCTCCGCTGAGTTCGAGATACGGCGAAAAGCGTCCGTGGCGCACAAAGTTCCACTTCAATACTAAGGGATCAAATCCAGCGCCATAAGCCGTGTTGGCCGGTTGAAAGACCAAGAAGAGCGGAACTGCATCGACAGCATATTCGAAACGTCCGCGAAGGATTCCAGGGAGGTGCGCGCCAGTAATGATCCATCCGTAGCGCACGCCGGCATTGGTGACGCTGGTGTCCTTTGTGCCTCCGGGAACAGAGTGACCACCCGCCGCCCAGACTTGGATTTCATGTCCGCCTTGCTCGGGCCCATCCTGCGCCAGGCCAAATCCACTCCCCAGCAGAAGCGATGCCGCCAACACGGCAAGGCGCATCAGCCAAGCTCGCATAATCTAATTCGAACTCCCCGTCGCCGATGCTACAACTTGGTCCCGCGATTTCCGGTCCGCAAGCCCAAGCAGGTCCCGCGCCACCCGCCCAGTGCTGTGCCGCGCCACATCGCCTTCCTCTAAATACTCGCCCAGCACGGGAATCACACCGAAAGATTCGATCGCCTCCAGATCGTTGACGATCTGGCAGGCCCCTTCCAGCGCATACTTGCCCTTGAGTTGGTCGGAGATCGGCGTACGATTGATCAGCGCGTAATCGAAAAGTTGCTCCTGCGCATGCCGGTTCAGTGCGCGAATATGATCGCCAGCCGTCAGCCCCAGGCTCTCATTCGCCTGCGTCATCAGATTGCAAATGTAAACTTTCGTGGCGGACGAATTAACAATCGCGTGACCAATGCCCCGCACCAGCAGATTAGGAATAAGGCTTGTGAAAAGCGAACCCGGCCCAATGGTGATGATGTCAGCCTGCGCAATCGCGTCCAGTGTCTGGGGCATCGGTTCCACATCTGGAGGCACAAGAAACAATTCCCGGATGCGCACCTTGCTGGCCGTGATTTTCGTTTCCCCTCGCACCCGCGTTCCATCTTCCATCAGCGCTTCTAGTTCAACATTCGAAGTAGTCGCCGGATGGATGTGGCCGCGAGTCACCAGAATTTCCGACGACAACCGCACTGCCTCCGAAAAGTCGCCCGTTAGCGAGGTAAGGGCCGCAAGAAAAAGATTTCCAAAGCTGTGCCCCTCCAGCCCCGAGCCTTTTTCAAAGCGGTGCCGAAACAACTGGGATAGCAGCGCCTCATCTTCACTCAGCGCGACAATGCAGTTGCGAATATCGCCCGGCGGAAGCATGTTCAGCTCTTTGCGCAGTCTCCCACTTGATCCGCCATCATCGCTCACCGTCACCACCGCGCACAGATCGCGAATTACGGGCGTTGCCGCTGGCGTGCCAATTATCTCCGCTTGAGAAAGCACGAAACGTTTCAATCCCTTGAGCAGCGTGGAAAGGCCGGTGCCTCCGCCAATGGCCACCACCCGCAGCCCGCGATCATGCGCAGCTCCATCGCTGGACACCGGATCGCAAGACACACGATCCGTGGACAAAATTTCGGCAGGATTCCTATTCATCCGCACCCGTCCTCGCAGCCAGGCTATGCCAGTTCGTCTTCGTGCAGGTCCTCGTCCTCGGTCGCACCTGGTTCGGCGCCGGGATCGGGATAGAGAAGTTCGGTAAAGCGAGGATCTTCGGCCAGATTCTGAAAGTCGGAATCATTGCGCGCCTGAAAACGCAATTGCGGATTAGCCCGCAACGCTTCCTCCAGCCGCCGCAATGAATCCTCCACGTGCCCCGTCAGGCAGTCCAGCGCCGCCAACCCATAGGTCACATAGTCAGCCTTGGGGGCCTGCTTGGCCAGTTTTTCGAGATGCTCCCGAGCGCTCACATAATCGCCCACGTTCATCAACGACACAGCGTAGTCAAAGTGTTCTTCGGTAGTCTTGAACTGCGTGGCCGACGCTCGCTCGGCGTGTTGGTTACACGCGTTCATGTGGACGTTCGCCCGATCCGCCAGCTCGCGGCTAGGTCCCGTCACCACCTTCTGGAACAGCGGCTTCGCCTTGTCGAACTTGTGTTCTTGCATCGCACGCAGCCCGGCCTCGTAGCTCTGCAGCGCCTGTGTATACCGAGGATCATCCGCCACGGACTTCTTCGCGGTAGCTTTCTGAGCCATTTGTAAAACTCTTCCTGTGCTCTTCGTAATAGGAACTCCTTGTTAAGAATGCGTCTGGCAGCCGATGCCTAAGTATCGCCCAAACTGAGGCTTGAGGGCAATTCCGTCCAGTCGATGAGATCGTAGCCTGCATTGTCCATGATTGCTGAACCCTCGGCACGCTGGCAGTGTGAGCCTGAGTTTTGTTGGGGAATGCAACGGTCGCGAATTGGGATTTGTTCGGAGATTGGGTGGTCTTTCGTTCCTTCTTTTGCGATTAAAAAATGGCTGGGCCTGGAATAGGGCGTATGATTCATATATGCCATATATATCGGAACACCTTACCAGCCTTCGTCAGGAAATTACGGATTTGCGGTCTATGAACGCCCGCTGCGCCAAGACGGGCGACCATAGCACCATGGATCAAACGGCGATGGAGTTGCGGACGAATCGTTTACGCGAGATCAAGCAGGAGTTGTCGAAGATGCTGAATCGTCCAGCCGATCCGGCGGTGTGGTGGGAGAAGTTTCGCACCACCAACCACGCGGCATAATGGTCTTGAGAAAACGAAAGAGCACCTGGTTTCGGGTGCTCTCCAACCCAGTCTGAGTGCCTACTGCTCGTAAGCGCCGATGTTGATCTGGCCGCTGCCGTTTACGCGAGGATTCCCAGCATAGTCCGTACTGCCATAAATGGAAGCGCCATTGCAGTATCCCATGCTGCAGGTAAGGCTGGTGCTGCCGGCGTTGATTGCAGGTGAGCCTGAGGCGACGTCAAGATTCGGAGGCGTTGATCCCAGGTTGTCAAACAGAGGATTAGCATTCGGTGAATTTGCATCCTCCCCGCTGCCCGACTGATAAGCGGCATAGGTTTTGTAGTTTGATTTTCCGCCCCAATCGATGGATGTTCCCTGAACGTAGCCCTTGGTGGAATAGTACAAGTTCCAATTGGCTGTCGCAGTCGAGCCGCTGACGTAGCTGTAGATCCAGACATTCTGGCTGCCGGCGTAAACAATGTTGTTTTCAAAGATGTTTCCGGCGCTGGGCGGAGCATTGTGCTGGATCTGAAATTCGGCGCCGCCGTTTTTCGTATTGTTGTTGTAGAGCGTGTTGTTGACGATCACAATATGGTCGCTGCCGCCGACGTTGGCCGAATACCCTCCAATCGAAATGCCCACCGTGTTGGCGTCATAAAAGAGATTGTTGCGAATGGTCACATAGCTGGCGTTATGTCCTTTGTGTTCGCTCGCCGCTTCCATATTCAGATCGCAGTTGTAGACGGTGTTGCGTTCGAAGGTGACATAAGCGCAGCCGTCGCAATAGAGTCCATCAGCATCGTAGGAATTGCCTTCACCAGGATTCTTGATTCCACTGATGTTGTAAACGGTATTGCCGCTGACCTCTCCGTACCTGGCCTGGTCGGAACCGGTGGGACCGACTCCCTCAAATCCAATCGCATCAATGCCGATGTTGTCGTTGTCGTGGACAACGTTATTCGTGATGGAGAAATAGGTTACGTTTCCATCCACATTCATCGTCTCGCTCTCGCCGGTCTTCAGGCTGTAAATCTGGTTGCCGCTGATGGTGATGTCGGTAATGGGTGTGCTTGAAGTGCCATAGACGGCGATGCCAAAGGCGTTGCCGTTTTTCTCTGACGTAGTCGTGATGTTGTGTACCAGATTGTTGAGCAACTGTACGCCGCTGCCTGAACCCGTGACCCAGATGCCGGCGGGGGTGAGGGTCGCCTTGCTGGTGGTGTAATTGCGGATTTCAAATCCGCTCACGGTGATATAGCTCTGGTTGAGGATGTTGATAAGGCCCTGCGTTCCGCTGACGCTGAGGCCCGTCCCATCGATGACCGCGGTCTGTCCGGGATAGCTTTCGAAGGTAATGTAATTCGTTGCGGTCCCGGATGCGGGAAAGGTCACGGATTCGTTGTACGTGCCGGCTTCCACATACACCGTTGCTCCCGCCGTTACCGAGTTGGCGGCGTGCTGAATAGTGAGCCAGGGTGCGGTGTAACTACCGGAGTTACTGTCCTTGCCGCTCTTGGAGACGTAGTAGGTTGTCCCAGATTGCGCAAGAAGTGAGAGCGAGGTGAATACGATTAAAGCCATACACAGTGCCCGAAGCGATGTCATTACCAACCTCCTTTCAGTTAGATCGAGAGGCGTGAAAACAGAACAAACGCACCGCACGGCGTCTTTCCGCTCTGCAATTCCCGATCGGGCAAAAGCCTAGGCTGTTTACGTTTGCTTGTCAATGGTTTCGTTTCATTTCATAGCTAGTGAGAATAGCTTTCGATTAATTGCGATATATGTTTCTGAGGAAGACTTAGGGAAGACAAGGGCCTAGCCCGAGGCATAGTGAGGGTTGACTGCCCAGCCATTCTTCGTGCCGGTATTGTTACTTACTTTGCTCCTAATTTCTCGAAGAAGAGGCAGATCGTTTCAATTCCTTTATAGAAATTTGGAATGTGGAACTTTTCGTTGGGGGCGTGGAGGTTGTCGTCAGGTAAGCCGAAGCCCATCATGACGCTGGGAATTTTCAGCACGTCCTGAAAGTCGGTGACGATGGGGATGGAGCCTCCGCTGCGGATGAAGACGGTTTCCTTCTTGAACGTGTCGTGCAGGGCCTCAGTCGCAGCCTTGATGTAGGGATTGTCGGTACCGACCACACAAGCCGGACCTTTGCTATGAACTCTAATTTTAATCTCGATGCCTTTGGGAGTGAGTTTCTTCACGAAGTTTGTGTACTTCTTGAAGATGTCGTCGGCGTCTTGATTGGGGACGAGGCGCATGGAAACTTTGGCAGTCGCTTTGGCAGGGATGACGGTTTTCGCGCCGGGGGCGGTGAAGCCTCCGGGCATGCCGTGAACTTCTAGAGTGGGGCGCGCCCAAGTTCGGTAGAGGACGGAATATCCGGGTTCTCCGGTAAGGACTTTCGATCCGACTTCGGTTTTGCGGTAGTGTTCTTCGTTGAAGGGCAGACGCTTCCATGCTTTGAGTTCGTCTTTGCTTGGAGCTTTCACGCCTTTGTAGAAACCGGGAATGAGAATTTTCCCTTTGGCGTCCTTTAGCTTGCTGATGATCTCAATCAGCGCGAAAAAGGGATTCGGCGCGGCGCCGCCGTACATGCCGGAGTGCAGATCAGTCTTGGCGCCTAAGGCTTCGAGTTCCGTATAGACTAGGCCGCGCAGGCCTACGCATAACGTAGGAAGATTGGGCGCAAACAGTTCGGTATCGCAGACCAGAGCAAAATCGGACTTGAGCTTGGATTTCTCTTTGCGGATGTAGGCGGCGATGGATTCGCCTCCCACTTCCTCTTCGCCTTCAAAAATCACCTTCACGTTGATGGGGAGTTTGCCGTTGCCCGCTTGCATAAGCGATTCGAGGGCTTTGACTTCCATCCAGAGCTGGCCCTTGTCGTCGACTGCTCCGCGGGCATAGACATTGTTTTTGCGCTCTGTGGGTTCAAACGGAGGCGAAACCCATTCGTCGAGCGGCTCTGCCGGTTGCACATCGTAGTGGGCATAGCAGAGCACAGTGGGCTTGCCGGCGGCATGCAGCCAATCGGCATAGATGAGCGGATGACCCTTGGTGGGGATGATTTCAACATTCTCCATGCCGATGCGGCGGAGTTCGTCGGCGACGAAGGCAGCGGCCTTCTGGATGTCAGGCTTGTGCTCGTCGAGAGTGCTCACGCTGGGAATGCGGAGCAGGTCTTTTAATTCGTTGAGGAAGCGAGGCTGATTGCTGCGGGCAAAGGCTACTGCGGGAGAGGCCATGGAGATCGATTTCCTTTCGCTGAGGCAGCCAGGGCTGCGAAGGTTCTGGGGACGCGAAAACTTTACAGTATACAGCGAGTGAGTGGGCGAACTCGAAGCCGTAGAGGTACGGCGAAAAGCAGTAAAGCTTATTATACGTGGACACTGCGACAGGAGTTTCGTATTGTAAGCACCGGTACTCGGAAACAGTGAAACGATTGATAAGTCTAACCAAGATTATTAGCCGATTGGAAGGTTATTACGGGCCGCCTGTGCCGCCGAGCCGGGATCCGCTGGAGTTGATTGTCTTGGAGAATATTGCCTATCTGGCAAACGACACACAGCGCGAAAATGCATTTGCGCAGCTTAAGGAACGCGTCGGCATCGATCCCGAAAACATTCTGAAAGCCGGACACAAGACTCTTGCTGGCATTGCCAAGGCCGGCATACTGCCGGATGTGAGCGTGGAAAAATTGATCACGGTTGCTCAAATTGCGTATCAGGAATTCAATAGTGATCTGGATGCTGTGATCAAACTCCCCACAGCGAAAGCAAAGAAAGCATTGAAAAGATTTCCCGGAATTGGAGATCCCGGAGCGGAGAAGATTTTGCTGTTTGCGGGAGTGCTCCCGGTTTTGGCTCTGGAGTCGAACGGATTGCGCGTGCTGTTGCGAATTGGGTTTGGCAAGGAAGATAAGAATTATTCCGTTAGTTATCGGTCTGTACAGAAGGCGGTGTCAAGCGGACTGCCTACCGACTGCGAGTGGCTAACCCGGGCGCATCTGCTTCTACGACGCCACGGAAAAGAGTTGTGCAAGACGACTAAACCGAAATGCGAGTTGTGTCCGGTGCAAGCTTCCTGCCGATATTTCAGCACTTCCTCGGATCGGCCATCTCGGCAATCTAATTCATAGCTTTGCGTTCTTGTGCATCTCCACCGTGCTCCAGGTCTTGTCACCGGCGTGGCAAATATTTTCCAACAAGCAGTCGGCGCACTTGGGCTTGCGTGCGTAGCAGAGTTTGCGGCCGTGCCAGATGATCTGGTGGGAGAAGAGGATCCATTTCTCGCGGGGGATGACTCGCATCAAGTCTTGCTCAATGTTCTTCGGATCATTGTTAGTGGTGAGTTCGAGGCGGCGTGAGATGCGGTGGACATGGGTATCGACGACTACGCCTTCAGCGATTTTGAACCAACTGCCTAGGACCACGTTCGCGGTCTTGCGGGCTACTCCCGGTAGGGTCAGCAGATCCTGCATGTTCAGCGGGACTTGGCCGCCGAAATCGGTGACTATTTTTTTGGCTGCTCCAACAACGGATTTGGATTTGTTGCGAAAGAATCCGGTGGAGCGGACATCTGGCTGGAGTTGTTCAGGCGTGAGCGCGGCGAAGGCTTGGACCGTGGGATATTTGCGGAAAAGCTCCGGCGTCACGCGGTTGACGTTGACGTCCGTCGATTGCGCGGAGAGGATGGTCGCGACCAGCAGTTCCCAGGCGCTGGTGTGCGTGAGGGCGCAGGTAGCGTCGGGATAGAGTTGGTCAAGGCGGTCGAGGATCGTCGAGATTCGATCCGGGGCGAGCGGATTGTAGCCTTTAGTTTTCGGGGCCGCGGATTTGGGCGCTGGCAAAACTGCTTTACGCGCTTTCGAAGCGGGGGCTGAGGCCTTGCTTCCAATTGCAGCAACCTGCTTCGTCTTCACAGAAACTTTGTCTTGGCGGCCGGTGCGGGAAGGTTGACGGGGAGTTCTACCACGAGGCATGAGGCTGAAATCTCCTTGGGGCCAACATGTTAGCAGAGGTGTGAGATTAGCGATTCCGGCCCTGAACTTCGGTAACCATGCGGGGAATTGACGGGGCCCTAACGCGACGATAGTCTGAAGACAACATCCCACTCAGGAAGATATTGTGGCAGCACATCTTATTCAACTCGGGCAGGTTTGGCGCAGCGATGCCAATGGCCAGGATTATCTGGTCACTAAGGTCTACCATGAAGTGTTCTCGCAATTCGCCATGCTGCGTCCCGCAGGCATTGCGGCACCCGATGCGCCCACGGTACGCATCAAAGTAACCAAGAACGCGCAGGGCTGGGGACTGCCAGGATATACGTTCACCCAGGACGGATCGTTTTAAACAGGTCTTCTATCCAGCGGCATTTCTGCCGCGCATTTTCCGATACACTGGAGCGGTTCTTAGTTCCTGGTTCTCAGACTGAGCGTAAAGGGATTTTTCTGAGAGCTGAGATCCGGGACTCTTCCTTCATGACTGAAAAACTTCTGACCGTCATCTTCATGTTCATCCAGTCGGTAGTGGCTGCCACCGGCTATGCCGGAATAGCGCTACTAATGGCGATTGAATCGGCGTGTATTCCGTTGCCTTCGGAATTGATCATGCCATTCGCCGGATATCTCGTATTCACTGGGGCGTTCAAGTTGCTATGGGTGGCTACGGCGGGGGCGTTGGGCTGCAACCTGGGGTCGCTGATCGCGTATGAGATTGGCTGCTACGGCGGACGTCCATTGGTCGAGCGCTACGGGCGCTGGATTCTGATGGGACGGCGCGAACTCGATTGGGCCGATCGCTTCTTTCTGCGCTGGGGATATCTGGCAGTGTTTATCGGGCGATTGCTGCCGGTAATTCGCACGTTCATCGCTCTGCCCGCGGGAATCGCGCGTATGCCGCGGGGACGGTTTCATGTGTATACATTCTTAGGATCGTGGCCATGGTGCCTGGCGTTGGCTTATTTCGGAATGAAGCTGGGCGAGAACTGGCGCGCGCTGGGAAAATATTTTCATAAGTTCGACGCTGTGATTGTGGCAATGCTGGTGGCAGGAGCGGCGTGGTTCGTGTGGAGTCACTGGCAGGGGAGGATCAGCTCTGAGCCCTCAGCCGTTGGCCGTCAGTGAGCGCTCTCTAATGCTCATCCGGCCAAGCTTGGTCGGATGAATCAGGTCCGGGGGACGAAACTTGCTATCCGAAGAGAAGCCCCAGCGATCCATCAAAAAGGTTCGTGCGGCGTTCATCCTTGCGGGGGGCAACAGCACACGCATGGGGGCGGACAAAGCCTTCGTGATGCTGGACGGCCGGACACTTCTGCAGCGTGCTTTGCACTTAGCTCGGACGCTAACAGTGAACGTGAGCATCGTTGGTGCGGCGTCGAAGTTCCAGCGATTCGCTCCGGTGGTCGAAGACATTTTTCCGGGTTGTGGACCGCTGGGAGGAATTCATGCTGCCCTGCGATCGTCAGGGGCAGAGCTCAATCTGATGCTTGCCGTCGATGTGCCGTTTCTCCCGGCTGAGTTGTTGGGCCACCTGATGGCGCGGGCTGAGAGTAATCCTGAGATGATGGCGATTGTGCCGCGCACCGGACAGGGCTGGCAGCCATTGTGCGCCGTATACCGCCACGAATTTGCGAACGCCGCCGAGGCGGCCATTCGCGCCGGAAATTATAAAATTGATGCGGTGTTTGCCGGCATCAGGGTGAAAGCGGTTGAAGACGTCGAACTGGCTGAGTGGGGATTCTCGCCGCAAGTATTTTGCAACGTGAATACACAGAAAGAATTGGCCGCGGCAAACGAATCGCTTGCGCAGGTAAAGTAAACGAAGCAGCGCTGTCGAAACGAACGGAATGGACGATATTCAACAACTCAGCGCGGACGCTGCACCGGCAGCAGAGCCGCTCACTCCTTACATCGAGTTCCGCGATGTATCCAAGGCATTTGGCGACAACGTAGTGCTCAATCACGTCAATTTCGACGTGTTGCCGGGCGAGACGGTTTGCATTCTCGGACGTAGCGGCGTGGGCAAGTCGGTGTCATTGCATAACATCATGGGTTTTATGAAGCCGGATTCGGGGCGAGTCATCGTGGCCGGCGAAGATATTACCGACTACACGGAAGAACAGATAGAGCCGGTGCGCAAGAAAGTGACGATGGTTTTCCAGAACGGGGCGTTGTTCGATTCGCTCACGGTCGGCGAAAATGTGGCGTTTCCCCTGCGCGAGTCGGGCGATCTGAGCGAAACGCAGATGCTTCAGATTGTTGACGGATTGCTGAACATGGTGGGCGTGCAGGAGATGCGCGATCTATTACCTTCGGATCTCTCAACCGGTATGAAGCGTTCGGTGGCAATCGCACGGGCGCTGGCGGCGCGGCCCGAGTGCGTGCTTTACGACGAGCCGACGACGATGGTCGATCCCTTGATGGCGCAGTTGCTCGGCGATCTGATCAAGCGGCTGAAAATTCAGTTGCACTTGACCAGCATCGTCGTGACTCATGATATGCGTCTGGCCGAGAAAGTAGCGGATCGGGTCGTATTTCTCTACGAAGGCAAGGCAATTTTTTTCGGAACGTATGCGCAGATGGAAAAAGACAGCCATCCCATTGTGCAGGAATTTCTTGCCCTGGATGAGTTGAAGTTGGAAGCGTAAGTACGTCTTGCGTTACGCGTGGAGTCAAAAGCCTTGCCGCACCAGTTCTTCAATGGTCAGAGAACTGCTGGCGTCGTGCTTCATCATCTTCTCGACGTATTTTGCAATGAGATCGGCTTCCAGATTGACGAGATCGCCAACCTTCAGCGAGCCGAGATTTGTCGCCTCCACGGTGTGAGGAATAACGGCGACTGTGCAGCGATTGTTCTCCAGACGGGCCACAGTAAGGCTAATGCCCTCGATGCAGATGGAACCTTTGTGGACTGTGTACTTTTCGACTTCAGGCGGCAGTTCAATTTCCAGCCACCAATTGTCGGAGTCTCCAATGCGTTGCAGCGAAGATAATTTCCCCACTCCATCCACGTGGCCCTGCACAATGTGTCCGCCGAAGCGCCCATCGGCTTTCATGGGAAGTTCAAGATTGACCTGAGCTCCTTCGTGAATGCGCGAGAACGAAGTTCTCATCCACGTTTCTGGCGCGAGATCGGCAGAAAACGATCCCTGTTTGATATTGATCGCGGTGAGGCAGACTCCGCTGACCGCGATACTATTGCCGGTTTTCAACTCCTTCGGTGTACGCGCGGCGGCCACTGTGATGCGGCGGTTTTCTCCGCGCTGTTCGATGCTGGCAATGCGCCCAACTTCCTCGATAATACCGCTGAACATGATGCCTCCTGGCGCCACGACTTAGAAAGCCGCAAGCGATTTCAGTGTTGATAAGGGTCTCGAAAATATCCTTCGAAGGCAAAGTCTTCGCCGAAGCGGTGAAAAGAAAGAGATTTTATCTGTACCGCATCGATTGCGCCGCCCGAATGCACGCCCGCCGTGAAAGGAACGGCATCCGGATTGGAAAATATCTTCGGCGCGTAAAACAAAAAAACTTTGTCGACGATTCCCGCGGCCAGAGCTGCGCCGTTGATCACGGCTCCCGCCTCGATCATAAGACTTGTGATTTCGAGTTGTCCGAGCCGCCGTATGACTGCATGCAAATCGATCTGTCCGTCATTGTTTGGCGGAAGATCTTCGACGCGAACACCGGACTCGCACAGGCGAGTCTTCTTGTCTTTAGATGCTGACGAACAAAAAATCAGTACATCACCGCTTACGGCACTTCCCACCAGCCGCGAGTCGAACGGCGTGCGGAGTTGCGAGTCGAGAATCACACGGAGCAGCGGCCGCCGACGCGGGAATCCGGTGCGATCGGTGAGAAGAGGATTGTCGGCAAGGACTGTCCCGACGCCGGTCAGCAGAGCGTCGTGCTCGTGCCGCATTTGCTGGACGTGGGCTCGAGCCGTTTGGCCGGTGAGCCACCCGCCGGGTGGGGTTCCAGACGCACGATTCGATTGATCCTGTTCTAACAGAGCGGTGTTTGATGCGTCGCGAGATGGTGCGATTTTCCCGTTAAGCGTCATCGCCGATTTTAGAGTGACGAATGGAATGCCACCACGAATGTATCGGGCGAAGCTTTCATTCAGGCGACGGGCCTGCTCGGCCATGGCTCCAACTTCCACTTGCACTCCGGCGGCACGCAGCCTGTCGAATCCGCGGCCAGCAACTACCGAATTCGGGTCGTCCATTGAGGCAACGACTCGCCGAATTCCCGAAGCAATCACGGCATCGGCACAAGGCGGCGTTCGGCCTTGATGGGAGCAAGGTTCCAGATTGATGTAAAGTGTGCCGCTGCGGGCTTTTTCGCCGGCCTGCTCCAACGCCAGAACCTCGGCATGTTTGACCCCATCGTAGGTGTGCGTGCCAGCGCCAGCTACATCTCCGTGCGCGTCGACGATGACCGCGCCCACGCAGGGATTCGGCGAGGTCAGACCCACGCCCTGGCGAGCCAGATCCAGGGCTTGTTGCAGAAATTGTTCGTCGACGGTGCGATCAGGCATGTGGAAAGTGAAAGGCCAACTACGCTCGGCGCGGAGGATAGGCCTGATACGAATCGTCTTCCGGTTCGGCGACTGTCGCCCCGCTGCGTCCCTTGGGCCCGCGCCGGACTGGCGCCATCCGATATGCGTAGGGATCGGCGGGCGGCGGAGTGGGATTCTTCCACAGCAGACGCCGCACACGTTCCCAGATGCGGCTTCCCAACGGTGCGCGATTTTTCTCCCGATCAGACACGGGAACCTCCTTACGATTCGAAATTATTCGAACAGAGAGTCCACGAAATCCTTCGCGTCAAACGGCAGCAAGTCGCCGGCTTTTTCACCGACTCCAACAAAGCGTACGGGCAATCCTAGTTCGCGAGATATGGCCACAATCACGCCTCCTTTGGCCGTGCCATCGAGTTTGGTGAGCACGATGCCCGTCACTCCCGCCGACTGGGTAAACAGCCGCGCCTGTTGCAAGCCGTTTTGTCCGGTGGTTGCGTCCATCACCAGGAGAGTTTCGTGGGGTGCGCCGGGAATGATGCGCTGTGCCGTACGGCGCATTTTTTCCAGTTCCGACATCAGGCTGGTCTTGGTGTGAAGACGGCCTGCGGTATCGACGATGACATAGTCGGTTTTGCGTGCCGTTGCGGACTGGAGAGCGTCGAACAAAACAGCGGACGGATCGCCCCCGGGCTTGGTCTTGATGACTTCCGTTCCCGTGCGTTGTCCCCAGATTTCCAACTGATCAATGGCGGCTGCGCGAAAAGTATCGGCGGCGCAGAGCAAAACATTTTTTCCTTGTGAACGAAATACCTGCGAGAGTTTGCCGATTGTCGTCGTTTTTCCGGTGCCATTGACGCCGACTACCAGGATGACTTCCGGAGTGCCATCAACCCTGCGCACTGGTTGAGTATTTGACTTGTTTAGAATGGCAAGCAGCTCTTCTTTAATGAGGCGCTTTAGCTCTTGCGTGTCTTTGATCTGCTTACGGTCAGCCTTATCGCGGAGGTTCCCCAGAACTTCCTGCGTGGTGGCCGTGCCCAGATCCGCGCCGATCAGTGTCGCTTCGAGATCGTCGAGGGTGTTGCGGTCGATTTCCTTGCCGAAAGAAACGACTTCGTCGATGCGCTCGGCGAGATTCTCGCGCGTGCGCGTGACCGCCTGCTTCATGCGGTCAAAAAAGCCGGTTTTCTTTTCTTCTTCCAGACTGCCGAACAGGGTTTGAATCATAAAGAGGTAAGAATGATTATAGCGGGGCAAGAGCGCTGGTGACTGCCGGCGGGACGCCGGTGCGATTGACTGAACTAGATGCGCGTCTTTTCGAGTTCGGCGACATCCGCCGCCAAGGTTATTGAGGCTGGACCAGTGCTGACTTGGGGCTGAGCGGAAGTGCCCGCCGATGCCGTGGCCGCTGCAACCGGCCTTTTGATGGAGAAGCGTTGCAGGCGGATTTCGCCGCGTCCGTAGACCGCGAGCAGAGCGGTTACGGCGGCGGGGTCGAGACGCTTGCCGGCCAGGTTCTGGATGATTTGCAAAGCCTGATCGGGAGTGTGAGCCTGCTGATAGGGGCGGTTCGTCGTGAGGGCATCAAAGGTGTCAGCGACGGCAATGACCCGCGCTAGCATGGGAATCTGATCGCCCTGCAAGCCGTAGGGATAACCGCGGCCGTCGAGAGCTTCATGGTGCAGCTCGATGCCGGGGAGCATCTCGGTGAGCTGCTGCACCGGACGCAGGATATTTGCGCCGCGGGTGGTGTGGGTTTTCATCACTTCAAATTCTTCGGCTGTCAATGCGCCGGGCTTTTTCAAGATGTGATCTTCAATCCCGATCTTGCCTACATCGTGGAGTTGCGCGGAAATCTGCAAGGTCTCCATGAAGTCGGAATCCAGGCTCATTTCTTTGGCAATGAGCATGGAATAGCGAGTGACGCGGTCGGAGTGGCCGCGTGTGTAAGGATCTTTTTCGTCGACCGCGCCGGCCAGCATTTGAATGGACCCCATGAACAGCGCGCGGTTTTCTTCAGCTGCCCGCTTGAGATCTTCCACGTACCGCTCAAGTTCGTCGGACATGGTATTGAAGGTTTCGGCAAGTTCGCCAATCTCAGTGCGGCTCCACAAGCGCACGCGCTGCGAAAAATCACCGCGGGCCAGCGCGCGGCTGGATGCGGTGAGAATTTCGAGAGGGTTGGTGATGCGGCGCGCGGCCATAATACTCACGGCAACACTAAGAAAGACGGCGAACAATGCCAAGAGCCGGGCGGTGCGCTGCATTTCATAGACGCCGCGATACGCATCCCGCTGCGGTTTCT
>DATBZH010000114.1:0-79011 GCA_036513255.1 Candidatus Sulfotelmatobacter sp. | reverse complement strand
CGATCCGCAGCGGTGCCGGGCGGAGTTTGTCGCGGCCATGATTGAGGATTTGCGGTGGTTGGGGATTTCTTGGGATGAGGGGCCGGATTGTGGTGGGGAGTTTGGTCCTTATTCGCAGAGTGAGCGGCGGGAGTTTTATTTGTCGGCTTGGAGGAAGTTGTGGGAGGGTGGCTGGATTTATCCGTGCAGTTGTTCGCGGAGGGATGTGGCGCTGGCGGCTTCGGCTCCGAACGGTTTGGATGATGAGCCGGTTTATCCGGGGACGTGCCGGCCTGCTCTGGTGGCGGAAGTTGCCGGGCTTCGCCCGGCCGGACAGCCCCTTCGGCTCCGCTCAGGGCAAGCTCGGGGAGCTATCCCCACATGGTCCGATTCTGATCCGCGAGGAGTGAATTGGAGGTTTCGGGTGCCTGACGGCGAGGTCGTCGGGTTTGAGGATTTGCATTTTGGTGCGCGGAGCGCCGTGCGGGGAAGGATTTTGGAGACTTCATCGTTTGGCGGCGCGATGATGTCCCGGCTTATCATCTGGCCGTTGTTGTGGATGATACGGCGATGCGCATCACGGAGGTTGTGCGCGGGGCGGATTTGCTGAAGTCGACGGCGCGGCAGATTTTGCTTTATCGGGCTTTGGGGTTGGAGGTGCCTGCTTATTATCATTGCGATCTGGTGCGCGATGAAGGCGGCGTGCGGTTGGCGAAGCGGCATGATGGTTTGAGCATTCGCAAGTTGCGGGAGTTGGGGTGGACGGTGGAGCGGGTGCGGGAGGCTGGGTCATCGGATGTAGGGTTCTGACGGCAAAATCTTAAACACAGAGGGCCACAGGGGTTCGCACAGAGGCGCACAGGGGACACCCTCTTGCTGGCCTCGACTGGGGAGCGAATTTTCCGCATAGGCGACGGGTCCTTGGGTCGGAGACGTGCGTAGAAGCCATTCGGGCCTGCCCGTGATAAATCGAAAAAAGCACAAAACCTCAACACGGAGGATCACTGGGGATTACACAGAGGAACACTGAGTTGTGGTTTCGTGTGAGAGGAATCATCTTTAGGCGCGCCTGAGACTGATGGCGCTGCTACAATTCCCTGATTTCCTTAGAGTTGCAAGTGCGAACTTTGGACTGGACAACCGCGTATTGTTCTGTGGGGGCGGTGTGGTTGGAGTGTCCCTGCGGGTCTTAAGTGTCTTATCTCTTGAATCTCTTAGATAATTCTTGTGCGGAATCGAAGTAGTTTGGGTTTGGGGAATAACTTTCCGGGGAGTAGTTTGTGGAAGATGTCCAGGTAGTCGCGATGCTGGTACGCCGGTGCGTTGCCGGCGATGCGGCTGCGTGGGAAGAGATTGTAGAGACGTATAACCGGCGTATCTATAACATTTGCTATCGCTTCGCGGGATCGGGCGACGATGCGGAAGATCTCACGCAGGAAGTCTTTATCAAGATGTACCGGACTCTAGCGAGCTACGATCCATCGAAGGGAGCGTTCGTGACCTGGGTCACAACGATCACGCGCAATCTGTTGGTGGACCACTTCCGCAAGACCAAACAGGACCGCATGACGGATTCGATTGACGCAGCGCCGTCGGAGCGCGAGGACGCGCAGCCGCTCAGTGAGCAAATTCAGGACCAAAGTGCGCCTCCGGATGCCCGAGTACGCAGCCGGGAGGTAGGGGAAACGGTTCATGCGGCCCTGGCGAAGCTTTCGCCGGAGTTGCGGGAAGCGTTGATTCTAAGAGACTTACAAGATATGGACTATCGCGAAATTGCTGCTGTTTTGAAGGTGCCGGAGGGAACTGTGAAAAGTCGAATAAATCGTGGGCGGGCGGAACTTGCGCGCCTGTTACAACGTACCTATAGGCAGGTGATGTGATGCCAAGCCACAGCGAAGATCAGACAAAAAACGGGCTGCAGTGCAACGAGTTCGATGCCCTGCTGACGGACGCGCTTGACGGCGTTCTGACGGGCGCGAAGCTCGACCGTTTCCAGGCTCACGCGCGAGTATGTTCCGCGTGCGGGCCGCTGTTCGCCGAAGCTGAGGCGGGCCGCAACTGGCTGAAGGGTCTCACGGAGGTGGAGCCTCCAGCCGGTCTGGTCATGAATATTCTGGCATCCACGTCGGGCGTTGACACCCAACGCTTGCGAATCCATGCGCCTGGATCGCAGCCGAATGTCTCATGGCTGGAGCGGGTGCGGGCTGGTATCGAAGCTTGGATATCGAGCCAGATGCAGCCGATCTGGGCCACGGTCCGGCAGCCGAGATTTGCTATGTCGTTCGGCATGGCGTTCTTCTCGCTGTCGGTGGGCTTGACGGTGGCGGGAGTGAAGCCGACTGACCTGCGACAGGTGAGTCTGCGGCCCGCTGCCATTCGGCACACGTATTACAGCACGCAGGCTCGTGTTGTCCGGTACTACGAAAACATCCGGTTCGTTTATGAAGTGGAATCGCGAGTGCGCGAATTCAAGCGCAGCGTGGCTCCCGCCGAACCGGGTCCGGACAAGGCCGCGCCGGCGAAACAGAACGAACGCAAGAACGACACCAGTAAAGAACCTGAGCAGAAGCAGGAACGCAATTACAGCCAAACAGAAAATCATGTTGTGCTGGCGGGCGTTTCTCCCGGGCCATCTGTTGACGATCTGCCTGTAGTGTCGGTGACCACGTACAGGAGGTTCGTATGAACTGCGCTAACCACAGCGATATTGCTGCGGTGGCTTTCTGCCGCACGTGCGGCAAGCCACTTTGTCAAAACTGCACCCGCGATGTGCGGGGCGTAATCTATTGCGAAACTTGCTTGGCGACGCGTATGGAAGGCGCGGCTCCGGCGGCGGGGTTTAGTCCCGTGCCGCCGATACCACCACTGCCGCCCTTGCCGCCACAGGCCGGTTATCAACCATTTGTTGATCCGGCATTTGGGCCAAGAGTTGCGCCCGCGTCTGGGCCGAATCCTGCGGTTGCTGGAATCCTCGCCGGATTTTTTCCTTTTGGCGTGGGTGCGGTTTACTGCTCGCAGTACGCCAAGGGCCTGGCTCACCTGCTGATCTTTGTGTTGTTGATCTACGGGGCAGACCACGCGGGGAACTGGGATTGGATCTTCGGTCTGGGCATTGCTTTCTTTTACGTTTACCAGATCATCGATTCGATTCGCACTGCAAAGGCGGTTCAGGCCGGTCAGCCGGCGCCCGATCCGATGGGCCTTGGACATGCCTTCAACATGGGAGACAAGTTTGAGCCGGGTAAGGTGCCGGTCGGTGCGGTCGTCCTGATCGGGCTTGGAGTTTTGTTCCTGCTCCACACCATGGGTTTGATGGAGTATGGCTTTGATCGCTACTGGCCGCTGATTATCGTGTTCCTCGGCGGCTGGATGTTTTATCGCCACTGGGAGCGGTCGCAGCGGAGTTGCATCTGTGGGCGCTGCCGCACGCGCTGGCTGATGGGGCCGGCGATGGTGCTCACGACGGGCGTGCTGTTCCTGTTGCAGAGTACGGATGTCGCCGATCTGGGGCGGACCTGGCCGGCGTGGTTGCTGGTCGTAGGAATCGTGAAGTTGTTACAGAGCAGCGCATCGGCAGTCGGACACGTGGGGCCGCTGCCTCCGGGGCCTGCGAATGTGCCGATGCCTCCGCCAGTGCCTCCGGTTCCGCCGAGCACAACGGAATCCACCTCAGGGGAGACGAATCATGTCTAGCCAAGGAACGCCGGGTCAAAACGTACCGAATGCTGGTGTGCCGAATAGCAGTACTTCGCGTTCGGCAACGCCAGGTTATGTGGCCCCCGGTTACGGAACTCCCGGCGCGTGGACGGGACCGCCGCCGCGTCGCCGACGGCGATCGTTTTCTGGACCGTTTGTGCTGATCGTTCTCGGGATTATTTTTCTGCTGGGCAATCTGCACATGCTGGCGTGGTCGCGCATCGGAAGCTTGTTCGCGCACTACTGGCCTTTGCTGCTGATTTTGTGGGGCGTGGTCAAGCTGATCGAATACCAAGCTGCACAACGCGAAGGATATCCGGCGCCGGGCATTGGGGCTGGCGGGATTATTTTAGTGGTGGCGATCGTGTTCCTGGGGTTGATTGCGACACAGGCACAGCGCTTCAACTGGTCCGGTCTGCGCAATCAGATCAACATCGATGACGACGACCTGAACAATATATTCGGTGAAACCTACAACTTCGACGACCACCTGGAGCGCGATTTTCCTGTGGGCGGCAGCCTGAAAGTTCTCGACGACCACGGCGCCATCAGTGTCCACGCTTCGGAAGACAACAAGATCACGGTGGTGGTACGCAAGAGAGTTGGCGCGGACAACCGCGAAGACGCGAGCAAGTATGACGGCGAGACGAAGCCGACTTTCACAACCATCGGCGGCGAGATCACGCTTAATGCCAGGGTGCAGGCTGCGGGAGATCATCCGGTGATTACCGATCTGGATATTTCGCTGCCCCGCAAAGCGGCGGTGAGTATCGTTTCGCGCCGCGGCGATGTGAACGTGGCCAGCCGCGATGGCGATGTGGATATTTCCAGCCAGCATGCCGATACGTCGGTCGAAGATATTACTGGCAACGTTAAGCTGAACCTGGAGAGGAGCACGGCGAGAATCGAACAAATCACGGGCGATGTACACATTGGCGGGCGATTGAACGAGGTGTCGGTGAGCGACGTGAAAGGGTCGGCACAACTCGAGGGTGAATTCCAGGAGAGCGTGAAGCTGTCTCGTATCACGAAGAACGTGACCTTCAAGTCGTCGCGAACTGACATGGAATTTGCGCGTATCGATGGCGACCTGGATCTGGATTCCGACGATTTACACGCTGACCAGATTAACGGCCCGCTGCACTTGCAAACTCGCTCGAAGGAAATCCGGCTGGATGGTATTTCGGGAGACATACGGTTGCAGGATGAAGACGGCGGCGTGGAAGTTGGAGTGCGTTCGCTGGGCAATGTGCAGATCGACAACCGCAAAGGGGACATACAGCTGAGCCTGCCCGATAAAGCCGGGTTCCGGCTGGATGCGCGCACGCGCGATGGAGAAGTGCAATCGGAATTTCCGGATTTGAAAGTCGAGAACAACGACACCCAAGGAACCGCCAACGGCAGCGTGGGGAACGCGATGGCGCACATCGTGATTAACAACGAGCATGGCGGGATTGAGATACGCAAGGCGGGAATGCAGCCGCCGCATCCGCCGGAGCCACCCGCACCGAAGGCGGGGAAGAATCTGCCAAAACCGAAGGCGGAGGTCGAACCCACCGAGAACTGAAGCACTGAAACTGTAGGGACAGTCGAGTGCGACCGTCCCTACATTACCCTCCTGAGCTTTCCTCTTACTAATTCTTCCACGCGCGACATTACTTCATCCTCGCTCAGTGAACTTGAGTCGATTACGACTGCATCCAACGCTGCCACCAGTGGCGATGCGGAACGTGTTCGGTCGCGGCGGTCGCGTTCGCGCAAATCTGCGGCGACGCTGGCCGCTACTTCTCCCTTGATTTTTTGTTGTTCCATGCGCCGCTGCTCGCGGACTACAGGATCGGCATCGAGAAAAATCTTCAGGTCGGCGTCAGGGAAAACTTTGGTGCCGATGTCGCGGCCTTCCATCACTATGCCGCCGAATCCTCCCATCTTTCGTTGCAGTTCGACTAATCGCTCCCTGACTTTCGGATGCACAGAGACGCGCGACGCGCCTTCGGTGACATCGCGCTCGCGAATGCGGGACGAAACATCGCGGCCATCGAGCAGGGTGCGGTTTCCGCCGATCATGGGTTCGAGTTGGATGCGCGAGGCCTGAGCAAGTTTGACCAGCGCCGGTTCGTCGTCGAATGACAAATCATTGTCGATCGCTTTGAGGGCCAAGGCGCGGTACATGGCGCCGCTCTCGAGATTGACGTAGCCGAGTTTGCGAGCAAGGCGAGAAGCAATCGTGCTTTTGCCCGCGCCGGCCGGACCGTCGATGGCAATGATCAGCTTGCGGGGCGGGTTGTCATGGTCCGGTTGGTCAGTCATCGCTGGGTTAGTGACGCTAGGTCAGTATGGCCAGGTCAGTCAATTGCGAGGTTCTGGACTGCACTGCTGTGAAGCTGTGAGAGAACAGGCGAGATCTACCTGACCAGCCACTCAGTTGCAGTGTGCACCTGGGCCAGCAATTGGCTATAAGTCACGGCAAGTGCGGCGGACATGATTACGGCCATTGCCAACGCGAGACCCGCTGCATGCCATTGCGAATATTGGCGCACGCCTGCCGGACGGCTCTCCCTCCAGGCGATCAACCGCTCGACGCGAACATTCATCAGCGACGCCGACCCGTGCATGAATGCCGTCATGAGCTCTTCGGAACTATTTTCAGGGCTGGCAATTATTTTCGAGAGCTTGATCAATGCGGCGGCCAGATCCAGTGCATCTCCCAGGCTTCCCACGGCCGCATCGTCCGCCGCCATTTCAGTGGACTCGAGCCAAGCCGCCTCCAGACTCTTCATCGCAGGAAAGGCTACAAAGCGCAATAACAGCTTTTTTAAATTATCTCGACGCCGTATATGCGCCACTTCATGCCGCAGCGCGGTATGGAGTTCGTTCTCACGGAGGACGAACTCGGCCTCCCGTGAGAGCAGCACCCTGGGCCGCAAAATGCCTGCCGCGGTAAGCGCGGGCGCGATGCGATCGATGCGCAACACAGGAACGGAAACCTGCGTCTCAACCGCATTCGCCTGGCTCCCCCACAGCGCGATCAGGCGCGAAGCCCGCATCAACGCGGCGACAGCGCTTCCCAGGCCAAACACGACCACGCAAAGTCCGCAGGCACCTAGCGCCAACGGCAACCAACCGATTGGTTCTTCAATCGCGTGAGGCTCGAGAAGAACAAATGATGGCACTGTGAAGGCCAATGTCACCAGAAGAGCGGCCGTGAGCGGGAACATCCTCAGAGCAAAGAGCAGATCCGCGCGATGCTTGGCCGACAGGTTTCGAAAGTGACGCGAGACCGACACCCTGCGCCACGTACAGCAGACCGTCAATGACAGGGTCATATAGACCAGAAAAAATACCGACGACGCCACCGCGATGCCCCGCGCCGCAAACATTATGGCTTCTCCTTGGCGGCGTCGGTTGTCTTCTTGCGCAACTCGCGGCGCTTGTTCTCCACCACCTGGCGCAGATCTTCGAGCAAGTGCGCGTCTCGTTCGCTGAGAATTTCCACCAGATAAGAAAGCGGCAACTCGGTGCTGGAACTCGAATCCAGCAACTGCCGGAATGCCTCGCCCGCCACCTCGCGATGCAATTCGGCTCGCGTGACTCGTGGCGCGTAGCGAAATGCCCGGCCTTCGGCCTCGCGAGTGAGAAGATTCTTCTTGTACAACCGGTCCAGCGTAGTCATCACTGTCGTGTAAGCGAGATTTTCAATGCCACCTTCCAGCAACTCGCGGACGGTCGCCGTACCGCGCGACCACAGGGCCTCGAGCAAACGCTGCTCCAGGGGCCCCAATTGGCCGGGAGATCCAAGCGCGGATTCAGATGAATACCGAAAATGAAAAATTCGCTTCATGCGTATCAGGGAAGGGCGGCCTGCAATCGAGGATTCTATATCAGGCGGAGGGCTGCGGCCAAATGCTCTTTCCGCAGCACGAGCAAGCAAGAATGGGACAATCTGGACTGACGAAAGATGAAAAGGCAGACCGGGGAATTTTGGGGTGGGAAACGGGAATCGAACCCGCAACCGCCGGAGCCACAGTCCGGTGCTCTGCCAGTTGAGCTATTCCCACCACACGCAGTCACGATTATACCAACTGCAATTCAACTCTGTCTGAAGCCATTGTTCTCGCGACCTTATTGTGTTCCTCGACACGATGCGAATGAATGGACGACGAGTGACCTTCTGGTTTGAAAGCAGAGTAGAGGATGGTACGATCCATTCTGTTCCGCCATGTTCCGGCAGTCGCTGGACACTCGCGTCCCAGCACCGTATTCGATGACTCAGGAACGAGTGATCTCAATGAAGACGACTGACAAAACGCATTTCGGCACTCCTTCCGCGCCCGCAGGCCCAGCCCTTGAAACTTCTTCCCACATACCAGTCGCCGCGCTGTACACGCCCGCCGATCTCAAGGGCTCGGACTACGAAAGCGAAGTCGGCTATCCGGGCGAGTATCCCTTCACGCGGGGCGTGCAGGGCACCATGTATCGCGGACGCCTGTGGACGATGCGCCAATATGCCGGCATGGGCGACGCCCAGGAGTCCAATAAACGATACAAGTATTTGCTGGCGAATGGCACCACCGGACTTTCCGTAGCTTTTGATTTGCCCACGCAGATCGGCATGGATTCCGACCATGCGCTGGCTGTCGGCGAAGTGGGCAAAGTCGGGGTGGCGATTGATTCGATCGATGACATGCAGCGGCTGTTCGACGGGATCGACCTGACGAAGATCTCTACATCGATGACTATCAATGCAACCGCATCGATCCTGCTGGCCTTATATGTTGCGGTTGCCAGGCGGCAGGGCGCCGAAACCCGCAAACTTTCCGGTACGGTGCAAAACGATGTGCTCAAGGAATACATCGCGCGTGGGACCTATATTTATCCGCCACAGCAGGCGTTGCGGATCGTTACCGACATGTTCGCCTGGGCCAATGAGAATCTGCCCGAGTGGAATCCGATTTCGATTTCCGGATATCACATGCGCGAGGCGGGATCGACCGCGGTGCAGGAAGTTGCATTCACTCTGGGCAACGGCATGGCCTATGTGGAGGCGGCGATCAAGGCGGGGCTCGACGTGGATAAATTCGCGCCGCGTCTTTCTTTCTTCTTCAACGCGCACAGCAATTTCTTGGAAGAGGTCGCAAAGTTCCGCGCTGCCCGGCGCATGTGGGCGCGCATCATGCGCGAACATTTCAAGGCGAAAAACCCACGCTCATGGATGCTTCGCTTTCACACACAAACCGCCGGTTCGACGCTGACGGCGCAGCAACCGGAAAATAATATTGTCCGCACGGCGATTCAGGCCCTGGCGGCGGTTATGGGCGGGACGCAGTCTCTCCATACGAATTCGTACGATGAGGCTTTAGCCTTGCCCACCGAGCAGGCGGCGCGTATCGCGCTGCGCACGCAGCAAATTATTGCTTACGAATCGGGAGCGCCGCAGACGGTTGATCCGCTCGCTGGCTCTTATTACATTGAAACGCTGACCAATGAAATTGAAAAGCGGGCTGCGGAGTATTTAGGAAAGATCGAAGTGCTCGGAGGAATGCTGCGGGCCATCGAACGCGGATTCGTGCAGCAGGAAATTCAGAACGCCGCGTACGAGTACCAGCAACAGGTGGACCGCGAGGAGTCAATCGTTGTAGGAGTCAATCGATTCGAGGTGGAGGAAGAAAAGCCCATTCCGATTCAGCGGATCGATCCGGCACTGGAAACCAATCAGGTCGAACGTCTGCAGGCGTTGCGTGCTCGACGAGATGCCAGGCCATGGCAAGCAGCGTTGAAGTCCGTAGAAGACGCGGCCCGCTCCGGCGCCAACCTGATGCCGCGCATTCTGGCGGCGGTTGAAGCCAATGCTACGGTAGGCGAGATTTCCGATACGATGCGCAAGGTGTTTGGAGAATACCGCGAGGCGGTAGTCGTCTAAGCAGCGATTATGCTCCCGCCGATAGCCTATGGTGGCTCTTGGCCTCTGCGATTCCGTACTGCCGAATTTTATACAGTAGCGCTTTGTAGCTGATCTGCAATATCGCCGCAGCCTGTTTGCGATTCCAGTTTGTCTGCTCCAGCGCACGCATAATCGCTTCCGCCTCGGCTTCGTCCTTGGCGCTGCGCGCCAAGGATTTCAGCCCGGCGCCGTCCCCGTTTTTGCCCGAATCTCCGCGAGGGCCGCCGGTGCCGTCATTTTTTGGCTGAAGTTCGGCGATGGCAAGATTCTCATCTCCCAAAATCAAGTACCGCTTCAGGAAGTTATTCAGTTCGCGCAAATTGCCGGGCCAACTGTGGTTGTGGCAGGCCTGCAGGAGCGCGGGCGAAAGCGGCAGCGGAGGCCGTGCATAGCGCTCCGCCATGCGAGTCATCGAGTGCTTGAGCAAAATCGGAATTTCTTCTTTGCGTTCGCGCAGTGGCGGCAACTGCAAGGTGAAAGCGTTCAGGCGATAGTAGAGATCTTCGCGCAGGCGCTTGTTGGCAAGCGCTTCGGGAATATTGATGTTGGTGGCGGCCAGAATGCGGACATCCACTTTGATCACCGACCGGCTGCCCAGCCGCGAGAACTGCTGATCCTGTAAAACATGCAGCAGCTTGGCCTGCAACAGCGGTGGCATCTCGCCGATTTCATCCAGCAGAATAGTGCCTTTATTGCACAACTCGAATTTTCCCGGTTTGGCGTGAGTCGCGCCGGTGAAGGCTCCGGGTTCGTAGCCAAACAGTTCGCTTTCGAGCAGGTCGGCGGGCACGGCGGCGCAGTTGACTTTCAAGAAAGTGCGATGGGCGCGGGGAGAGAGCTTGTGAATCAGACGTCCCAGAACTTCTTTGCCCGTGCCGCTTTCTCCTAACAGCAGAACGGGAATATCGACATTGGCTACCAGCGCCGACTGCGAACGAATCTTGCGCATTGCAGGACTGGCGGCAATAAAGAAGACGTCGTCAGAGAGTTCTTCGACCTCGCCGGTGAATGTTTGCTTGCCCTGACCGAGGCAAAGGTCGATCACCGCGTCCAGTTCTGCTTTTTGAAAGGGTTTGGTCAGGTAATCCTGCGCGCCCATCTTCATCGCTTGGACGACTTTTCGCGTGTCGTTCACGCAAGAGAGCATCACCACTTTCATGCCGGGTTTCATCTGGCGCAATTTTTCCAGCGTCTCCAGGCCATCGATGCCCGGCATGAGCACATCGAGCAGGACGAGGTCCGGCTGCAAGCCTTTTTCTACGCGTTGCAGCGCCTCTTCGCCGGTGGTTGCTGTTTCCACCCGGTAGTCGTCCACTTCAAGAAGCGTCTTGATATAGCGGAGCATTCCCGGTTCGTCATCCACCAGCAGAATGTTGGCGGCTTCACTCATCGATTATTTTTTCCTTTGTGCGGCGGTTGAAGGTTGAAAGGGCAGGAGAAACGAGAACTTGCAACCCGCGCCCGGTTCACTCTCGACCCAGATTTTTCCTGCCATGCCGTGAACCAATCGTCGGGCAATGGCCAGGCCCAGCCCCATTCCTTCTGTGTTGGTATTGGATGGGAGCCGAAAGAAATCGTCGAAAACTTCCTGCTGAAATTCGGCGGGAATCCCCGGACCGGTGTCGGCAACGCTGACTCTGACTGAGTTCGGCTGAGAAACACTTTGGCGTCGGCGCTCGCCCGGCACTGCCGGTTCCGACGCCACGCGGCGCTCCCACATGTGAGGTTCGGCGTGCAGCCAGACCGTGCCTCCTTGGGGAGTGAACTTGAATGCATTTTCCAGCAGGTTTGAAATCACCCGCTCCAGCTTTGGAGTGTCAAATGGGAACACCGGCAATTTGTCATTGGCCAGAAAATAAAGCGCCAGACCGCGTTCCTGGAAGCGGCCCGACCACATGCGGCAGACTTCGGACAAACACTGGTTGATGTTGCCGGTCTCGAACTGCATGCGCAGTCCGCCGGTTTCCAAAACGCTGTAGGTCAGAAAATCCTGAATGAATTGCTGCAGGCGTTTGCCGCTGGCTTTCATGTCATTCAGAACTTCGCGCTGCCGCTCGCTGACTGGGCCCAGCTTCTCGCTGTGCAGCAACTCTACGTACCCGTTGAGGATGGAGAGCGGTGTCTTGAGGTCGTGCGCGGCAGAGGCCAACGCGTTGGTAGTGCGCTGAAAGCGGTCGCGCAACGCCGTGTATTCCTGAAGGAGATTTTCGGGGGCAGGCAGATCGGCGTCCGGGCGGGCATGTGTCGCGGATTCCTTGGCAACAGACTTCTTTTCGGCAGCGCCTGCCGCGATTCCGGAAGAATCGGAAGCACACGTGTTCTTTCGCAAAGTGGTCATTGTTGAACCAGAGGCGCGACGCGGGGAGGGAATTCGGCTCTTCTCGTCAAGAAGCAGCCTGTCCGCAAATCGTAAGCCAGCCCTATCGTAAAGTCAACGTAAAATGCACGCGAATTACCCAAGTGTAGCAAAAGCTTGCACTTCCGAGTGCTTCTGGACCTAAGGAAAAAACATGGCTCTACGAACAAAAAGAGAATAAAAGCGCCCGAGATCGCTGGCCTATTGCGGGCTTTCGGGTTGTAGTTCGCGGCATTTGGGGCGATTTCTCCAATTGGCACCCGTTCTCCGTGGCATTTGGCCACGTGGATGCTGCGTGCTTAGGGTTTAAGACCTCACACGGAAAGGTCCCCCAGTGAACCTGAAGAGGTCAGGCGAACGGCGAAAATGGCCTCGCTTGCCGCTGGCCATACCGGTTTTTGTCCGCAGCCGCGACGACAAAGGTAAGGAACTGTTGGAATTCGCCACTGCGCTCAACGTGAGCGCCGGAGGGATGCTTCTGGCTGTGCGCCGCACCCTGCCTTCTGCCGCCCAGATTCTGCTGGAGATACCCAGCGCCCCGCTGGCAGCCCTGGCATTGCTTCCTCGCGCATCCCGGCATCTTCGCGCGCGCTCGCTGCGATCCACGCAGGCCAATGGGTATCATTTACTAGGGTTGAAATTTTCGCGGCCACTGCTTAGTTCACGCGCATCGGTCGTTCGCAGCCCGTCTGCCCGAGCTTCTGGACGGAAAGTTAGTTCTGCGGAGTGAAAATGTTTTCTTCACTCTGTCCTCATCCATCGCCATGGTATTCCCCCCTGCCGTTACTTCGTCGCCGTTTCGGAAATCTTTGGTAAGTTGCCGTTCTTGAATGACATAAGCTAGGTTCTGAATGGTGGGAAAGAGCGGCCTCGACTTTGGCTCTTGGGATGCACGATCCGCCAATGTGCAAGAAATTGGCATGCGGTATTGGTTATGACGACCTCGGGTAGCGTGAATTCGCTGATGCAACCTCTGGGCGAGATGCCGCCCGAGGCTATAGTCTTCGGCCGGACCGAGGTCATGCAGTCATTGCGCGAGCGTTTACTGAAGCTGGCCGGAGCGAACGTCCCGGTGCTGATTGAAGGCGAAAGCGGCACCGGCAAGGATATTATCGCGCGCATGATTCACGCTGCGTCGCCGTGGAAGACCGGGCCGTGGGTGAAGGTGAATTGCCCGGCGATCCCTGGGACTTTGCTCGAAAGCGAATTGTTCGGCTACGAGAAAGGCGCGTTCACCGGTGCTTATGGCATGAAGCCGGGGCGGGTAGAGATGGCGCACCGGGGGACGTTGTTTCTCGACGAGATTTCGGAACTCGACATGGCATTGCAGTCGAAGTTGCTGCAGTTGTTGCAGGACGGGCAATTTTGCCGCATTGGCGCGCAGGAAGACAAGAAAGTGGAAGTGCGGGTAGTGTGCGCGACTAATCGTAAGCTCGATGTTGAGATCGAAAGCGGAACGTTTCGTGCGGATTTGTACTATCGGATCAACGTCGTAAATCTGCAAATGCCGCCGTTGCGAGAGCGCGCGGCCGACATTCCAGATTTAGTGAACTACTTTCTCGAGTATCACAACCGCAAATATAACTGCCGCGCCAAGCCCCTTTCGAATGAATTGATGGCCGTGCTGCGTAAGTATCATTGGCCGGGCAACATTCGCGAACTCGAAAATCTGATCAAGCGCTATGTGATCCTGGGTACGGAAGATGTAATTGCCAGCGACCTGGCGCCGCGGCAGCCCGATTTTTTCAATGCCGACATTCCCGTCGATGGCCAGCTCAACCTGAAAAAGATGACGCGTCAGGTGGTCCGTGAACTGGAACGCAAAGTAATTTTGAAAGTCCTGCAAAACCACCACTGGAACCGCAAGCAGTCCGCCCGGACGCTGGGTATCAGCTACCGCGCGCTGCTGTACAAGATCCGCGATGCGGGACTGCCGTCGAATCGCCAGGCTAAACGCAAGCAGCCCGAAGTCGTGAACAAAGATGTCGCCGCAGATTAGGCCCTGCTCTTTTCTCAAAATCCTTCTAATCGCCAACTCTTTTCCTGAGAGTCATTAGGACCATCCGATCTCACTAGACTGGCCTCCCGATGCAAACACATTGCACGGGATAAGGGTTTCCCTTATTATGGGTACATGAATATTACCCTCTCACTTGACGACAAATTGGTCAAAGAGGTCCGCAAGATCGCGGTCGAGCGCGACACGACACTGACCGGCCTGGTGCGCAGTCATCTGGAAGAGCTGGCGGAGCAGCATGCGCGCTCGGGGCGAAAGCGTCGGGACCAGGAACTCTTGCAGCGGACTTTCGACCGTTTCCAAATCCGTATGGGAAAGAAGACCTGGAGGCGGGAAGACTTGTATGAGAGGTCGTGATTTTCTGGACACGAATATCCTAGTGTACGGCTTAGATACGAGCGAACCCGCCAAGCAGCGAATCGCGCGTGAGCTGACCAGTAAAGCTGTTGCAGGCGAGTTTGTCATCTCGACGCAGGTGCTGGCAGAATTTGCGGCCACGCTTCTGCAGAAATTTGAGAGGCAGTATGCTCCGGGCGACGTAGTCACAATCCTCGAATCCGTTGAACCAATTCCGTTGATTCAGCCGGACGGCGATATGGTGCGGCGCGCGGTGGAAGCGCGCGCTGCCTATGGTATCCATTTCTATGACGGAATGATCGTGGCGGCGGCGGAGCGGGCCGGCTGCGAAAAGATCTGGTCGGAGGATTTGAATGCGGGGCAGAAATACTTTGGGGTGACGGTGGGGAATCCATTTGGTTAATTTGTTGGCTAGTCTTCACGACCGTCTCGGGGCTACTCCTCGAGTTTTTTTACCTTTCGCGGAAGTGCTAGCTGCGCAATTCTGACAATGCTTTACGGGCGTCGCTGTTATTGGGGCTGATTTTCAGGGCGCGTTCCAGTTGTTCGCGTGCCTGCTTGGGCTGGTTGGATTTTTCGTAGGCCATGCCGAGATGGTAGTGAACGGTGGTATCGTCGGTGCCGCCGTGCTTTTCATTCAAGCGCAGCGACTCCTGAAACAGATCGATCGCCGACTGATAAACGCCCTTGTGGTAGTACGCCCAGCCGAGAGTGTCGGCGGCGCTGGGTGAGTCGGGCATGCCGCGGCGGGCATTTTGCGCCATCGATAACGCTACATCCACGTTGCCGCCCTGTTGCAACATCACATAAGCGAGATTGTTTGAGGCCAATGGATTGTCGGGTTGAATGTTGAGAGCCTGCTGATACATCGACTTGGCGTTGTCCCAATTATTCTTCGCCTCGTAGAGTTCCCCGGCCAGCACGTAGAACGTAATTTCGCGGGGATTGTCTTTGATCGATTGCTGGTAGGTGGTTAGCGCCTGATCGGCCGAGCCTTCGGCGATTTGCACTTTGCCCAGCTTAACCAACGCATCGGAGTTGTTCTTGTCGAGGTCTATGGCCTTGCGCAGAGAGGCTTCCGCTGCCTTCAAGTCTTTCTTGCCCTCGAACTGTGCGGTGCCCAGCAGATCATAGAAGTTGCTGTTGTTGGGAGACTTGATGAGTTGCGCGTTAGCGGCTGCTATGGCCTTCTCGGGCTGCTTTTGCGCAATGTAGGTATTCATCAGACCCCGGAGGCCATCGCTTGAAGAAGGATCTTTGTCAAGAGCTTGCTGATAGGACTTCTCGGCTTCGTTAAATTGTTTCTGCCGCAAATAGAGGCTGCCCATCTGAACATATGGCCCCGGGCTCTGCGGAGCGAAGGAAATGGCTTTGCGCAGGTCTTCCTCGGCATCGGAATATTTCTGCCGATTGATTTCTGCGACGGAGCGCAGCATATAGCCGTCGGGCGAATTGGGTTGCGACGCAATAATCTGCTGCGCGCTTTGCATGACTGCGTCCAGATCGCCGCGGCTCAGTTCTAGGGCCGCAAGCGCGCGGCCGGCGTCGGTCAGAGTTGGCTTAAGGCGGATGGCTTCGCGCCATTCCGATTCGGCGCGGCCCTCATTGTGTTGCTGATCGAAGGCGACGCCGAGCTGATAGTGGGCGACGGCATTGTCCGGATCGTTGCGCAGCGCGGTTTGCAATGAGTCCACGGCGCCGCCCGCGTCATTGCGGCGAAGCTGGATTTGCCCGCGATAAATCAGGGCGTCAAGGTCGTGAGGGTTCAGCTTGAGAATTTCGTCATCCAGCTTGCCCGCCTCGTCGAGCCGATTCTTCAAAATCAAGAGCTGAATGTAGTTTCTTTTGACCTCGATGTCTTTGGGATGATCGCTGAAGAGCGAACTGTACTCGGCGGTCGCGCGGTCGACGTCGCCGGTAGCGAAGTAGAAATCTCCCAGCATGCGGTAGCCCTCCGAGTTGTCGGAGAGGTCCACCTTGGTTTGCCGCAAGAAATTCTCGGTCTCGGACTTTTTGCCCTCGGTCATTAACAGGCGCACGAACGCCGCGCGGGGCGCGGGATCTTTGGGCTCCAACTCGATGACGTGGCGAAATTGCTGTTCGGCTTCGGGCAAGCGATTGCGCGTTTGGTAGAACGCGCCCAAAGCGAGTTGCGCGTTCATAGATTTGGGGTCCAGGGCTGCGGCCTTCTTGAAATTGGCTTCGGCCGCGTCGAACAAGCTGGAGCGGAGTTGGAACAGAGCAAGAGTTAGATAAGAGTCAGAACGATTCGGATCGGCAGTGATGCCTTTTTGCATTTCCTGCATGGCTGCGCCCAGATCGTCTTGCGCGGAATAAAAGTTGGCCCAGGCCTCGTGAGTTGCGGGAGTGTTCGGTTGCTTGTCGCGAAGGATATCCAGATGGGTTTGCGCGTCTTTCATCTGTCTGGCTGAAATCAACAGATTGGCAAGATCGAGATGGGCCTGATAGTTGTCGGGAGCCAGCTCGACGGCACGCGAAAGCTCCTGATAGGCGTGGTTCCAATCGTGCAGATTGAGATAGGTTTTTCCCAATTGAAAGTGAGCCTGAGCGAAGCGGGGATCGATCTGCACGGCGTTGGCGTACTGAATGGCAGCTTCGCGGTACTTGCCCTTGTTGAAGTAGCGCTCTCCGCTTTCAAAATATTTCTGCTTGCGGACATTGGGATCTCGCGAGCAGCCTGTGAACAGGGCAGTGAGCAGCGAGCAGAGAATAAGCAAGCGGAGAGCGGGGATTCTAATCATGTGTGCTTCTTCCGGGACAGACACGGAAACAGGCGAGTCTCCGGCCACGGATCGTGACCATGATACTGCATGAAAAGCGGGCAGGAAAGTAACTGCGGTCATTGGTGGGGCGTTCGGATCGAGGACGTCAAAGCGATGAACCTAGGGACACGAAGAGTCACGAAGGAAGACCTTACATCGAAGGTTTCATGATACTTCATATCACTTCACGAGCAACGGATTCATCGAGGAATGTAATTTCCGAGCAGCGGGATGACGCGTGCGGCGAAAGGAAGAAGGCGCTGCTCGGCTGCGGCTGCGGTTTCTCCGGGATACATCCCGGCACTGATCCGCACCAAGGCGCCGTCGCTGCGGTTCATGCGCATGGAGTCTGCCACCAGATAAAACTTGGCCCAGTATTCGCTGGCCACGCCGCGGTCGTGGGCCCAGTACCAGTAGAGAACGAGTTCACGTGCGTCGCCTCTGGCGATCACATAACGAGTAACGGGGAAGGGCGAGTGTCCAGGCAAAGCGAGCGTGACGCGAGTGGAGTCCATGGGGGTCCAGCCCGCGCCGGGCAGGCAATTCTTTGGAGAGTGAATGGTGTCGCCGGCGCGCTGACTGGGAAAGTAGGCGATATAAAGATTGATGGAAGGCTGATTTTCGCCGGCAGGGCTGTAGTCACGCAAAAGGAAGTCCCCTGGACCCAGTACATCGAGGACCTCTTTTTCGATAGGGTCGTCGGTTCCTGACCACGGACCGAGTTGCATGGGGAAAGATGCGAGAGGAGCGCGCGGAGGGAAAACTTCATTGTGGCCGCGAGCTTGGAGAAATACCGCCGCACCGGCGATAAGCAGAACGGCCAGAGAGAAACGCAACGCCGCTGGTTTCATCGCTCGCTTCCTCTCTCGCGCCAAATAATTCGCGTCAGACCGTGGAGCAAGTAGAGCATCACCAGCGATACCACGAAGATCAGCCATCCGGAGAAGGTATGAAAAAATCCTTGCGCCTTGTCGGGATCCCAGAATTGCACCAGAAGTCCGGTGCCGATGATGCGCACGCTGTTGGCGGCCACCGAGATGGGGATTGCACCCAAGGCTAGCAACCAGCGCACCGCCTGGCGCTTTTCGGCCAGATATCCATAGATGATGGCGAGAGTGACGAGCGACATCAGCGATCGTATTCCGCTGCAGGCTTCGGCTACTTCGAGTGCCATACTCGGCAGAATGATTACGTTGCCCTCCCGGAGAATGGGAACGGAGAAAATGGGCAGCATTGCTGCGGCGATTCGGGAGGCGAGCAACTGCAAGGGAAAAGTGATTTGATTAAAAATAATTGTGGGGATGGGAATCATCAGCAGAAGAAATGCCAGCGGGAACGACAGCGCCCGGAGAAAATCCCATCCCAGGAAAAGGACGATCAACCCAGATGCCAGAAGCAGAAGGGAAATCCGCGCGAGAAAAAGTTCAGCGCCCAACTGCCCGACGATGAGAACGCACAAAGCGAAAGCCAAAACCAACATTCCCGACCACGCAGGCTTCACTACGATGCGGCGCAAGCGATCACGTTCCTGCCAGGCGATGAAGATGGAAAACAGCGGGACAAAGAAGCCGTGGGAAAAATTGGGATCGTGCCACCACTGGCCCACGAGGTGGGTGAGGGTGGGCGCATACAGCCAAAGAGAGAGTATGGCGAGAACCGCCAACTGCCACCAGGGCAGCCCAGCCGCGAGAGCAGGCGCCGGTCGCACGGTCTCGGAATTGGTTTGCGCCAATGGGCTCACGGAAACATTACACTGTCCGGGGGAAACTGAGGATAAGCGAAATTCAACCGACTGCGCAACGCATTCACGCGCGATCTTCAACCACGAAGCCTCTTGGTACCGTGATCTGGCAATGTGAAGGCCGCCAAATAAGCCGGAATGTGAAAGAGTTTTACACTTTGCGTGCTATACTTCTCGAAGTTCAAAATTGGTTTCCCACCCTACGAGTTATCCTTCTAAGGTATTGAAAACATGAAGGAAAATGATTCAGTGGATTTCGACGACATGGTCTGAATGGCAGTCCTCTTGCTCGGGCAAGAGTTCCGGGAATCGCCGTTTCGCCTCAGGCGTGCAGAGTGACCGTGGGATTGCATTGCAATTAACTCTGGAGAGAGCAAGAAACTGCCGGCCGCTTCACGAGTCCACGAAATGTCACGCCACAGCACCAAAAGCGTTTTATTCTAGTAGCTAGCGAGTGCGGGCTGCGAAGCAACCAGATCGCGGACGACACATCGCGGTAGGACGGCGGGAACGCTCGGCTTCCAAAGTTCGGTGGAGAAGGATGAAGAAGACAATTAATGCTGGAGCGCATATGTTTCTGGCGGTGTGTCTGGCGTCAGGCATGGCGGCGCAGTCCAATTCCTCTGCGAAACCGCCGGGCAACGTGGCTGATGGCGCTGCCAGCAGCGCGCCTGGGCCAAGCAATTCGGAGCCAGTATCGAACGCTGCTGCCCGGCCGGATTATGTAATCGGACCTGACGATACGCTGCACGTTTCGGTGTGGAAAGAGCCTGACCTGACGGTCACGCTGCCGGTGCGCCCCGATGGAAAAATATCTTTGCCGCTGCTGAATGACGTTCCGGCGGCGGGGCTGACGCCGATGCAGTTGGCGGATTCGATCACGGAGAAACTAAAAAAATTCATCGCCGACCCGCGGGTCACGGTGGTGGTGACGGCGATGAACAGCCAGCGGATTTTCGTCACCGGCGAAGTCACACATAGCGGCGCGATGCCTCTGCTGCCGAACATGACGATGCTACAGGCCCTTTCAGCTGCCGGATTCACTCAGTTTGCCAACGTCAAGGGAATTTATTTGTTGCGCATGGAGAACGGCAAACAGACGAAGCTGCCGTTCAATTACAAGGAAGTGGTTAAGGGACGTCGTCCCGAACAAAACATCCAGTTGCGTCCGGGAGACACGGTGGTGGTGCCTTAAGGAAAGCGATGAGTAAACGCAACAGCATTTTGACCCTAGTGCTGCTGGCGCTGCCGCTGAGTGCGGCGCTCGGGCAGGATAGTGCGCAGCAGGATAGCAGCCAGCAGCCGAGTACAACCCCTGCTCCCGCGTTTGGGGTGGACACTGGCCCGGCGCCGGTGGCGGAAAATCCTCCGATTTCAGGGGTCGACCAGCCGAATCTGGAACCTCACGCTGCTCCGCTCAGCTATTTACAGCCCAGTTTGCACGTGAGCGAGGCGGCAGATTCAAACGTCACCGACACGTTAGGCAACTCGGCGTTTCACTCCGACACGTTTGCCCTGGGCAGCCTTGAGTTACAGCGCTTGTGGAGTCATTACGATCTGGCTTTGGACTATGTGGGCGGCGTCGGGTACTACTCGGCTAGAGGGGTAGGAATCCAGAACCTGGAACAGTTCGATGTGAACCAGAAGATTACCTGGAAACGCGGAGAATTGGGAATTCGCGACGCGTTCAGTTATATGCCGCAGGGTAGTTTCGCCGGCGCTTATGGAAGCACGAACGGATTAGGGCAAAGCGTGGCCGCAGGAACTCCGGGCACTTTTTGGGGTGGCACGACTTTCGGTTCGCTCGGGCAGGTGCCGCGCATCATGAACCTGAGCCTGGCGGATGTTACTGAATATTTAAGTCCTAAGTCGTCGCTGACTGCCGCTGTCGGTTATGGATTTGTCCACTTCACTGGAAACACCGAGGTCCAAGGCATCTCGTTTTTGGGAGATACACAACTCTCGGCGCAGGGCGGATATAACCGGATTTTGGGGCCACATGATCAGGCGGCGCTTGTCTACGGCTATCAAGCGTTTAGTTTTTCGACTTCGGGCCTTTCTTTCCACTCGAATATTGTGCAACTGATGTGGGGGCATCGCATTTCCGGACGTATGGATTTCCTGGTGGGGGCCGGTCCCCAGTTCACCGGTTTTAGCGAGGCGGGTTCCAGCGATAGCCAGGTGTCGGTAGCCGCCAAGGCGTCGCTGCGCTACAAGTTTCCCAAGACAATGCTGAGTTTGACGTACCAGCGATATAACACCAACGGATCCGGATTCTTTGCCGGAGCTGAAACCGACACCGCACAGCTAAGCGCCTCCCGGCCGTTGAGCCGGGTCTGGAGCGTGACCGCAGATCTGGGATATGCCCATAATCGACGTGAACTTCCATTGACGCTCCAGCAGCAACTGGAATGCGAGTTCAGCGCTACTTCTTCGAGCGTGTGCGCGGGTGTGGCGGCGAAGATTTTCGATTACGGCTTTGCCGGTGTGGCGCTGCATCGCATGCTGGGGCGAAATTTCCACATTTACGCCAGCTATCAGTTCGACGAATTGTCCTTTGATTCTTCATTTTGCGGAGTGACTGCAACGGGGACGAGCCTGGCGCCCTGCAACCGGATTTCACAGCGGCAGGTGGGAACGTTGGGCCTCGACTGGAGGCCGCGACCGATACGGCTCGATTGATTTTGTGGGCGGAATAATTCGCTGCATGAACAGAATGGCGCAATAGGAACGGATATTTTTGATGATTGCGAACCGCGAACTGAACTTGGACGATTACCTGGCGATGTTGCGCCGGCGGGCCTGGATACTGCTGATTCCGGCGCTACTGGTGCCGATCGCGGGCTGGCTGATCTCTTATGCATTTACTCCCAAGTACACTTCGCAGGCTCTGGTTCTCGTGGAAGGCCAGAAGGTGCCAACCAGCATGGTGGAACCGGTGGTCACCGAAGATCTGACGGAGAGAATTGCCACGTTGCAGCAACAAGTCTTGAGCCAGAGCCGGTTGCAGCCGATGCTGGAGCGGCTAAAGCTGGTAAAGAGCGACCAAAATGTGGATGACGAGATCGACTTGATCCGCACCAACATGACGATCGAGCCGGTGGTTACCGATCTGTCAGAGATTGGTGGAGGCAGCGCGAAGAAGAAGCCGAATCAGAGCCCGGTGCCCGGATTTTATGTGCAATATACCGCGCCCAATGCGCGCGAAGCGCAACAGCTTTGCAACGAACTAACGTCGTTGTTGTTGGAGCAGAACCTGACCTCTCGCCAGGATGTGGCCAAGGGTACGACAGATCTGCTCAGCCGGGGTCTGCAAGATGCGAAACGAACGCTCGACGATCTGGATGCCAAGCTGGCGGCATTCAAGAAGCAATACATGGGTCAGCTCCCGGGAGACGAGGATAGCAATTTCAAGATACTGACGGGATTGAACTCCCAGCTTGATGCCAACACGCAGACCTTGAACCGCGCGCAACAGGACAAGTCCTACACCGAATCGCTTCTGGCGCAACAGGTGGCGACGTGGAAGTCTTCGCAGTCGTCGAACAATCCGGTGACGCTGGAAAAGCAATTATCGGAGTTGCAATCGCAGCTTTTACAACTGCAGGCGCGATACACGAATGACCATCCCGACGTCATTAAGGCCAAGGCGGACATGGCCGCAGTGCAGAAAAAACTGGCCGAGGTGAACAGCGCCGCACCGGCGGCTGGCGACGCGGGCAGCAGCGACAAAGCGTCTGCCAGCGAGCCGCCGGAGATTCGCCAGTTGCGGCTCCAGGTTCATCAATACAGCGATTTGATTGCTGCGGCGACGCGCGATCAGAAGAGGTTGCAGCAGGCGATCGGGCAATACCAAGGACGGGTGGCGCTCAGTCCCGCGATTGAAGAACAGTACAAGCAACTGGCACGCGATTACGAGAATGCCCAGAAAAATTATCAGGATTTGTTGGCCAACAAGAGTAAATCCGACCTGACGCTGACGATGGAACAGCAGCAACAGGGCGAGCAGATGCGCTTGCTGAATCCGGCCAGTATGCCCGATGCGCCGAGTTTCCCCAACCGGCTGTTATTTGCCGGCGGCGGGTTGGGCGCGGGATTGGCCCTGGGGCTGGGAATCGCGCTGTGGTTTGAGCTGCGCGATAACGCCATCCGTACCGAGGCCGATGCCGAAGCGGCGCTCCAATTGCCGATGTTGGTCTCCGTACCCTGGGTCGGCGACGGAGCAAAGGAAAACAAATATGGCATGGGGCGCTTCTGGAAGAAAGACAAGAAGCCAGAGGAAAGGGAGACCGTCGGAGTCTAAGGGAACGACATGTACAAAGAGTTCTACGGACTGAGAGCAAATCCGTTCAACGTGAATCCGGACCCGCGGTATTTGTTCCTGACACGGCACACCGAGGAGGCACTGGCCTGCCTGACCTATGGCATCCAGAGCCGCAAAGGTTTTGTGCTGCTGACCGGGGAAGTCGGCACGGGCAAGACAACCCTGATCAACAAGCTGTTGGAGTGGCTGCGCTTGCAGCAGGTGGCGACGGCCTTCGTGTTCAATTCGCGTTTGAATGTGCCGCAGTTTCTCGATTACATGATGGCGGATTTCGGCATTCCCGGAGATTCACGAGCCAAAAGCCAGGTGCTGCTACGGCTTTACAACTGGCTGTTGGATCGTTACCGCGCGGGCGAGACGGCTGTGCTGATCGTCGATGAGGCGCAGAATCTTACCGACGAAGTGCTCGAAGAGATTCGCATGCTCACCAATCTGGAAACCTTCACCGAGAAGCTGTTGCAGATCGTGCTGGTAGGACAGCCAGAACTGGAGCAAAAGCTGAAGCAGCCGCAGTTGCGGCAGTTGCGGCAGCGGCTTACGTTGCGCGCCAAGACGCACGTGCTGACGGTTGAGGAGACGAAGGCCTACATCCAGCAGCGCCTGCGCATTGCCGGTTCCGATGGGCAGGAGATTTTCGATCCTCAAGCGATGGAGGCGGTTCACCTGTACGCCAGCGGTACGCCACGCGTGATCAACCTCATCTGCGAACATTGTCTGGTCAGCGCTTTTGTCGATCAGCAGAAGGTGATCGGGCCGGGAATTGTGGAAGCTGTGGCCCGCGACTTCGATCTGAGCGACAACAATGCGTCGGCAGCGATGGTGCCGGCTTCGGTCTCCGGTGCGGGTGCGGAAAATCCTGATCTGGTAGAAGCGTTGCGGTCGCTGGTGAAGCTGGCCGATCATATACGGCAGGCGGACGGAAAAGTTTCTCCGGCGAAAGGAAATTATGAGCCGAATTCATGACGCGCTGAAGAAGGCCGAGCAAGAGCGCGCGGAGATCCAGACGAGCGCAGTGCAGCCGGGTTTTTCCGTGGTTCCCCCTGCAGGGACTGCAGGTTTGCGCGAGGAAAGTTCAGTTACCGGTGGAGATGGCGCCGGCGCGGCATTTTATGCTTCGTTGGGTTTGGAGTCATTGCTGGCGAAGTCCAGCCAGGCGCAGTGGAACCCCGATCCTGCGACGATGTTGTTTCTCAATGGAGACGACAACAAGCGCGGAACAGAAGAATTTCGTACCTTGCGCTCACGGCTCTACAACGCCCGGGAAAAAATGCCGCTGAAGAGTGTTTTGATCACCAGCGCGCTGCCCAAAGAGGGGAAGTCTTTTACCTCGGCGAACCTGGCGCAGGTGCTGGTTCGTCAGCATGGCCGGCGGGTCTTGCTCATCGACGCGGATTTGCGCGCTCCGCGATTGCACCTGATGCTCGGTACCACGTCGAGCCCTGGGCTATCTGATTATCTCCAGGGGCGGAGTGACGAGTTTTCGATCATGCAGCGCGGGCCCCTGGAAAATCTCTATTTCATCCCCAGCGGCACTCCCATCGACGATCCTTCCGAGCTGGTCGGTAACGGGCGGTTGAAGATTTTGCTGCAGCGGGTTGGGCTTTTGTTCGATTGGATCATCGTTGATTCGCCGCCGGCGGTCCCGGTCTCGGATTCGGGCGTTCTGGCCAAAGCCTGTGACGGAGTGGTGATCGTGGTGCGCTCGAACTCCACTCCCTTTGACGCGGCCCGCAAGGCGCGCGAAGAATTTCCCGATCAATCGCTGGTGGGAATGGTGCTGAATGGCACGCGCGACGGCGCAGCGCCGTATTCCCGCTATTACTACGAAGCTTACGATAAGAAGAGGCAAGAAAGCTAAAGTAAGAAGACCCCAGGGAGCTGCGGCCCGTGATCAGGCTGTTCAAAGTCTATTACCCGGTGCGTGCGTTGGTGCTGCTCGCGGGCGAGGCCCTGATTATATGGCTGTCGTTCTTGCTGGGAACGGTGGTGCAGCACCGCGAGGACAGCTACGTTCTGCTCAACTATGAGGGCGGATACTTCAAGATTTTCGTTGTCACGGGAATCGTGCTGTTGGTCTCGCATTGGCTGGATCTGTACGATCCTTCGAGTCTCGGCGCCCGCTGGGACCAGGTTTTCCGCTTACTGATGGTCTTAGGGCTGGTGTCGATCGTGCTGGCTGGCGTGGGATTTGTTTTCCCCGCAGTGCTACCCGGGAACGGATCGGCACTCGTCGGTCTGATTATTCTCATTTTTCTTTTGCTCGGATGGCGCACCGCATATACGTGGCTGGTACGGCAGCCATTTCTCCGGGAACGGGTTTATGTGCTGGGCAGGGGAGAGCAGGCACAACGACTGGTAAACGGCTTACGCCGGCACGCCGAAATGGGCGTAGAGGTTGTGGGCTGGACGGGAAATCTCGATGGCGTGGTTAACCGGGAATCCGTGGCTTCGCACTTGCTCGTGTTAGCCAGAGAAAATGGTGTGCATCGCGTAATTGTGGCCATGCCCGACCGTCGCAATACCTTGCCCGTGGCGGAATTGCTTGATCTGCGGCTGGCGGGGGTGAAGGTGGAGGAAGCAACCACCTGGCTGGAAAAAATTTCGGGAAGGATCGAGGTCGAGCAACTCAATCCGAGCTGGCTGATCTTTTCCGATGGATTCCGCTTCAGTAGTGGATTCATGGCGCTGCGCCGTTTCCTTTCGACCGTGGTGGCGTTTATGGGATTAGTGCTGGCGCTTCCTCTTATGCCGTTCGTGATGCTGGCAATCAAAATGGACTCCCAGGGGCCGATCTTCTACCGGCAGAAGCGGGTGGGAATTGGCGGGTCACATTTCCATTGCTACAAGTTTCGTACCATGCGTGAAGATGCGGAGGCCGATACCGGCGCTACCTGGGCTTGGGATGACGATCCGCGTATCACGACGGTGGGGAAGTTTCTGCGCGTTTCGCGTTTGGATGAGATCCCGCAATTGTGGTGCGTCCTCAAGGGAGATATGGCGTTTGTAGGTCCGCGTCCGGAGCGACCGGAGTTTGTCGAGTGGCTGAGCAAGGAGATTCCTTATTACGGCGTGCGCCATGTAGTCAGACCGGGTATCACCGGCTGGGCGCAGGTGCAATACAAGTACGGCAACACTTTGGAAGATGCGCGGGAAAAACTGCAGTATGACCTGTTTTACATAAAGAATGCTTCGCTCGGCCTGGATCTGTTGATTATGTTCCAGACGATCAAGATTGTGCTGCTCGGGCGGGGCGCGCAGTGAAGTGGGTGTTCTGGGTATCCGCGATTTTCATTGGCTACACCTACGCCGGCTATCTCGGCTGGTTGTGGCTGCGGGCCAAGCTCCAGCCCTGGCCCGTGCGTCGCGGCCCGGTGCAACCTGAGGTCTCGATTGTGATGGCAGTTCACAATGAGGAGCAAGTGCTCGAGAAAAAGCTGCAGAACCTGGTTCAACTGAACTATCCCGCCGCAAGGTGCCAGATCGTCGTGGTCTCTGACGGCTCAAGCGACCGCACCGCTGAGATTCTGCGCGAGCACGCCGGGGATGCGCGTTTGTATTCCGTGATGAATCAGTTGTCGCGAGGCAAGGCCGCCGGTTTGAACAATGGTATCGAAGTGGCCCAGGGAGAGATCGTGGTTTTCACCGACGCGCGGCAGATGATCGAAGCCGACGCGCTGAGGCTGTTGATGGAAAATTTCGCCGATCCCGAAGTGGGCTGCGTCAGCGGCGAGTTGATGTTGGGCGAAGCCGGCACAGGAGAGACAGGGCGGGGCATGGGGCTTTACTGGCGCCTCGAAAAAAAAGTAAGGGAGCTGGAAGCGGCTTCAAATTCGGTTGTTGGAGCAACGGGCGCGCTTTATGCGGTACGCCGCGAACTGCTGACTCCAATTCCCGAAGGCACGATTCTCGATGATGTGTATCTGCCGATGCAGGTGGCCCGGCAGGGCAAGCGAGTGGTGTTCGATGTGCGGGCCCGGGCCTGGGACAGCCCGAATCTGGGTGAAGACCGGGAATTTGCGCGAAAGGTGCGCACGCTAAGCGGGAATTATCAGCTTCTGCGACTGGCGCCCTGGTTGCTCAGCGGCAGTAATCGAATTCGTTTTGAATTTGTCAGCCACAAACTGCTGCGCTTGGCGGTTCCGTTTGCTTTGATTGTGGCGCTGGTTTCGTGCGCATTCCTGCCCGGTATTTTCTATCGCGTCTGCCTGATTCTTCAGGTGATCTTATACGCTTTGAGCCTGCTGGCCGCGGGACACTTCAAACTTGGTTTTCTCACCCGCGTGAGTGACGCCGCACTCACGTTCGTGCTTCTTAACACTGCCGCGGTTGTGGCCTTTGCCAACTATGTCACAGGAAAAAAGGTGGCATGGACACGCTAAGACGGGGCATGAGTACAAGCCCTACGCTGGGGAAAGTGCTGCGCATTTGCAGATTGACTGCGAGCGATAACGTAAAAGTACCGCTCGATCAACTCGATTTTCTGTGCAAGCAGAATGCCGGGCCGGCGCCTGCGACGGGGAATCGATGAAGGCGGAAAGAAGACACGCTCCCTTCGCCGCGCGGTTGCGCTACCTTAGCGAGAACCGGAAAACTCTGGCCTATCGGGCACTGGTGGCATTTTCTTATGTTTACTTTTTGCGCCCGGAGGACTTTATTCCGGGACTTTCGGCCGTGCCGATCGGCAAGATTTTCGGGGGTATTGCCTTGCTGGCCTTGATCTTTGGCACGCGTCCCAAGGACCGGGCAAAGATTCCCATCGAGCTGAAATTACTCACGCTGTTGCTTCTGCATCTGCTGGTCACGATTTTTTTTGCTACGTGGCATGGAGGAGCGTTTGAATTTGTGGTGAACCGCTTCGCCAAGGGAGTCATCGTTGCGTTTCTGATCTTTCTCGTGGTGAGCAAGGTGGATGAGATCAAGAAACTGCTGCTAATCCAGTCAGCCACAATTGCTCTTGTAACCATCGCCTCGGTTCTTGTCCACCATACGGAAGAAGGCCGCCTCATGGGCATCCAGAAGGGAATTCTGGAGAATCCCAACGATCTGGCCATCAATATCGCGATCAGTTTCCCGTTGTGCCTGGCATTTCTGCTGGGAAGCAAAGGCGCCTGGCGCAAATTATTTTGGACCATCAGCCTGGTGTTTATGATTTATGCGGTGATTGCGACCTACTCGCGCAGCGGGTTGATCGCGCTGCTAATCACCGGAGTGATCTGTTTCCGGGAATTCGTGGTCAAGGGAAAGCACACCTATTTGCTGGTCGCGACGCTGCTGGTAGCGGTTTTGGCGGCGGGCATCGTGGCAGCGACTCCGAGCTATATGATTCGGGTGGAGAGCATTTTCCTCGGAAACATCCAGGGATCGAAAGACAAGGGATCGCTGGAGGCGCGGAAACGGCTGCTGATCGACAGCTTGAAGATGACCCTGCGGCATCCACTCTTCGGAGTTGGGCCGGGCAGTTTTCAAGCGGTGAGCGGAACCTGGCAGCCGACTCACAATACCTACACCAGCCTGAGCTCGGAAACCGGTTTGCCGGGACTAATTCTTTTCACGCTGGTCATGGCGTTGTCGTTGCGCAAGACCGGGAAACTGCAGAAGCTGCCAGGGTATAAGGCGGACAAGGACATTCGGTTATGGACGAGCGCGTTGCGCGCGGGAATGGCCGCCTACATGGTGGGCGCATTTTTTGCCACCACAGAGTACAGCCTGTTTCAATATTTCATCGTGGGCTACATTTGCGTTTTGTACAAGATTGCCAGTGCGCCAGCGGATCCGATCGAGGATGCGCCGGTAAACGGCAAAGGCCGGTTACGGGAACTGAATAATGCCGCCAAATCAAAACAAGAATTGGTGTGGAATCACTGAAGAGATTCTGAGAATCCTTCGTTGTCTCCGCTGTCAATCCCGGTTGACTCATGACGCCGCGGCGCTGCTCTGTTCGCAATGCGGCTGCCGATACCCCGTGGTCGACGGCGTTCCTCGTTTCGTCGAGCAACAGTTTTACACGGGAAGCTTTGGCTTCCAGTGGCTCAAGCACGATAAAACGCAACTCGATAATGAGAGCAGCCGGCGATCGGAGAAAGACTTTATCGCGCGCACACGTTTTCGGCCGGAAGAGCTGACCGGCAAACTTGTGCTCGATGTGGGATGCGGCATGGGCAGGTATGCCGAGGTAGCGACGAAATGGGGCGCCACTGTCGTCGGCATCGACCTGAGCCGGGCCGTTGAAGCGGCGCAAGGCAATCTTGCCGGCCGCGACGCCGCTATCTTGCAGGCGGACGCCTTTCACTTGCCGTTTGCGCCGGAAAGTTTCGATTGCATTTACAGTCTCGGAGTTCTGCACCACACGCCGGACTGCGAAGCCGCGGTGAAAAACTTACCGCGCTTTTTGAAGCCGGGGGGCGAGCTGGCGGTTTGGCTCTACAGCGCTTACAACCCCTGGTACCGCTTCAGCGACTTCTATCGCAAACTCACGCGACAAATGCCTCCGCAACTGCTGCATACTCTTTGCTACGCGGCCATACCTTTGTATGGCATCCATCAGTTCCTACGCAAGATTCCGCTGGCTGGCCGGCCGATGAGTGGCGCTTTACGGTTACTTCTGCCGATGTCCTTCAATCCGGATCCGCAGTGGCGAGTGCTCGATACGTTTGATTGGTATTCTCCGTGGTATCAATCGAAGCATACTTACGAAGAAGTTTTCCGCTGGTTTGAAAGTTGCGGCATGGAAGATCTGAGAGTGGGAGATATTCCAATTGCAGTGCGTGGCCGCAAACCCGGACCGAAGAGCGCCAATGCCTCGCGAGAATTGGAAGCGGAGGCGCAACCGTGTGCGGGATAGCGGGAATCGTCGGCCGACGCGGAGAAGCGATCGATGCGGTGGACGTTCACCGCATGTGCCAAACGATCGTTCATCGTGGGCCGGATGACGAAGGCATTGTCACTCGAAGCTCAGCGGGGCTGGGTATACGGCGGCTGAGCATCATCGATCGGGCCGGTGGCCGCCAGCCTGTTCACAATGAAGATCGCACCGTGTGGACGGTTTTCAATGGCGAAATTTATAACTTCCCTGAGCTGCGGGCTGAACTGGAAGCGCGGAGCCACAGCTTCTATACGCGTAGCGATACTGAGGTCATTGTTCATCTCTACGAAGAGATGGGCGCCGATTGCGTGACCAAACTGCGGGGAATGTTTGCCATTGCTCTATGGGATGAAAAGCGCCAAAGATTGTTGCTGGCTCGCGATCGACTCGGCAAGAAGCCCCTGCACTACACGTTGCACAACGGCCGCTTTCTGTTCGGCTCGGAAATAAAAGCAATTTTTGCTGTTGCCCCGGAACTCGCGGAGCCCAATCCTGAAGCGCTGCTGCAGTATTTTTATTTTGGCTATGTGCCCGATCCACTGACTGCGTTTCGCCAGATCCACAAGTTGCCTCCAGGACATCTGCTGGAATTTGCAGACGGAAAAGTGTCGCTGCGCCAGTACTGGGACGTGCCCGCTTACGGCACTTTCCAGCCTAAGTCGGAAGAAGAATGCCTGGAATTACTAGAGGCCAAGCTTGCTGAAGCAGTACGCATCCGGCTGATGAGCGAGGTGCCGCTGGGCGCTCTTCTGAGCGGAGGCGTGGACTCTTCCATCGTGGTTGCATTGATGGCCCGCGAATCATCGAGCGCAGTCAAAACTTATTCCATCGGATTTGCCGACGACAAGTTCAATGAATCGCACCATGCCCGCATGGTCGCCGAACGCTTCAGCACCGAGCACCATGAAATGGTCGTCGATCCGGACATTGAAGAGACAATCGCATATCTGACCACCATGTTGGAGGAGCCCTTCGGCGATTCCTCCATGCTGCCGACGTACTATGTTTGCCGTATGGCTCGACAGGGCGTGACTGTCGCGCTTTCAGGCGACGGCGGCGACGAAATGTTTGCCGGCTACGACCGCTACGAGATTGCATTGAACCGCAAGCGATTTGACTACGTCCCCGAGTGGATGGGGAAGTTCTACCGGGAGCAGTTGCACCACCGCTTACCCTCAGGCTTCGTTGGTCGCAACCTGGCCTGGAATGCAAGCTTAGGTGCGCGCGATCGCTACCTGGACGCCATTACTTTCATGCCGGCACGTCATCGGGAGCGGTCACTATTTAGCGAAGAGTTTCTTGCTGCGGTGGATCACATGCCCGATCCGTTGCAGACCTTCCGGGATTACTACGATCATGCGCCGGGAGATACCGACAGCCTGAGCAGACTTCTGTATCTCGACACCAAAACATATTTGGCGGGAGATATTTTGACCAAAGTGGATCGTATGAGCATGGCCACTTCGTTGGAGGTGCGGTCTCCTTTGCTCGATCACGAGTTCGTAGAGTGGGCGGTTGCACTTCCGATCGAATGGAAATTTTGCGGCCCCGTTCGTAAGTATCTGCTCAAGAAATTGGCCGAGAGGCTTGGGATTCCGTCGGCGCTGCTGCATCGCCCCAAGCAAGGATTTCAGTTGCCTCTGGAAAAGTGGATGCGCGGTGCGCTGAAGGGAAGTTTGCTAGATGTGCTGACGGAACCGCGAACACTGCAGCGCGGATACTTTCGCCCGCAGGCAGTACGAACGCTCGTGGATGAGCATATGCGCGGACGCAGAGACCGTTCGGGCGTACTGTGGAAACTGCTGATTTTGGAATGGTGGCACAGGAATTATCTGGAAAACGCCGGGAGACAATTGCCTGCTCCAGAGCTGAGCTTCAGGGAGGCTTCGGTTCCGGCACTTTCGATAACGCAACCGGGGGTCGCCGAAGAGCTTGCGGCGTCACACGCCAAAGGCGCGAATCTGGCTTAGGTGCGAGCACCAATCGCGAACATGCAGAACGCAGAACTTAGCCACAAGGTCGGCGCTAGCGAAGGCCTGAGAAGTAGAGCGCCCGTGTTTGTGGTCGGGTGTCCGCGTTCCGGCACGACTCTGCTTTATCACATGCTGCTTTCCGCGGGAAATTTTGCGATGTACCGCGCCGAGTCGCAGGTCTTTAATGTCCTGGAACCGCGTTTTGGCGACTTGAGTGTGGCCAATCATAGACGCAAACTTCTGCGAGCGTGGTGCGGGAGCACGCTGTTTGCGAAAACCAGCCTCGACGCAGCCGACGTAGAGAAGAGAATAATGGGGGAATGCCGCAACGGCGGCGACTTTCTGCGCATTGTGATGGAAGCCATGTCTCGCCAGCAAAATGTTGAGCGCTGGGCCGACAGCACCCCCGAACACTTGCTCTATCTCGATCGCATCAAGGCGACGATTCCGGATGCACTGGCCATTCATATTATTCGAGACGGGAGGGACGTGGCCTTATCGCTGCAGAAGCAGGGATGGATTCATCCGTTTCCGTGGGACCGTGCGAAAAGCCTCGAAGTCGCCGCTCTGTATTGGGAGTGGATTGTGCGGGAAGGCCGCAAATGCGGCGAGTCTCTCGGCGGCGATTACGTTGAAGTTCGTTATGAAGATCTGGTCGAGAATCCACGCGATGTTCTGGCGAGGCTGAGTCATTTTGTGGGGCAGGATTTGGATTATGACCGGATCGAAAAGATTGGCGTCGGTTCGATGAGCAACCCGAACAGCTCATTCTCGGCGGAGATCGAGGCGGGAGAGTTTACGCCCATGGCCCGCTGGAAAAACTTGGATGCTCAGCAATTGTCGGGCTTGGAGGGTTTGATTGGCGAGACGTTGGGAGAACTTGGATATTCGCGCCAGAGTCCTGGAGTGCCGCGGACAACCAGGGATTCGTTAGCGCGAATGCGCAGTATTTACCATTGGTACTTCAGCCTGAAACTGCGGCTCAAAAAAGAGACGCCTCTGGGGCAAGTATTTGCGTCTCGCGATCTCTCGTGGGTATAGCTTCGGAATGATTGCAAGAAATCGATTCGAGCGGCTATGACGAAACCGACTAAAATCCTGCAAATCGGTAATTATCCTCCGCCGATGTGCGGCTGGGCGATTCAGCTAAAGCTGGTCACTGAGGAACTGCGTGCGCGGGGACACATCTGCGAAGTGCTCAAGATCAATGAAGAGCGGCAAACGAAGAGTCCCGAATATATCGACGTGCAGGATGGTTTCGACTATGTGAAGAAAGTTTGGCGCTATGCTCTGCGGGGATACCGGTTGAATGTGCACGTCAATGGCATGTCGAAAAAAGGATACTGGCTGGCTATGATTGCGGGGGTGATTGGCCGACTCGTGCTGCGTCCCGCGTTAGTGACGTTTCATGGAGGACTTTCGCAAGACTACTTCCCGCGCACGCGCCAAAGCATGGCTCGATGGGGTTTCCAAACACTGTTTCTATTGGCTGGATCGATCGCATGCGACAGCGCTCCAATCAAAGAAGCGATTGTGCAATACGGTGTTGCACCCGCCAAGATTGCGGCAATAGCTACATTTTCGCCACAGTACTTGAAGTTTTCCCCGGCGAAATTGCCCGAAGAGATCGAAAACTTTTTGGCGGAACGCCAGCGCGTGATCCTTTCTTATGTTTCGTTCCGCCCAGAGTATCGGCTGGAAACATTGCGTGCTGGGATGAAGCTCTATGGGGAACGGTATCCACAAGCGGGATTTATATGGCTGGGTTTTCCGGACAAAGAATTGCCGGCGGCGCAACGGTACATTCTGGACTGGACAGGTGACGAGAAGAGGAGTGTGTTGCTTCTGGGTAATCTAACGCACGATCAATTCCTGACGCTGCTGTCCCGGTGCTTTATTTGTCTGCGAACTCCGGCGTGCGATGGCGTGGCGGCTTCGGTTTTGGAGTCGATTGCGCTGGGAGTTCCCGTGGTGGCAAGTGAAAACGGGCGCCGGCCCCAGGGTGTTGTTCCTTACATTGATGGCGATGCCTCCGACATGTGCGAAAAATTGCTTGCCGTTACTGAGAGTTACAACGAGGTGAAAGCGGGTCTCGCTCTCGACTTGCATGACGACAATGTTGGCGTCATGGCTGACTGGCTCTCAGGCCAACAGAGTGCGAATGCCGAAAACGAAGTGCTTGCATTGCGGTGAACTGCTGTTTTCCTGTTGTGTTTCCCAATCGTGACGTGGAGGAGTGCTTTTGAAGCTAGTATTCTTGTCGGCCCGCTTTATCCTGTTCTTGATTCTTACCGTACCCTGGGGAATAGCGCAGAATCCGGCTGCTGCGAAGTTCGATGGCCCCGCCGAACTTCCGCGAGTCTACGTTAGAAGCAGTCTCAGCGATACTCCCGCGAATGGTAAGGCGCTGACCGCGAAAGAAAGCGCCGAATTGCAGGCCGCCCTGAAAAATGCGCAGTGCGGCGACAGAATTCTTCTGGCCGCGGGCAAGCAGTTTGTTGGCAATTTTAGTTTTCCCGCTAAGAGTTGCGATGACAATCATTGGATCATCGTGCGTACAAATGCCGATGATTCCACTTTGCCAGCCGAAGGAACACGAGCCACGCCCTGCTATGCCGGAGTGGCGTCGCTTCCTGCACGGCCTGCGTATGATTGCCCTGCTCCGAAGAATATGATGGCGGCCCTGCTGTCGAATACGAAAAATAAGGGCCCAGTTGAATTCGAGGAAGGCGCGAATCACTATCGCTTACTCGGCCTGGAGATTACGCGCAACATACCCGGCAGCGTGGTCTACGACCTGGTGGCCATGCAGGGTAAAGGAATTGCGGATCACCTGGTGTTTGACCGCGACTGGATTCACGGCACGGCTCAGGATGAAACCACTCGTGGAATTGCGCTCGGCGGCAGCACCGATGTGGCCGTGGTGGATTCATACTTCAGCGATTTTCATTGCGTAGCGGTGACTGGAACGTGCCTTGACGCCCAAACTATTTCTGGTGGTTTGGGCGGCAGCCCGATGGGCCCGTACAAGATCGTCAATAACTTTCTCGAAGCCTCCGGCGAAAACGTCATGTTTGGCGGGGGGAAGGCGACGCGTTCGCCGGCGGATATCGAGATTCGGCGCAATCATCTTTTCAAGCCGCTGATCTGGAAACTGGGAAGCCAAGGGTTCGTGGGGGGAACGTCGGGGAAACCTTTTATTGTGAAGAATCTGTTCGAGCTCAAGAATGCGCAAAGAGTTTTGTTCGAAGACAATATTCTCGAAAATGTCTGGGGTGGGTTCACGCAAACGGGATTCGCCATTCTGCTCACGCCGAAGAATCAGAATAATCAATGCCCTCTTTGCAGGACTACGGATGTGACCATTCGTTTCTGCCATGTCAGCCACGCGGCGAACGGCATGGTGATGGGCACCGGAATTTCTGACACGGGCGGAGCGGCGAGCGGAGGTGGTGGCTATAGTATTCACGACGTTGTCTTCGACGACATTGATGGAGAGGCATACGGCGGCCTGGGTGCTTTGTTTCAAATCACTTCCACTTCGCCCGCGCTGCGCGATGTAAGCATCGATCACGTCACAGGGTTTCCGCGACTCGCGCTGTTTGTTGTTGGCGTGGGCGTGGACCGCGAGAAGATTATCAATTTCAATTTCACTAACAACCTGGTAGGCGTCGGGTCCAACGACTTTTTTGTTACGGGAGGGGGGCCCAAGAATTGCGCCTTCCAGCCCCAACGTCAGGGACCGGCGGGAGTGCTGAAGAGTTGTTTTGCGAGCTTCAAGGTTACGCACAACGTGTTCATAGGCTCGGCCGGCGGGTGGCCGGGAGGAAACTTTACTCCGGGAAATCCCGAGGGTGCGCGAATGGAAGATTTTCGCCAGGGTAAAGGTGGCGACTACAGGCTGTGCGCTGAGAAAAGCTCGGGCCATTGCAGGAAGGAGTCGCCTTTTCGGAAGGCCGGGTCGGACGGAAAGGACTTAGGAGCGGATTTGGATGCGATTCAATCCGGCACCAGGGGAGTCGATTAAATCTCGGTGTCCTGACGTTTGCGCACGAGGAATACGTTCTGTTGATCCTCGCTGTGGAGTAGTTTTACTCCCGCATCCGGCGTTGCCGCGCAGCATAATAGCCGCCTCGATTGCGGGTCGTAGGTAACGGCAGTCCAACTGGCAACGCTGTAGCGGCATGCCCAGAAAGACGATTACGGAGCGACTCCAGCGATTGCCTGGCTAACTGCATTCATGTCCGCGCCCAGGTCTTTGCCGTCCGTCCCCGCCTTGGCAAATGGACTGGAGGGTTGAAGTTGGTAGGCGATGCCCGACGGCGCGGTGGTGCCGGCAAACTTCACTGTGCTGGCTGAAGGCGGAGCGAAGTTGCCCGCGGGCCAGGTTCCAACCGCTCCAATCAGGGCATTGTGACTGAACGTATACGGTGAAAAGCAGCTCTGGAGAATAGCTAGCGGTCCGTGCTGGAAGGCGCAGTTCGCGCTGCCACCTCCGGTGCTGAGCACTCCCGCGTCCGCGGTGAAAATGCTGTTGGTCCAACTGAAGTTCGCCATCGTGGGACTGGTTACACCATTGCCCACCACCAGCATGGCAGCGCCCGCATCGGTGCCGATAACCGTGACGTGATTGATGACGACGTCGTGAATTGCAGATAAGGGATTGCCATTTGCTTCTTGCAGAAGATATCCACTGCCGTTGTACGAAGTGGCGCTGACGTTCTGGATAACGATGTCGTGAATGCTTTCGTTCCAGGCACCTTGCGATATCGCCCCGGAATCGGACGCTCCGTTGCCCAAGACAATTCCGCCGCCCACGTTACTTATGGTTCCATAGCGAATGGTCACGTCGTGCACGACGCAAAGTGGACAGGCACCGTTTTGGTTTTTCGGCGTAAGCACAATCGAAAATCCAGTTTGGGTGAAGCCGCCCCAGGCATTTTCCAGGACGTTGCCTTCAAACAGCACCCGCACTCCGTTCTTGAACTCCAGGTGGTTCTTTACGATAAAAGGATTGCCATCGGATCCACCGATGAAGCCGGGCTGGCCTTTCATCCAGAGCAGGGGTTTGAACATGTGATTGCCGCGAATCTCAAGATCCTGCGGAACCTGTGTGGCCTCACCGCCTCCGAACATGAGATTCTGCCCGGAAGCTTCGAGAAAATTGTTCACGATTTTGTAGGGTCCCATGGGAAGATCGCCGAGGCCGCCGTTAATCGCCTGAGAATCACCGCAGGCGCCTGAAATCGCAATGCAATGAAAGTCGGTGAAGAAAGAATCCACGACCGCGACGTAGGTACTGCCGCCCAGTGCAATCCCGCGGTTCGTTTCGTCCTGCGCCGTACCGTGCAACCACACGCGATCAAATACAAGATGATCCACTGGGCCGCCGTTTTGCAAAGAAACCAGGTTATAAATCACATTTCCCGGGCTGGTCCTGGTGACTTCCAGTCCCAGAAAGCGCATATGGTTGACGCCCGGCGCAAGCTCGATAGGTTGGCTTCCGATGCCTTCAAAGACAATTTTTGCCATTACATTCTTAGCGGACGCGCAGGCAAAGCTTGGTCTTCCGGGAAGAGATGCAACTCCGGCAAAGCATGGCGTGATGCGCGTGCCCTCCGGTGGCAGCGCGTTGTCGGGAGCACTGGTGCGGATGATGATCCAATGAGCGTCATCGCAGTTTTTGGCTGGGATGATGAAGTTTCCAGAAAATGCTGCGCCAGCTTGCAAAGCGATGGTCTCGCCACATTGTGCTGAATTTAGAGCACTCTGAAAATCTCCTCCAGCCTTGATTTCAATCGTCGATCCCGGAGCCGGTGTATCGGCCAGCGCGCTTTGAATGTAGACGAGCGGCAGCTGGGCCGGCCCGTCGAAACCGGCGGAGTTGGGAGTGACTTCGAGAGAATAGTTCTGACTGGCCTTCTGGTTTGAACTGTCCAGAACATTTGCTACGAAATTATAGAAACCTGTCTGAGGCGTTGTTCCCGTGATGGCCCCGCTGGCGGTCAGTGTGAGACCTGCGGGCAAGGCGCCACTGGCCACGCTCCAGGCGTATGGCGGTTGACCTCCCGACGCTTCGAGTGCCGCTGAATAAGCCGATGCCGTGGTCGCGCCCGGAAGCTGTGTAGTTTGAATCGCGAGCTTTGCGGGGAGCGTCGCCCCATTTACTGTAACGGAAGCGCTTGCTACTTTAGTCGGATCGGCCACGCTGGTTGCAGTCACTACCACAGGAGTTGATGAGGCAACCTTGGGCGCGGTAAATACTCCCTCCGAACTGACCGTACCCGCTGTCGCGCTCCATGTTACGGCTGTATCAGCTGAGTTGGCGATACTTGCGCTAAAGCGCTGGATGCCTCCGGAAGGCACCACGGCATTGTTGGGAAAGATTGCGGGGACAATGGAATTGGTAGCCCTTGCAGGTAAGGCAGACGACCCTGGGTTTAGCGAGCAGGCACAAGTGGCGGCAACTAAAGCGAGCATCAAACCCAATGCGGCGCGGCCGGTTAAGAGTAAGAGAAATTTCGATGCTTCTCTTGCTTTGGGCAGGGGGAGCGCCAGGGCTGACATCACACCGTCCAGGTATTGAGATTGGGGACTGGGATTTCAGTCCTGAAGAAACTTTAATAAGTGCGACGGGAATCAGGTAGATACCGAGCGGGCATGACCCATGAGTAGGACATATCAGGGAGACAGGTACCAATGGCGGGATCGTACAATGTCCTTCAGTGTCGGAAGTTTTCTGTGACCATCAGCGGACGGAAGGAACTGTAACTTGCGCGCCAGCGGCGGCTTCAATTGTCAGTTGCAGTGCTTCCACGAACCGCTCGGTGATCGCGGACCAATCGTATTGAGCCGCCGTGGCAGCGGCGGCCTTTTCCAAGCGCCGACGCATTTCACGGTCGAGCAGGAGTGAGCACACTGAATCGGCAAAGCGAGCAGTATCGTCGGCCAACAAAATATCGCGGCCATCATTTACGTCTAATCCCTCAGCGCCAATGGTTGTAGAGACTGTAGCTTTGCCCATAGCCATTGCCTCGTAGATCTTGATGCGAGTGCCGCCTCCGATGCGCAACGGTACGACAAAGACCGCGCTCTCCCGGAGGTGCTCGATAATAGATGGAACATTGCCCGTAACTTCGATGGAAGCCGAAGCAAGATCGCGCACGCGCGAATGCGGATCGCGGCCAACGATGCGAAAGCGAGCCTTGGGAATTCGCGCCAGGATCAACGGCCAGATTTCTTTACAGAAAAACTCAACTCCGTCGATGTTGGGCTTCCAATCCATCGAACCAGTGAATATCACGAGTGGTTCGCGAGGTTCATGGTTTGGATCGTAACGGAACTGACTCAAATCGACTCCTGTGGGCACGACGCTGATACGAGAAGGATCGACCATGCTGCTCATTGTCTTGCGATCTGCGTCGGAAACAGCAATCACGTGATGGAAGCGGCGCACCTGCGCTGGTTCGAAGCGCCGCATTTTCGCATATTCGATCTTTGCGATTGTTCGGTCCCACCATTCAACTTCCATTTCCGCCCGGCGGCGCCAAAGAACAGTTTCCACATTGTGCTGGAAGAGTGCAGTGGGGGTGAGAAGGTTCTGCGGGAAATTAAGGCTGCTGGCGAGAAAGTCGCAAACGGCGACATCGGAGCACGGTTGTGCGATCCATCGAGAGAGAAGTTGCTGGACTTGGGGCGCAGTGAATTTGCTGACAGCGTAAGGCGCGCTCGAGAAAAGCCGGTAAAAATAGTCCAAACCACGCCCTACGATTGTGGAATCGGTTGCGCCCGTACACAAGCAAACCGCGCCTGGAAGATGATTCAATATTTCGTGCTCGTAGGCTTTGTCCTGCTGACCGCCGTAATACGAGAGATACGTTAGCTGGTGTGCCGCCGAAAGGTGACGCAGAATGTTATAGGTGCGAAGTTTTCCGCCGGAGTCGAGCGGCAGCAGTTTCCCCGGCTTTACCCAAAGGATCTTCATGGAATGCTTTTTTATCTGAATGTCGCGCTCAGAAAGATCGGAGATCTTATGCGCGAAACCACCGATCCGCACAACCAGTTCTATCATTCCCCACGAGACTCAGGCTAGTATGGGATTCCAGAACTGAATACAACCAAACTGAACGCAGAGATGTGAAAACGCCTGCAAACAGCCAAGTGCAAGCGGTTGCACAGAATGCTGCAGGATAATGTGATTGCGGATTAAGACGAATATGGAAGGGCTAACTCAAAATGATGCCTCATTGCCTCAAGTTGACGCCCGGCCATTGCGTAGCATTTTTTATCTCGTCGATTCTTTCAATGTTGGTGGAACTGAAACTCAGGCTGTGGAATTGGCGCTGCGGATGTCGGCTCGTGGACATCGCGTGACGCTTGGTTGTCTCAAGGCTCAAGGCCCGTTGATGAAGCGGCTGCAAGGATCAAAGGTACAAGTGGAGGAATTTCATCCGGACGGGGGTGTTGATTCCGTCCGCGGTGTCTGCCAACTCCTGCGTTTGAGCTGGCATTTGCGAAAACGACGTTATGACGTTGTTCACACGCATGACTTGTGGTCGAACCTGATTGGCATTCCTGCCGCTAGACTTGCGGGAGTGCCGGCGATTATTTCCAGCAGGCGCGACCTTGGCCATCTCGATTGGTACAAAGGCAGTCGCCGTATTTGGCTTCGTAGAATTCAGAACCTGTCTCACATGGTCCTGGTGAATGCGACTGCGATTCGCGATGCCCTGATCTCTGAAGACCGATTTGCAAAGGAAAAATTGCGAGTGATTCACAACGGCATCGATGTTGAGCGATTCCCGCGCGTTCACGACCGGCCGAAGTTACTTCGGCATGCGGGCGCTGGCAAGCTGATTGTGCTGGTTGCGAATATGCATTCGGAAGTAAAAGGGCACTCCTGGCTCATTGCGGCCGCTCCCGCAGTGATTGCGGAATTCCCGTTGACTCAGTTCGTGCTGGTGGGAGATGGAGAGCGGCGCAGGGAATTCGAAAACGAAGTTCTGTCGTTGGGCGCGAGCGAGAGTTTTATTTTTCTCGGCCGGCGCGATGATATTCCGGAAATCCTTGCCTGCTGTGACATTGCCGTGTTGCCTTCGCTGGCTGAAGGTCTTCCGAACGCTGTGCTCGAGTACATGGCCGCTGGTTTGCCGACCGTGGTTAGCCGTGCCGGTGGAAATGCCGAATTGGTGGAAGACGGTATCACCGGCCTGTTAGTGCCGCCGCGGGATTCGGCTGCTCTTTCTCAGGCGTTTCTGAAATTGCTGCGCGATCCGGATCTGGCCCGGAGAATCGCTAAAAACGGACAGCGATTCGTGCAGGAGAACTTCAGCTTCGAGCGGTTGGTTCAGCAAGTGGAGGATCTGTACGCGGAGCAGTTGCCCCAGCATGCGAGGGCTTCCTAACCATGCCGGAGGATTCCGTTTTGTCGAGGCCCTTTCAGCGTTTGATCGCTATGGACCGAGCGGAAATTACCGACCGTTTGCGGCAGTATTTGCTCGCTCGTTGGGATTTGCTTCGATTCCGCGCCGGGTACGATTTTACGAAAGTTCCATATGCGACTGCGTCCAGCCCGAATGTGCATGGCCGCTTCTTCTTCGCGCCGATAGACCTTTCAGCGATTTGCAATCTGCTCAAGCGTGAGATGCTGGCCCAGGCAGAAGAGATCGTCTCTCGCGCCGCTCGCATTCGAGATCATCGTTTCGACCTTCTCGGCTACGAGAATCTCGATTACGGGCAGACCATCGATTGGCACCTCGATGCCATCCACGGTAAACGAGCGCCGAAAATGCCGTGGTTCAAGATTCGCTACCTTGATTTCCAACAGGTCGGCGACACGAAGATCACGTGGGAACTGAACCGGCACCAGCATTTTGTGACTCTAGCCAAAGCTTATCTTCTCACTGATGATGAGTCCTTCGCCGCCGAGGTACTTTCGCAATTCGACCATTGGTGGAAAGAGAATCCATATCCCGTCGGCATCAATTGGGCCAGCGCTCTGGAGGTCGCGTTTCGCGTACAGTCGTGGATTTGGACATTTTTTATTTTGCAGAGTTGTCCTCTGTTTACCGCGGAGCGCCGACGGCAGTGGGTCGCGCGGTTGCACCTCAGCGGACGGCATATCGAGAATTATCTCTCTACTTATTTCTCTCCCAATACGCATCTTCTTGGCGAAGCGCTGGCGCTGTTCTTCCTCGGCGCATTGTTTTCGTTTCCATCGGCTGAAAGGTGGCGGGAGAAAGGTTGGCAAATCCTGTTGCGCGAAGCTGGCAAGCAGGTCTGTGAGGACGGATTCTACTTTGAGCGGTCCACCTACTATCACGTCTATGCACTCGACATGTTGTTGCACGCTCGAATTCTGGCGGGACTGAACGGGGTCGCAATTCCCGAAGAGTTTGAAAACAACTTGCAGCGCATGTTAGATGCGCTACTGCTGCTCAGTCGCGCTGGAATTCCCCTAATGTTCGGTGATGACGACGGAGGCCGGTTGTTCGATGCGAAACGAAACCGCGCCGTTCACATGCTCGACCCGCTGGCCACGGGTGCGGTTCTATACCAGCGCGGAGATTTCAAGAAAGTTGCGAGAGTGTTGCCGGAGGAGACTCTGTGGCTTCTTGGCGCTAAAGCCGCCGCGGATTTCGAGCGTATCGCAAGCGAGGACCCGCATGCCGATTCGACGGCCCTGGCCGCGAGCGGTTCTTATCTAATCTTTGATGCTGCATCCAGACAGCAGTTACTCATTGATGCGGGGCCGTCGGGTGGGAAGCACAGTGGCCACGGACATGCGGACGCGCTGAGTGTGTCGTTGATTCGCGATGGACGCGTGCTGCTGCGGGATTCGGGCACGTTCGAGTATGTTGGCCCCGGTCGCGAACGCTCCCGTTTGCGTGGCACTGGTGCTCACAATACCCTAAGGGTCGATGGCCGCGATCAGGCGGAAATTATCGGGCCATTTTCCTGGGCAAATGTTCCTCACGTTCGCGTCGAGCATTGGATTAACGGAAAGCACTTTGATTCGTTCGAGGGCAGCCACGGCGGATATTCGCGCCCGAATTCCCCGATCATTCACCGGAGGAGTGTTTTTCATCCACGGGAGAATCTTTGGCTGGTTCGAGACGTCGTCGAAGGCGACGGAGAACATGAGATAGAAATCGCCTGGCATCTCGGATCTGGTCTGGCCCAAATTTCGGGGACCGAGGTCCTTTTTTCCGATGGTGAGCAGGGCTTAGCGGTTCTCACAGACGAATCCAATAGCTGGTCCCGGACTATCCGCGATTTTGCTTGCTCACCCGTATATGGAAAGCTCGTGCCGGCTTCTGTTATCCGCCTCTCAACTCGGCAAGAGCTGCCTGAGTTTGTGACCGTACTCGTGGCAGGCAACGAAATGAAAGGAAGTTGCGGGCGCATCGCGAAAATCAGCAATTCTGCGTACAGCGATCCGTCGGCTTACCGCTATCTTAACGACCGCCTGGAATGCACCTTCGTATTTGCCGGTGCGAATTCGCCCTGGAAACTCGGCCCCTGGAGCAGCGACGCAGACTTTCTTTACGCATCCATCGATCACGAGAGCCACATGTGTTGCCTCGTTTTGCGTAATGCAAGCTATTTAGATGCCGGAGGGAATCGTCTCATCTCGTGTGCGCGCCCTGTGAAGTATGCTGAAGTTTGGAGTTCCATGGACACTACTGAAATGTTCTCGTCCGATCCACAGGCGGTGAGCCTGCAACAACCACTTCGCGGGGTGTGGCCAGTTATGGAGACGGCCTTCGCGAGTTCGGCGGTTTTGAAGAATCATGAATCGGGTAGCGAATAATTATGTGTGGGATCTGCGGTGTTTTCTTTTCCGATCGGAACCAGCGCGTGCGTCGCGATGCGCTCGCGGCGATGAATCGCCAGATTGTTCATCGTGGTCCCGACGATGAAGGATCTCTGGTGCAGGAAAACGTCGGCTTGGCCATGCGCCGCCTGAGTATCATCGACGTTCAGGCCGGCCATCAGCCCATATCCAATGAAGACGGCAACATCTGGATCGTCTTCAACGGAGAAATTTACAATCACCAGGAGTTGCGCCGCGATCTCGAATCGCGTGGCCACCGCTATCGCACTAAAAGCGACACGGAAACCATCGTCCATCTCTTCGAAGAATATGGAGACTCCTGCGTCACGCATCTCCGCGGCATGTTCGCATTTGCCATCTGGGATCAGTCCAAGAAACGCCTTTTGCTGGCGCGTGACCGCCTCGGCATCAAACCTCTCTACTATCGCTATTGCGATGGGATCCTGCTGTTTGGCTCGGAGATCAAAGCAATTGTCGCCTATCCCGGCATCAAGCCGGAATTCAATCGCAGGACGCTCGCCGAATATCTTGCCTTCGGCTATATTGCCGGCGAGGAAACGATGTATAGCGGCATTCGAAAGCTTTCACCCGGCCATGTTTTAACCCTGCCTGAGCAAGGGCAACTGGAAATTTCTCAATACTGGGACTTGAAGGTGGCCGCAGATACCGCTGACCTGGGCCGCGACTATTATGTCCAGGAGTACCGCAGACTGCTGGAAGAATGCGTTTCCAGCCATTTGATGAGTGACGTGCCGCTGGGTGTGTTCCTCAGCGGTGGCCTGGATTCCAGTGCAATCGCAGCGTTGGCCACAAAGACTGGCAAAGAGCCGATTGAAACATTTTCGGTGGGCCATGGCGAAGAGGAATTCAGCGAACTTCCATTCGCACGGGTGGTTGCTCGGCATATCGCGTCAAAGCATCACGAAGTCCGCCTGGGCCGCGAAGAATTTTTTCAAGCCCTGCCGCATTTGATCTGGCATGAAGACGAACCACTGGCGTGGCCTTCAAGCGTCTCACTGTATTGTGTGGCGCGGTTGGCGCGAGAGCGGGTGACGGTGGTGCTCACCGGGGAAGGCAGCGATGAGACGCTCGCCGGCTACACGCGTTATCCCTGGACGTTGCTCAATTCACGCATGGATTCTGTGTATCGTGGGCTGACTCCGTCTTTTCTGCGGCGCATGTTGCGGCAGGGCATCGCGGCGGTGCCGCTCCCGGCGGATCGGCGCCGCCAGTTGGAACATACTTTCCTGATGCGCGACGGCGCGTCGTGGGAGTCGTTCTATTTCGACAGCTTTTATACTGCATTTTCGGCGAAGGAGCAAAACGAACTGCTGACACCTGAGGCCATCAAAACATCCGGCGACGCCTATGAAAGCTCGATGGCCGAATGGAACAGATCCTCCGGCGACACGCTACACCGGCTTTTGTACACCGATATCAAGACTTACTTGGTCGAGCTTTTGATGAAACAAGACCAGATGAGCATGGCGGCTTCCGTAGAAAGCCGGGTACCGTTTCTCGATCACGTTCTAGTGGAATTTGCGGCCAGCATTCCCGCGCGATACGCCACGAAAGCCTTGGCAGGGAAGCTCATCCTAAAATCGGCGGTCGAGGACTTGTTGCCCCGGGAAATCATCCACCGGCAAAAGATGGGATTCCCTACGCCGTGGGCGTACTGGCTGGCCGGCTCGCAACTCGATAGTCTGGAGCTAATGCTTACCGAAGATCGAACTATGGATCGCGGCATGTTTCGGCCCGAGGCGGTTCGTAGACTATTTTCCGAGCATCGATCGCGACACCGCGATCACGGGAATCGGATATGGCGACTGCTGAATCTGGAGACTTGGATGCGAGTTTGCCTGGAGGGTGACGCGATCCCAGATTCGATGCACTCCAGCACGGCGGTTTCGCTTAACTAACCTAACTGTGAAATTCTTCTTGCCTGATTGATTCTCCGACGCCTCAAACTCGGGACTCTAGGTTTGCTGCGAGGGATGGGCACGTTCCGTCTGGTTGCCAACAGCCGCTGGCGTCAGCAGCGTCTGTTGATTCTCTGCTATCACGGAACGTCACTTGAAGACGAATACCTGTGGCGTCCCTCCCTTTACATTGACCCGCAAAAGTTGGAAGAACGCTTGGCGTCGTTGAAAGAGGGGCGTTATGCGGTGCAGCCGCTGGGCGAGGCTCTGCAAAAACTGCGCACGGGAACACTTCCGCCACGCAGCGTCGCCATCACATTCGACGACGGAACGTATGATTTTTACCGGCAGGCCTTTCCGCGATTGCAAAGCTACGGCTTTCCCGCGACGATTTATCTGACGACCTACTACACTTTTTGCGAGCGTCCAGTCTTCAATTTGATTTGCTCTTACATGCTGTGGAAGCGGCGGGGCCAGGTGATTTCTGACGGCCTGCAGCTTGGTCTCACGAGCGCACTGGATCTTCGCACGGAATCCGGCCGGCATAAGGTTGTGCGTGGACTGATCGACATAGCAGAACGGGAGAACATGACAGGACTACAGAAGGACGATCTAGCGGCGCGACTGGCGAATTTCCTGAGCATCGACTACAACGATCTCAAGGCTAGGAGAATTCTGCAATTGATGAACGCTGCAGAGGTTCGGACGATCGCGCAAAGCGGGATTGATGTGCAGCTCCATACGCATCATCATCGAACCCCCGAAAGCGAAGATCTCTTCCGCCGCGAGATTCAAGACAACCGGCTTCGCGTGCATGATCTCGCTGCGAACGAGCCGGTGCATTTCTGCTATCCAGGTGGCGTGTACAATCCGGCGTTCCTGCCCTGGTTGAGAGACGAAAAAGTGCTTTCGGCGACGACCTGCGACGCAGGCCTGGCAACGCGGCGAAGTGATAGTTTGTTGCTGCCCCGCTTCGTTGATAATCAGAACCGCACGCAACTCGAATTTGAAAGTTGGCTGGCTGGGGTAGGCGACTTGGCAGCTTTCAGGCGGAGATCCCGGCAGAGGTATGTTCCAAGCGGCTAAAATATTTGTAACCTGGACGTAAAACGGACCCACCATGGAAATCCGTCGCGGAGACGGCACGCTCGTGATTGAAGAGTTGGGCGGCGGCCTGCGAAGACTGAGTGCGGTGAATGCGGCTCACGGTGTCTACCGATCGCGAAGCTTCTGCACCACCACCTATCCGATTGAACTCATAGAGGTATTTTTAGATCGCACAGGCATCGCCGGTATTTGCGAAGTCATCGGCCGCGACGGCGACGCCATGAGGGACTCGATCCGCGATCTTACTTCGGCATATTTCAGTTCTGACGACATGGCCGGAAAGCGCATCCTTGACTTCGGATGCGGCGGCGGCGCGTCGACGGTGATATTGGCACGGCTCTTTCCCGATGCGGAAGTGATTGGGGTGGAACTCATGGAAGACAAACTGCAAATGGGAAGAGCGCGGGCCGCTCATTACGGGCTGAAGAACGTTCAGTTCCTCGCGTCTCCGGACGGGTCTCATCTTCCTCGGGATTTAGGAACGTTCGATTTCACCTATCTCTTTGCCGTCTACGAGCACTTGCTGCCGGAAGAAAGACCCGTCATCATGGAACTGGTTTGGGAACACCTCAAGCCGGGCGGGATTGTTTTTATTGATGCAACGCCTCACCGTTATTTCCCCGTCGACCTGCACAGCACTCATTTGCCGCTGATCAATTACTTGCCGGATCGAGCCGCGCATTGGGCGGCTCGCAAATTCGATCGAGGAGGGGACGTGAACAAATCTCCAGTGTGGTCCGATCACTTGCGCGGTGGTCTGAGGGGAGCGACGGAAAATTCGATCTTGAGAAGTATTGGCTCGAATGGAAACTCGCGACCGGTGTTGCTTGCGCCTAGTCGGGGCGGTCTAAGAGATCGCTGCGATTACTGGTATTCGCGGCTGTCGCCGCGCCGCCACGCTGCATTGAAGAAAGCGGCGAAGATGGGATTGAAAATTGTTTATCGCCTAACGGGCACTGTGCTGACGCCGAATCTTTCCATCGCCATTCAGAAGCAGCCCACCAGTTCGTAGCACACGCTACGCATATCACCGAGGCTATTGCTTGGCCGCGGCGGCAGTTAGCTGCAAGTGCGGCCCCAGGGCGGAAAGCAGATCAGTCTTCAGGTAACGGCCTCCGGCCAGCAAACCGGAAAGCAACGGATTCGGGTTGTTGCCGGTTAGCCGCGTATTCTCAAGCGTGCAGACAAACCCTCCCGCACTTTGCACCAACGCCGCCCCGGCCATTACATCCCATTCATTTTTCGGAGTGAGCGTGAACGTGATGTCTGCGAGTCCGGCGGAAACCAGCGCTAACTTGTATGCGACCGATCCCATCGCGCGAACCTGGAATGAAGATTTTTCGAAGGCCTTCCATTCTCCGCGTTTGACTTCGCTGCGGCTGGCCAGGACTACTGAGCCGTTGAGCGTGGAGCGTTCACTCGCCTTGGCGGGCTTTCCGTTGTAGGTGACGCCGCAGTCGACCGCGCCCAGAAAAGTTTCTTTGGTCGCCGGATTATAGATTCCGCCCGCGACCGGTCGTCCTTTTTCGACGAAGCCGATGGAGACGCAAAATTCTGGAATTCCCTGAACAAATTCCCTCGTGCCATCAAGCGGATCGACGACCCAGACTCTTTCGCTGGCAAGACGCGAGCGGTCATCGACACTTTCTTCTGACAGCCAGCCTTCACCCTCGCGGAGAAGATGTTGACGAAGCGCGGCATCCACGGCTTGGTCTGCCTCGGTGACTGGATCGTGTCCTGCCTTGTATTCGGTAGCCACGGCGCCGGGTGTAAAGCGGTTGAAAATCTCGTGCGTCGATGTGAGCGCGGCTTCGATGCGAGCCAAAATGTCAGAGTAGGCAGAAGTCATAGATTTGTCGTTCACAGAGCCGGCCACAGCATTCTTGCGCCCGTGAGCAGGAGCAGCGTACACAGAATGCGGCGCAGCCACAGCACCGGCACCCGAGTGCTCAGATGCGAACCCAACAGCCCTCCGGGAATCGATCCAATCAGCAGAGATACAACGAGGCGCGGATCGACATTACCCAGACGAAAATGAAGAAAGCCAGTAACGCCGGTGAGAATGACGGCGTGCACCACATCGGTTCCGACATTCACTTTCGGCGGGAAATTGTAGAAAAGCAACAACAGCATCATAATGATGCTGCCCGAACCAACGGAGGTCATTCCCACCAGGAAACCGGCGACCAGCCCGATCAGGGTCATTCCGACGAATGACTTCATGGAAGGAGGCGGATGATGCGCGACCTTCTCTTCGATCTTTCGTTGAAACAGCAGAAGCATGGGAATCACGATCAGAAGGATGCCAATCGCGATCTTGATGAAGTCGTTTACGCCGTTGCCGTAAAGCGCGCGAATGTGAGTGAGAAGAGCGACCCCGCCAATCGAACCGGGAACGCTGCCGATCGCCAGTGCGATCACGGCCTTGCGCCGCACGGTTCCTTTTTTCAGATGCAGCAGGCCCGCGGGAATCTTAGTGAAGAAATTAAATACGGCATCGGAGCCTACCGCGATAATTGCGGGCACGCCCAGTCCATAGATGAGTACGGGAAGCAGCAATACGCCGCCTCCCACGCCGGTAAGTCCGATCAGGACACCAACGACAAAGCCGACCAGGATTTTCGCCGTTATCAGAGGCATGGCAAAACCCTTCTCCGTCTACTTGTTCTGGCTGTCCACGCCAATAAAGCCTTCGCGTTCCAGATGAAGAATGATTTCCTGCGCTGCCTCTTCTGGCGACAACTCGCCAGTGTTGATGGTGACTTCGGCCTTGGCAGGAACCTCGTAAGGATCTGAAATTCCAGTGAACTCCTTGAGAATGCCCGCACGCGCTTTGGCATAAAGGCCTTTGCGATCGCGTTGTTCGCAGACTTCTACCGAAGTGGCGATATGGACGAGGATGAATCCGCCATAAGGTTCAATCATCTGCCGGACGTGATTGCGTGTCGCCTCATACGGCGCGATGGGCGCGCAGATGGCGATGCCGCCGTTCTTGGTGATTTCCGATGCGACGTAACCGATGCGGCGAATGTTGATGTCGCGATGCTCCTTGGAGAATCCGAGCTCCGAAGAAAGATGCTTGCGCACAAGATCGCCGTCGAGGATCGTGACGGGACGTCCACCGACCTCAAGGAACTTGGTGAGCAACACATTGGCAATCGTCGATTTGCCCGAACCCGACAAGCCAGTGAAAAAGATGGTCACTCCCTGCTTGGCTCGAGGCGGGAAACTGCGCCGCAGTTCCTGAACGACTTCGGGATAAGTGAACCACGCCGGAATTTCGCGGCCTTCATTCAACCGCTGGCGAAGTTCGGTGCCGGAGATATTCAGGACGCGATCCCCAGGTTTAACTTCGTTGTCGGGAACATATTTGTCCTGATCTTCCAGGTACACCATCATGTTGAAACTGACCATCGTTACGCCGATGTCGGCTTCGTGTTTTCTGAAGAGTTCCTGCGCATCATAGGGACCGTAGAATGGCTTGCCGTTCGTGTCATTGCCTGGACCAGCGTGATCGCGGCCGACGATGAAGTGCGTGCAGCCATGGTTCTTGCGGATGAGCGCGTGCCAAATCGCTTCGCGCGGGCCGCCCATGCGCATAGCCAAAGGCAGGAGCGCCAATTTCACCGTCCCTTGCGGGAATTTCGACAGCAGCAACTGGTAGCAGCGAACACGCGTAAAGTAATCCACATCGCCGGGCTTGGTCATGCCTACGCTGGGATTGATTAGCAGATTGGCTTCAACCTGCTTGGCCGCGCGGAACGTCAATTCGACGTGGGCGCGATGCATTGGATTGCGGGTCTGGAAGGCGACGATGCGCCGCCAGCCGAGGCGCGCGAGATCAGCGCGCAATTCCGCCGGGGTTAAGCGCAGCGTGCGGAAGTCGTAGTGCGAAGGCTCCTGCACCCCTTCGACGCGGCCGCCGACGTACCAAGGGTTGGCCTTGTTTATCGCATAATCGGCGCCGGGATGTGCGGAACTGGCACTGCCAAAGACTGCTTTGGCCTCGGCCTGGCGGTCGGGCTGCCAAACGTCCTCGACGTGAAGTACCGCAAGCATGACCCCTTCGCCATCGCGCAGCGCTACTTTGCTGCCGCCCGGCGTGAGCTTCTTGGCAAATTCTTCCGTTACGTCGAGCGTGATCGGTATCGGCCAGAGAACGCCGCTGGCCAGCTTCATGTTTTGGCAAACGCCTTCGTAGTCCTTGCGGTTCAGAAAGCCGGTCAGCGGAGAGAAACCTCCGCTCATCAATAGTTCAAGATCGCAGACTTGCCGGGGAGTCAGGTCCCAGGAGGGCCACTCGCGCGAATGCGCTTTTATATCGGTTGCTTGTTTTGGTTGGACGTAAAGATTTACCAGTTCTCCGCCATGCGGCGCGATAAGGTGGCTGATTGTCGAGCTCAAAACGTAACCCTCCTGGGTCGAAATTTATGACGAGAGCACTAAAAGCGAATTCATGCGAATGACTGCCGCTTACCGCCGTTTGCAAATAGAGATTGAAGACAAAGCAAAACGCTTTCAACTGGGCGTGCGTTTCAACGCCGGGTACACATGGACTTCCTTTTATCGAGGGACGGCATAACCCTTTGATGTGAAGCGACTTAAAAGCTATTTCTCGTGTGGGGCGCAGCAGAGAAAAGCAAAAGTGTAAGTCTTTTGGGTCTAGACTCACTCTAACTAGAACTCTCCAGCCTCGTCAATATGCTAATTCTTGCACATGAGCCCGCCAAAGGAAATTGAGCTTCGCCAGGTTACTCCGGTTTGGTTGCGTCAGAAGGGGAGGCAGCGCAGGCGCTCAGTTAAACTGAGGGCCGGGAATAAGTCCTTTGAGACCGTCTCGGTTTCTTGGCGCTGATTAGGGTTATGAACAGTTTCGCAAAGAAAGCCGTCTTGGGCAGCGGTATCTTGAGGTTGGCGGCGAGTTTGCGGGGGAATAGCGCGGCGATTCTCATGTATCACGCCGTGCGCAGGGATCCGGACGAGACCGCGGTGCTTCTTGGCGGGATCACGCACTCCGAAGCGGTATTTCGTGGACAGATGGAGTTGCTCGCGCAGCACTTCAGGCCAATCACTCTCGACACGCTAGCCCAATGTCTGCGGACAAAGCAGGCGTTGCCGCGGCGTTCAGTGGTGGTGACCTTTGACGACGGCTACGCCGATAATCATGAATTCGCGATGCCCATTCTTAACGAGACTGGAGTTCCCGCGACCTTTTATGTGACCGTGGATTGCATCGAGAAGCACCGATTGCCCTGGCCGGGACGCTTGCGTTTTCCGTTCCGCACAACGAAAAAAAAAAGCTGGCGAGACGTTTCGGGAAGAATTCTAAGTCTCGAAACCGACGATGCACGTGAAAAAGCTTTCGCATGCGCGTGCGAGATATGCTGCCGTTTGACCGGCGCCGCGCAGGATGATTTTGTCACAGGCGTGGAGCGGGGTTTAGAAACGACCGCGACAGGAGAAGCCGGGAAGTTCATGATGAGCTATCAGCAGATCCGGGATCTTACCCGTCATGGACATCTGATTGGTTCGCATACCATGAGTCATCCAAACATGGCTTACGTGAGCCATGAAGAAGCCGTGGCGGAATTGAGCGAATCAAAAAAACATCTTGAGCAGCGACTGGGAAGTAGAATCGTGCATTTTTCTTATCCCTGTCCGGCGCTTTCGCCGCATTGGAACGGGTTTACAGTTAAAGCAAGCGCCTCGGCTGGATACGAAACGGCAGTTACCACTGATTGGGGTTTAGTGCGGGGCGACGATGATCCCCTGCGATTGAAGCGTGTTCTGCCGACCAAAACGTTAGACGGCCTGCGATGGAACCTGGAATGCGCTTTCGCGGGCAGGACGCTTTGATTTTATTGATTGTCTTGGAATGAATGGGGCGATGGCAGGTTGGCAAGAATCCTGGTTTTGGATGGACATAGCGCCGCTGCACTCTCTGTGACCCGATCCGCCGGGCGCGCAGGTCACTGGGTCGCCGTTGGCGCGAACCAGGGACTCTTCGCCGCAGCTCAACTGTCGCGCTATTGCCGGAGCCGTTTCAACTATCCTGTTTCTACCGAGAATTCGAACCACTTTCTGGATGCGGTTTTGCAATTCGTGCGTTCTCAAGCCATCGATCTGGTCATGCCAATGACGGATTGGACGCTTGGTCCGTTATCGGCGAACCGGGAAATTTTTGCGGGAATTTGCCGTACGGCATTGCCTTCCGCGTCCGCCTTGGAAATCGCTTCCGACAAATACAGGACTATTGAGATTGCCCAGGCTTTGGGGATTGCGGTTCCGCGGACACACCTGATTACGCCCTCCAGCGGACTCTCGGCGGCGGAAGATATCTCATTTCCAGTTGTGATTAAGGATCGTTTCTCCGTGCGGTGGTCGGGCGATAGAGCTGTGTCTGGTTCGGTCGCATACGCTTACTCGCGAGCTGAACTTGAAAACAAAGTATCGTCGCGACTGCAAAACGCAGACGACGTGTTGCTGCAAGAATTTGTCTCCGGCACAGGAGTCGGTTTTTCGTGCTTCATCGCGGGAGGGAAGATTTTTCTTCCGTTTCAGTGGGAGCGAATCCGGGAAGTCGACCCCCGCGGCTCGGCGAGCAGTGCGCGAAAATCTATTCCACTCAACGATCAAATCGTGGTTCTGAGCGGCAGGCTGCTGGCTGAAATCGGGTTTGAGGGCATCGCGATGGTGGAATACAAGCGAATGCCCCATGGAAAGATGGTTCTGATGGAGATCAACGGACGTCCGTGGGGATCGTTGGCGCTGCCAATGGCCTGCGGTATCGACTATCCGCGCTATCTCATTGACTGGAACTTGAGTGGCACTCTGCCGCCAAAAGCCATTCCCTACAAGGCCAATACGGCTTGCCGCCGGATTGTCTCGGAACTGACTTACCTCAGCAATCTTCGCGCGGGCAAGCCGCAGAACTGGCCCGGCTCCTACCCCAGCTTCTGGAAAAGCCTGGCAAAGATATCGGTGCTATGGCGGCCGGGGATGCACTACGACGATGTGTGGTTCTCCGATATGCATCCGGGTGTTGCAGGCATTGCAAACTGGTTCCGGGTGCGAATGAAGTCGAGGTAAAGGCCGAGATTGAGGGATTCCCACTGCCCGGCCATCTTCAGAACTGTTCCAAAGGTGGATTCCCTCATTTGCGGGAAATAAATTTTTATGTGGCGAAAATCTTTAGCATAGTAGAGACACTGAGGTCGCACAGAGTCACAAGGAAGGGCCTGATAGAATTTTCTTATGTCACGATTCTTCGAGTTTGCTGCTGCAAGATGTCGTTTGATTCTCATGGGAGCGCTGTTGGGAACTGCTTTGCTTTATGGGCAGAACGATGCGCCGTCACAGGAGTCGGCTCCGGATGTGCCGGATGCGATTCAGGTTCCAGCAGGCGAGGAGGTTGTCTTATTTACCCGGGCTTTGGGATCGCAGATTTATACCTGCCAGGCGGGGACTGACGGAAAGTTCAGTTGGACGCTGAAGGCGCCGGATGCGGAGCTGAAGGATCGGAAAGACAAAGTGATTGGGCAGCATTCGGCGGGGCCATCGTGGAAGTTGAAAGATGGCAGCGAGGTCACGGGGAAAGCGGTTGGGCACGTCGATTCGCTGGATGCGGATTCGATTCCGTGGCTGCTGGTGCAGGTGGTGAGTCATTCGGGTAAAGGGCAACTCAGCGACGTGACTACGATTCAGCGAGTGCATACGCATGGAGGCAAGGCGCCGGCTGAGGCATGCGATGCCGCTCACGTGAATACCGAGACCAAGAGCAGCTATACGGCGGATTATTATTTTTTTGCGCCGAAGAAGTGAGCGGCGGCGGGTTGGATCCTTGGAGCCATTCCTTTGAGTTCATGGTTCGGACGCTTCATGAACTTGAACGGTAAATTGTCTGCGCTCTTCAAGGGCTAAAAGCCCGCGCTGATTTCACACAATCTACGCGGCCCTGAAGGGCCGCTCTTCCACGTGGTCGACGCATTTGTGTGGTTCTTCCGCAGCCGATAAAGGGATGCCTTCCCGTCAAACTCAATGAACCGCTGAAGCCGTGCCCTCCCCAACAGATAATTCGAGAGGGCACATCCTCGCCATTAGGGTTCGAGCAGGATTGGTTTCACTCCGAGCGCAATTTGGCCGCTGACTTTGTGCAGTGCGCCCGCGAGGTCAACGTAGTGGCTGTATCCGGCGGGCGCGGCGTAGTTGCTGCTGGTGCAGACTCCGTTGCTGCACGTTTGCGATGTGTCCCAGACGGCCACCTTGGTGCTGATGACGCAGGAGAAGACATTTCCAGTATTGGTGCAAGGCTGCGACACTTGGTTCGCCAGCCAGGTGTAGACAAGGTTGTAGGCGAGGCCGGCTTCGGTGGGCAGTCCCGAGCTGTTTTCAATGTCGCCTGAGAAAGCTTGTCCCCAGGTGTACCAGGTTTGGAATTGCAGATTATTGGCGACGGCGAGGCCTGCTTGCAGAAGTTCATAGTGAGCGATCCATGCGGCTTGCATATCAGGGTCGCTGACGCCGTTGGTGCCCCATCCGCCTTCGGTGGTGACAAGAGGTTTGCCTAGCAGGCCGTTGTCATCGGCGAGTTGGCGGAAGGTGGTGATCATGGTGACGATGGGAGCGTTGGTCGATAGGGGGCTCTCGGGCAGCGGCACGGGCAACGGCACGCCGCCGCCGGTCTTGCTCGGATAGCCGTGGAAGCTGAGAGCTTCGGCATACTGATACCCGCCGCCCTGCAAGAACTGGGTCATGAAATTGATTCCGTTGTGCCAGGTCACGGAAGGAGTTAAGACCGTGGCATACGGATCGGTCTTGATGATCGGATAGGCGGCCTGCGCGAGAGCCACCATTTCAGGAACGCCGCCGGTCCAGAATTTGGTGTTGCTCATCTCGTTCCAGATTTCGTAATACTTCACGTGGGGCGCGGTCGTGCCGTTGTAGTGGGCGACGACCTCGGTGACGTAATCGATCCAGTCCTGAATGTTGTCGGGGCCGATTGTGCAGGCAACCATGCCAATCTTGTCATGGAAGCAGGTCGTCTGATCGGCGACCGCCCAACCCGGCGTCCAGCCACCGATGTCGAGGACGAGGAGCGAGACTCCATTGGCATCCTTGGGAGCTTTCGTGACAAAAGCGTCCATGGATTTGAAGTTGTATTTGCCCCGGCCCGCGCCTTCAATGGCGGTCCAAGCTACCGGTGGGTGGCTAAGCGTGCCATAGCTTACTTTGGGCATGTCGGCAGTAGTGGCAACGCCCATGCCGAAAAATGTAGGTTGAACCTGCGCCTGCAGGCCAATAGCGGTCAGAACACACGTGAACAACAGTTTGACGAAGTGGCTCACATTTCACCCCGGCTCGAAATTTGACTCCCACAGCTAGGGAACCCGTGTTGCGCTGTTTCGACGATCGAGGGTTTTGTCGTGCTTGCCGTCGAGCTTACCGCCAAACGCAATCGAAGAAAATCAAATTCGCGTTTCCTATACTTTCGTGTTAGTTCCGAGAGGTAGGAATAGCGTCCCAATCCGGTCGTCGTTCTTCGTTGATAGAGTAGTGACAGGGGAGCGGATTTCGTTTCGGGCATGAGTCGGGAGTCAATTTGAGGAAGTCAACGTCAAAACCTTTAACCACAGGGATCACAGGGATCACTGGGGGAGTTCGAGTGGACATTTTACTGGCGAAGTTGAAACAATATCTTGGTAGATAGGCCAACAATCATGCGAGAAGTCATTATTGCCTCTTCAGTTCGTACGCCCGTGGGACGCGCTTTTAAGGGCACGCTGCGGGCAACGCGTCCGGATGAACTGGCGGCTGTCGCCATCAAGGGAGCGCTGGAGCGCGTTCCGCAGCTTGATGCCAAAGAAATTGAAGACGTGATCTTGGGCTGCGCCATGCCTGAGGCGGAGCAAGGCATGAATGTGGCGCGCATCGCGTCGCTGCGGGCTGGGCTGCCGGTGGAAGTTTCGGCGCTGACCATCAACCGGTTTTGTTCGTCGGGATTGCAGGCGATTGCCATGGCTGCGGAGCGCATTATGAGCGGCGGCGCGGAGGTGATTGTTGCCGGAGGGACGGAATCGATGTCGATGATTCCAATGGGCGGGCATAAAATTTCGCCGAACCCTTGGTTAGTGGAGCACTATCCGGATGCTTACTTGAATATGGGATTGACTGCCGAGCGTGTGGCGCAGCGATTTGGCATCACGCGCGAAGCGGCGGATGAGTTTGCGTTGCGCAGCCATCAGAAGGCGCTGGCGGCGATTCAGGCGGGGAAATTTGACGACGAGGTTGTGGCGGTGCCCGTGAGCTTTACCACTCCGAATGGTTCGAAGCCCAAGCGGCAGGAGATTGTCTTCAAAATAGATGAAGGGCCGCGCGGCGATACGTCGCTGGAGGCGTTGCTCGCGCTGAAGCCGGCGTTTCATGCGAGAGGCACGGTGACGGCGGGGAACTCTTCGCAAATGTCGGATGGCGCGGCGGCGGCGGTGGTGATGTCTGCCGAGCGGGCGCACGCGTTGGGCATCAAGCCGTTGGCGCGGTATGTGGCGTTCGCTACGGCGGGGTACAAGCCGGAGGAGATGGGATTGGGACCCGTGTTCGCGATTCCGAAGGCGCTGAAGATGGCGGAGTTGAAGCTTGCGGACATTGACGTGATCGAGTTGAACGAGGCTTTCGCGGCGCAGTCGCTCGCGGTGATCCAGGAAGGGGGGCTCGACCCGGCGAAGGTGAATCCAAACGGCGGCGCGATTGCGCTGGGACATCCTTTGGGTTGCACGGGGGCGAAGCTGACAGCGACGGTGATTCGCGAACTCAAGCGGCGCGGCGCGCGTTACGGCATGGTCACCATGTGCGTGGGCGGGGGCATGGGCGCGGCGGGGATTTTCGAAAACCTGAGTTGATCGCGACCAAATTATTAATCGCCGAGTACGCTGAGATCGCCGAGAAAAGCTTCGCGGAGTATAATTCTGCGCAGAGGAGGGTTCTATGTTTATCTCCCGCCTTGTCGTTCTTTCTTTGCTGACTGCGGTGTGTGTTGCGCCAGTCGCTGCGCAATCATTGCTTAGCAGCGATTCTGCCGGTCTTCAGCCTGAGCTCACGTTCCCGGCGGATTCATTGGACAGAATTCATGTCGATCAATTTCGTTTGCCGGTGACGCCGCTGTTGAGTTCGCCCTCCGCCGATCCCGTTCACACGTCGATGGGTCCGGTTCATCGTTTCCTCCAGCAAAATGCGCAGAGCGAGGATCAATCCACGTTTTGCTATTCCATGAGGAGTTATCGCGTCGTTCGCGACGATCCCGAGTCTGATTCGACGAGGCTGGCAGGTTATTCGACGTGCCAGCGTTCTGGCCGCTTCCAGGTGAAGACTGTGGAAGGCTCGCTGGAATTGCTGACGCGCTGAGCTGGCTGCAGCGCGGATCGCAGTTCGGATCTTAGGTACGCTTTGACTCTCTATTACTCGTTACCGCACTCATGGGCAAACTTTCACCGGCCCATGTTTTTTCGGAAATCATTTACCAGTTCGCTTCTCGCGATCCCCACCTATCTGATATCCCATGCAACGCCGTGACTTCATTTACAATCCAAAGCATTGACCCAATACTTTGATCGACCCAGTACTTGATCCCAGGAATCTTTGAAGCTCGCGAGGAAATATGAAAAAACTTTTGTGGTTAATGGTAGTCGTGTGCGCAGGAACGTTTGCCTTGGCGGCGGATGAGCTGGCGAGCGCGTCGAAGGCGGCGGACCGGGCGCAGGCGGCGGCCGATGTGCTGGATGCGATCCAGGGCGCGCCGGACAAGGGAGTTCCGCAGGAGGTGCTGGGGTCGGCCGAGTGCGTGGCCGTGGTGCCGTCATTGCTGAAGGGCGGATTTATTGTAGGCGGGCGATATGGGCGTGGCCTGGCGAGTTGCCGCACACCGAAAGGCTGGAGCGCTCCGGTATTTTTTACGGTTGAGGGCGGCAGCGTTGGATTCCAGATTGGCGGGCAAGCCGTGGATTTGGTCATGCTGATTATGAATGACAATGGAATGAAGCATCTGCTGTCGAGCAAGTTTGCGCTGGGGGCGGATGCGTCGGTGGCCGCGGGGCCGGTGGGACGGCACGCTGAAGGAAATACCGACTGGAAGATGCGGGCCGAGGTGCTGACCTATTCTCGGGCGCGGGGAATTTTTGCCGGCGTGAGCCTGAATGGAGCGGTGATCAAGCAGGATAAGGACAGCACCCGCGAGTTTTACGGTCACATGGTGACATTCAACGCGGCGCTCAAAGGGGACGTCGACCCTCCAGCGGCGGCGAATACTTTTTTGACGACCCTGGCTAAGTGGGCGCAGGAAGCGGCGAAGTAGGAAGCGGCTACCGGCTTCGGGCTTCCGGCTTCCGCAAAGGCAAAAATGCTTTGCTGTTCTGCACTTGTTTGACAGTTCGTTTTTTCCGGTGATAGCTTCACGCTTCCGTGATGAGGCAAAGACTCGAGTATGCGGCGGCGTGGCCGTTTATCAAGATACTGGGGAATCTGCCGCGTCCGCTGGCGCGCGCGTTTGGAATTTCTTTAGCGTGGGCTGTTTATTCTCTGCATGGGCGGCTGCGGCGCGTAGGAATGCGCAATCTGGCACTCGCCTTTCCTGGAAAAACTGTCAAGGAGCGCGGCCGCATTCTGCGGGGGGAATTTACCTCGATGGGACGGCAACTGGCGGAGGTCTGCCAATTTCCAAAATACACATTGAAAAATGTCGAGCAGGTCGTGGTGTACGACGGGCTAGAGAATTATGAAAAGGCCTACGCGCGCGGCAAGGGCGTGCTTTTCCTAACGGCGCACTTCGGCGGGTGGGAAGTTTCCGCATTTACTCACTCCATGCATGGACACTGGATGCATGTGGTGATGCGTCCTATGGACAATGCTTATCTGGATGGGTTAATCCGGCAATACCGCACCATGCACGGCAACCAGATGGTGGACAAGGACGACTTTGTGCGCGGCCTGCTTTCGGCCATGAAGGCGGGGGAGGCGGTGGGTATATTGATGGATACGAATATGACTCCGCCGCAGGGAATCTTTGTGGATTTTTTCGGCATCCCGGCATGTACGGCGAGCGGGCTGGCGCGCATAGCACTGCGTACGGATGCGGCGGTGGTGCCGGGGTTTACGATTTGGGATTCATCGTTGGGAAAATACCGGTTGCGCTTCGATCCGGCAGTGGAACTGGTGCGCACGGGAGATCTGGAAGCGGACATTCAGGCCAATACGCAAGTGTTCACCAGCGTCATCGAAAAGTATGTGAGGGAGTATCCGGAGCAGTGGCTGTGGGTGCACCGGCGGTGGAAGACAAGGCCGGAGGGGGAGAAGTCACTGTATTGAATAAGACAGTGCAACCGTTAGAATTCGACCATGGATAAAAAGGAAATCAATTCTCCGAAACTGACTGCCAATTTTCTTTTCTGGGTTGCCGGCGTTGGCGGCGTGTTGCTGGTGGCATTTCTAGGACACTACGTTTGGAAGATCTTCTGAGGAGGGCGAACGTCGGACTTCAGACGTCGGACCTCAGACCTCAGCTCTGGAGGAACTCATTGATGAGACTATTGCAGCGCGCTATCGTGACAATGCTGATTGCGGCTGTTTTGTGTCCGGCAATGACAGCGGCGCAGACGGTACGCTGGACTGAGCAAAAGGCGAACGCCTGGTACGCGCAGCAACCTTGGCTGGTGGGAAGCAACTACATTCCAAAATCTGCGATCAATGAATTGGAGATGTGGCAGGTGGCGACGTTCGATCCCGATCAGATTGACAAAGAACTGGGATGGGCCGAAGGCTTGGGCATGAATACCATGCGCGTATTCTTGCACGACTTGCCGTGGCAACAGGATGCGGCAGGGTTTCAGAAGCGCATCGATCGGTTTTTGACGATTGCGGCGCGGCATCATATTCGTCCACTGTTTGTGCTGTTCGATTCCTGCTGGGATCCGTTGCCGCATCTGGGGCCGCAGCATCCGCCGATTCCGGGAGTACACAATTCGGGTTGGGTGCAGAGTCCGGGTGCCGTCGCGCTCGCGGATGAGAAGCAATATCCGCGGCTGAAGGCTTATGTGCAGGGCGTCGTCGGAGCGTTCGCCAAGGATGACCGCATTCTGGGCTGGGATGTGTGGAACGAGCCGGGATCGGATAATGCGGGGAGTTATCCGAAGGAAGAGCTGAAGCCGAAAGACAAAGTAGCGCGAGTGGCGGCGCTGCTGCCGCAAGTGTTCGCCTGGGCGCGAGAGATGAATCCAACGCAGCCGCTGACCAGCGGAGTGTGGTCGATCGATACTTCGCTTGATCCTCTGCACGGGGGCAGCCAGGGCGAGTTGCAGGATATTCAACTGCACGAATCCGACATCATTACGTTTCATAATTACAGTTGGCCGGAGAATTTCAAAAGCGAAGTGGAGTGGTTGAAAAAGCGCAATCGTCCGGTGATTTGCACCGAGTTCATGGCGCGATCGGTGGGCAGCACGTTTGATGGAGTGCTCCCGATTGCGAAACAGGAAAAAGTCGGCGTGATCAACTGGGGATTCGTGGCGGGCAAGACGCAGACGTATTATCCGTGGGAGTCGTGGGAACATCCGTACATTTTGAGCCAGCCGCCGGTTTGGTTTCATGAGGTGCTGCGCGGAGATGGGACGCCGTATCGTGAGGCGGAGGTGGAGTTGATTCAGGAGTTGACGGGGAAGCGGTAGTCGGTCAAAAGAGGCGGCTTGATTTCAGCATAACCTCGTGGCGGATTTACCCTGTGAAATCCCATTTCTCGCAAAGTCGGCGAGAAGTGGGGCACCCGGTTTTCTTTTTACTTTCACCCTTCCTGCTGCGGAAACAAATCACTTGCCAGTGTAAGTTTTTGGTGAACCGATGCCTGTGCATTGGTCGAAGCCGACGCCGCACTGCGAGGCGCCCTGGGTGATGTCGTTGAAATCGAAAGCGTACTGGGACGGATTCGCCAGTTCACGATACATCTCGCTGAGTTCGGCGATGCTTCCCTGAGCTTTGTGGCCTGCCGCGTTCACAATTCCCGCGAAGGTCGGCGTGCCCCAACTGGTGCCGCCTACGGAATACCAACTCCCTTCAACATAAATCGGCGCGCAACAGAAATCGGCGGCGACGTCGGGATATCCGCGCTGCGTTCCGACGACGCTTTCCACTCCGTTCTGGTAAGTAGGCCGCGGCTCGTAGGGACTGAGGTCGCCGCCTCCGCCGCCGTTGTAGTAAATCTCGTTTACGAAATCGCCGCTGGAGTTGCGGTTAAAGTACGTGCCGCCGACGGCCACGACGTTGGGCGACGCGCCGGGATAAATGCTGACGCCCAGGCCTCCGTCACCAGCAGCGGCGAAAAAGACGACGCCCTTGGTGGTGAAGTATTTGTCCCAGGAAAGTTCCTGACTCACTTCGGGGTCGCCCCAGCTCATGCTCACTACGCCGCCTCCAGCCGCGGCGACGAGCTTGGCGGCGTATTGCACAGCGGCGAAAGTCGGGTCGGTGTTGACCTGAACGGATTCGACCAGATAGAGCTTGGCTTGCGGCGCCATGGCGTGCGCCCACTCGATGTCGAGCGCCTCCTCGACTTCCCAGTTCGAATAGACCGGGGGTTTGCTCGTTCCGGGCCAGGTGACGGTTAGGTCGGCTGCGGGGATGCCGTAGTAGGTGGAGAAGGCGGCGAGGTCGGTGGCGGCGGTGGGATAGTCCCCCGCATCGACGATGGCGATCGCTCCCCAACCGCCAGTGGGTAGAGCGGTGCTGGTGGCGACCGGGCAGCCCGCGGGTCCTTTCACGAGTTTGTACACGCAGGCGACCGATCCCGGAGTTTCAACGCCGGATGGTGGCTGGGACGAGGGCTGGTCGGAGTCGACGAAGAAATAGTTTGTGTGATGGCGGCCGGGCTGAGGGAGGCTTGATTCCGGAATGATGATTTTGTGGCCAGCGAAAACGCCTTCGATGCTTTGGGCGGAGGCGGGAGCGGCGGACATATTAAAGACTAGTGCTATGGCCAGGATCATGAGTGCGAAAATTATTAGCGGCTTAGCGGAATGATTCATTCGTGGCTCCTGATGGGGTGAGTTGCGGCTTGGGACGGCGGTTTTGCCGTGGGTAATGATGACGGGTGTGGGCGGGAAAAGCAAGTGTGCGGGACAAAAATCCACTTCTCGTGAGGGCCGTGAGAAGTGGGGTAGGGGCGGGCTGGACGCGGGGCGAATGGTCTAGTGGTGGTCGTTGTCGTGATGATCGGGATGAGCGTGGCGCCAGTTCCAGTATTGCGATTGCTCCTTCTTGTTCGCCTTAGAGTACTCGTGAGAATCCCTGTGGTTTTCTGTGAGGTATTGGTTCCAAGCGCGATTCTCGTTGTCGTCCCAGTTGTGATAATCCTTGTGCTGTTTGTCGTAGACGCGGACTTGAACGCCGGCTTCTTGCGGTGTGGGCATGGCCATGATTGAGAGTGGCGCGGCCAGGGCTGCGGCGAGGAAAAACGATGCAATGTAATGGTGTGGTCGATGCATGTGGTCTCCAAGGTGAAAATGTCCCGCGGTGAAAATGCGGCAGTTATAAGTGTGCTCTGGGAGCGGGTGGATTAATGTCTCTTATAGCTCACACGGCGGGTGAGGTATGCCTGCTGCTTGGCATCTTGCATGCCGTGATCTATCGCGTCGCGAACCCCGTGCAAGCTGCAGCGCTTCCACGTTCGTCGCTCGCTAGAGCCGACAGGGTTATCTCATCAGCCCACTTCTCGCGGAGGCGGCGAGAAGTGGGGCACCCGGCCGATAGTTATCGATCTTTTCCCGCGTGATGCGGAGTTCAGTCAGGAAATCTTCATGCGGAGTGGCTTCGTTATGCTTCGCCCAGGCGCTCGCTTCGGCGAGCGCTATTTCGTCCTGGGGCGAGAGATGTTCGTCGTCGATGGGAGCGTTGGCGATGGCGCTGTCGGCAGCCATAGATCATCCGAACCTCGGCTCCCTATTTGCCCGGTGATACCTCATAGACAAAGCCGCACCCGGGGTCGCAGGAACCACCTCCGCCAGCACTTGAGACATTAAACAGGTTGCCGGCACTGTTGAGGAGAAATGGGGCGGTATTAACGTAGTTGTCACTGGGCGCCAGATCGGCAAGGACTTCGAAAAACCAGCCGCCCCGCGGTGAGGGACTCAGCTTGAAAGCAGTGTTTGTTTCAGTAAAGGCAGCTATCCCATATAGGCTACCTGCAGCATCGATAGTGAGGCCCGCCCAGGGAATGCCGCCGTCGCTGCCGCCCGTAAAATCGTGAAGCAGGGTCTCTTTCCATTGTCCTTGCGTGGTAGGAGTCAGTTCGAAGACCGTACCGAAGTTTGCCGCACCACCCTCACTCGTCGTGCCGTACAAATTACCCGCTGAATCGAATACCAAACCGCCAACAGGATATGCTCCTCTTGGCCCGCGAAAGATGTAAAGCAAGGTAAAACTCCATCCCCACGCAACCTTCGAGAGTTTATAAACGGTGCCTTTGGCCGTTCCATCGGGACCGCCCCTTCCCGTGGTGACGCCGTAAAGATTACCGCTGCTGTCTAGGATCACGTTAGTGAAGGGTTCGACACCGGAGGTGCTGGAAAAATCAAAGACGGTCTTCTCAATCCATCCGCCTTTTGCCTCGGGGGACAGCTCGAAGACGGTTCCATACCCATTGGCTCCTCCGCCAGAAGTGGTTCCGTATAGATTGCCTTCCGCGTCAAGTGTTGGGGCTCCCAAAGGAGAGATGCCTGACTGTAATGTGAAACGATAAAGCACGGCTTCAGTCCAGCCGCCGTTGGAGCCGGGTGAAAGCTCGAAGACCGCCCCGCATCCACATACGCTATCACTCGTACCGCCCAGACGGGTCAGGCCAAAGATGTTTCCATTTCCGTCGAAGGCGATGCCCATCGGGTTTGATCCGTCCCCGGCATCTCCTCCCGCGAAGCTATATAGAACCGTCTCGGTCCAACCGCCGCTGGAGTTTGGCGACAATTCGAATACCGTTCCGTAGTTGTTTACTCCGCCCCCGGCCGCGGTTCCGTAAAGGTTGCCAGAGGCATCTGCGATCAGGACGTTTGTCGGGCCGGCTCCATCCGCCTTGCCAGTGAACGTATAGAGAATCGATTGGACATCACTTGCCCAAACGCAAGGTAGAAGGGCGAAGATGATGGCCGCCATTAGCGAGGACCGTGAACAAGTAAATCTCATAAATATCCTCCGCTTTGGAAACCTATTGGGGTGCGCGAACTGAACGCCCCGGTAGAGAGAAGTACGACGGGGCACTATATCACATGGCTGAATCCGAGGAGGGTATTCGGGCGAATGCTTGACCGACATGTCTTCCTATAAAATCGAATCTCCATGACTACTCTTGAACAGATCGCCGAGCTTGAGCGCAAATATCTTTTGTCGACTTATAACCGGTATCCCGTGGTTCTGGAGCGCGGGAAGGGCGTGTTTGTTTATGACATTGAAGGGAAGAAGTATCTCGACTTTGTGTCGGGGTTGGGAGTGAATGCGCTGGGGCATGCGCATCCGCGGATTGTGAAGACGATTCGCGAGCAGGCGGCGAAGCTGGTGCATGTGTCGAATCTTTACTACCACGAATATCAGGGAGCGCTGGCGGAGAAGCTGTGCACTTTATCGGGAATGTCGCGGGCGTTTTTTTCCAACAGCGGGACCGAGGCGATTGAGGGATCGATCAAGCTGGCTCGGCTGGCGGGGCATCGGGCGGGCAGCGAGACGAAGTCGCGGCTGGTGGCGCTAGATGGGTCGTATCACGGGCGGACGTTTGGTGCGCTGTCGCTGACTGGGCAGGAGAAGCATCGCAAGGGATTTGAGCCTCTGCTGGAAGATGTGACATTTGTGGGCCGAAATGATTTGGAGGGTTTGCGGGCCGCGGTGACTGAGAATACCTGCGCGATTGTGCTGGAGCCCATTTTTGGTGAGGGCGGCATCTATGAATGTTCGATGGAGTTTTTGCGCGAGTGCCGGGCGCTCGCCGACCAGCACAAGGCTGCGCTGATTTTTGACGAGATTCAATGCGGGCTGGGGCGTACGGGAACGATGTTTGCGTTTCAGGGATTTGGCGTGTCGCCGGATATTGTGTGCATTGCCAAGCCGATTGCTGCAGGGCTTCCGCTGGGAGCGTTTTTGGCGAAAGAGGAATTCGCTTCGGCGATTGGGGCGGGGCAGCATGGGTCGACGTTTGGAGGCGGGCCTTTGGCGTGCCGCGTGGCGCTGGAATTCCTGGCGATTGTGGAAGAAGAGAAGCTGCTCGACAACGTGAACAAAGTTGGGGCTTACTTGCAACATGAGTTGCAACAGATTGTGGAAAAGCGCGGCAGCGTAGCCAAGGAGGTGCGCGGGCGCGGATTTATTCAGGGAATTGAATTGGATATTCCAGCACGTCCGATTGTGGATGCGGGGCTGGCCGAGGGCGTGCTGTTTAACAGCACGCAGGATACGGTGGTGCGGTTTCTGCCTCCGTTCTTGCTGGAGGAAAAGCATGTGGATAAGGGGATTCGGGTGCTGAAGAAATTGTTGGGGAAGAAGAGAGCTTAGGAGCGGACTTCAGACTTTGGACTTCAGACCTCGGACTTCAGACCTCAGACCCTGGGCCTTGAGATTTCGCTGTGAATCGACAGTGTCAGATGCTTTCGGACGAGCGCGCGGAAGGCCTAAGGGCAGAGGTCCGACGGCTGAGGTCCGGTTTACAAAAACGGGGAGCCGAAGCTCCCCAAGTGAAACGACAGAGGCGATGTTTCAGATACATAGAATCGGATGCGGCGGAAAGAGTTGTCCCTGGGTGCATAAGAATTGGCTGCGTAAGAATTGGGTGCGTAAGATTTGAGCACGCGAAAATTGGCGGCTCGTGGGGCTGAGGAAATTTCGGCGGAAATCACTTTGGCTTCCGGGGCGGGAGTGAAAGAATGCTGGATGAACGTGGATGGCAGGCGGATGCGCTATCTGCGAGCGGGGTCGGGTCCGGCGCTGATTCTGGTGCATGGGCTGCTTGGATATTCCTTTTCCTGGCGCTATGTGATGCCGGCGCTGGCTCCTTATGCCACGGTTTACGCTCCCGACATGCTGGGGGCCGGCTTTTCCGACCGCGCGCCGGAAATCGGCTACAGCATGGGAGCAACCGCTCAGCGGTTGATACAGTTCATTTCCAAGTTGGCGATTCCATCTGCTTCGTTCGATTTACTCGGGACTTCGCATGGCGGTGCGGTGGCGATGATGGCTGCGGCGGAGTGCCTGCGAGCGGAGTCAAAGCCCAGAGTGCGGCGCCTGGTGTTGGTGGCTCCAGTAAATCCCTATTCAGGGCATGGGCGAAGGTTGGCGCCATTTTTCGGCACGCCATTCGGCGCCAGTATGTTCAGGCTGACGGTTCCGCGCATGACGGTTCTTTATCGTTATTGGTTGCGGCGGCTTTATGGCGGGCCGAAACGGATTCCGCCGGGAACGCTGGAAGGTTATATGGCTCCTCTTGCCCTGCCCGGACTTTTTGAGCATGCGTTAAAGATTGTGCGGACGTGGACTCGCGATTTGCAGGAACTGGATTCCATACTGCCGCAGGTAGGTACGGTTCCGACTTTATTCCTATGGGGCGCGGACGATCCCGCTGTGTACGCATTTTCGGCCGAGCTGCTTTCCCGGCATTTTCAGGATTCGACAACGATTGTGTTTCCAAACGTGGGGCATTTGCCGTATGAAGAATGTCCGGAGGAATTTAATCGGGTGTTAATTGAATTTCTTCGAGAGCGGAAGTAACTGCCTGAACTTCCTCCGGTTGCAAGTCGTTGATCGCAGCGCTGGAAGCGCTCCGCAAACCAATCAGTCGCATTTACTTCGTCATGACTCACCAAATCTTCGAGTGGCTGCGGGCTGCGCTGATTCACTATGGGTACTGGGCCGTCGCCGTGGCGCTGCTGCTGGAGAATGCCGGGGTGCCTGTTCCGGGGGAGACGGTTTTGCTCCTGGCTAGTTTTCTGGCTTATTCCCAACACGAACTGAAGTTGCCGCTGGTGATTGCTGTGGGCACAATCGCTGCCACGGCTGGAGACAACCTGGGTTTTGTGCTGGGTCTGTATGGTGGCCGGCCATTGCTCGAGCGCCACCAGAGATTATTTCACGTGAGTGATGCGACGCTGGCTCTCGGCGAGAGGCTCTTCGAGAAGTACGGGGCCTTCACGGTTTTCTTTGCGCGATTTGTTTTCGGCATGCGGATAGTAGCTGGTCCGCTGGCTGGAGTCCTGCGGATGCCCTGGAAGAAATTCTTAGCATTCAATTTTCTGGGAGCCGCGGTTTGGGTTTCGGTGATTTCCGGAGTTGGGTATTTGTTCGGCCGGCATTGGGAACAGCTAACGCAGAATCTAAAGCGGGTTGATTTGGCTATTGTTCTCTTCTTGGCGGTGGTCGGGTTGGTTTTCTGGCTTCGAAATCGGAAACGCTAGTTGACATCAAATCATCAAATCATTGACATCAAGACATCAGTACTTTACACTTCAGAAATGAGAACGACTCTGACGGTGGATGACGATGTGGCGGCGATTCTCCAACGACTGCGCAAGTCTCGCGAAATGAGTTTGAAAGAATTAATCAACGAAGCACTGCGAAGGGGGCTGGGCGAGATGACAAGCCCCATAAAACCGCGACGCGGTGTGCGCACCAGGCCGGTATCGTTGGGAGGCTTGCGAATTCCCAGCATCGATAACATCACAGAAGTGCTGGCCGTGGCGGAGGGCGAGAACTTTAAGTGATTCTGATCGACGCCAATATCCTCATCTATGCCCATGAGAGTTCATTTGCACAGCATGCGAAAGCCCGCGACTGGCTGGACGCTCAACTGAACGGTTTTGCCCCGGTGGGAATTCCATGGGTGAGCGTAACCGCTTTCTTGCGTATCGTAACGAATCCCCGAGTGTTCAAGGATCCCGAGCCCATGGCGGACGCGTGGCGACAAGCGAGAGATTGGCTTTCAGCGGAGACGGTTCGCGTGCCGCAGCCGACCGATAAACATGCTCAGGTGTTCGGTGAGTTTCTGCTGCTGTCTGGAGTTCACACCAATCTAGTGCCCGATGCGCACCTCGCCGCGCTGGCCGTCGAACACGGTCTCACACTGTGCACAACGGACGGCGACTTCTCGCGGTTCCCTGGATTGCGCTGGCTGAATCCGCTGGCCGATTAATCGGCTCCGTTCGAGCGTCGATATCAATTCTTTCACCCCACTTCCAACGGCGAAAACCGGAGCGATACTTCGCCCTGAGGGCATCAAGTTATACACAGGTTGGGTGTTGTAGCGAGGCTATACTGCGGATGTCGCCGCCAATTCCGTGTTTGCGGCGTTGCGCAATGACTCTAGCGGCTGCGTCCGAGCCACAATCCGGACGAGGAGGACATATGAAGAAAATCGGGTTCATGACTTTACTTATTACCGCATCGCTTCTGTTTACCTTGGCTTTTCCGGCCGCCGCGGCCGGCCCGAAAGCGCCGGCGGCTCCGGCCGTCGCGGCAGCGCCGGCTGCTGCTGTAGCCGCTATGCCTGAAGGCCATCCGCACATCCACGAAGCGCTGGAAGCGATGCGGGCCGCTCGGCACCAGCTGGAGCAGGCCGAGCGCGGGTTCGAGGGCCATCGCGAAGAAGCGATTAAACATCTGGACAGGGCGATTCACGAAGCCGAGATCTGCGAGGGGATCAGATAGATTCAGCATTCGCGAGTGTAATCGCAATGGGCAGCGCCCTGCGGCGCTGCTTTTTTATTGGGCAAGAAACTCAACGAAGGCATTTTTCCAGATCGGATATTTACCTTGGAGCGAAGCTGTACCCGAGCGAAGCGCTGGCGCGGCCTACATAATCGGAATTGAATTGGGAGTTGTTGGGAATCACGTAGAGATGGATCTCGGGGCGGATGAAGAAACGGCGCCAGAAATAGTAGCGGACACCGCCCCCGATGTGAGCCATGAAGTGATTCGCGCTGAGGTATGTTGTGCACGAAGGAAAACCGGAATTGCACATCCCAAAATGGTTATAGAAGATCACGTTCTCCATGCCTAAGCCAGCCATGAACTCGGCCTTGGTTTTCTTACTCGTTGGGGGCACATATATGGCATTGACATCGGTGAATACGGGTCGAAAATCCTGATAACCGTTATAAAGTCCCTGGGTGGCTTTGACGGCGATTTCTGCATTCACGCCCAGGCGGTTCTTTTTTCTGAAAAGAACGTCCGCGCTGATGTTCGGATACAGTCCGCTTTTTTCCGCCGGAGGCACAAACGCTTGAGAAGCACTACTGTTCCCGGAAGAATAAACGCTCCCGACACCGACGGCGAAGTCGATTTGCTGGGCATGGACAAGAGTGCCGAACACAAAAAGCAGACATGCTGATCCGAGTAGCGCGAATTTTCTCAATACAGTCCCCTTGTCAATGTGTTCCCGCGAATCAAAATTCCGGCCGCAACGGGAGTATCCGAGAGACAACGGCGGATCGCCGGGCCAGAGAAGAATGCAAACCGTTCAGATTCCAAACCAGCAGCATACATCATGGCTGCTGGCGGCAGCAGCCATGATATCGAGAGGCGCGATTATTAAGCAGTCGAGAGTTAATCCGTACCGCCGCCGATGGTGTATCCGATGGAAGCTCCCACTCGAATGATGTCGTTGTTACTGAAGTCGGCGGTATTGTTTACGATGTGGTAGTAGTGAACCTCGGGGCGCACAAAAACGTGGTTCCAGACGTAGTAACGCAGTCCGGCGCCCACGTCCACGAGGAAGTGGTGGCTGCTGCTAAAACAGGCGCCGAAATCGAAGCAGCTTGCTGTGTCTACCAGGCCGTAGAAGCGCGTGCTTTGGAAGCCGATGCCGCCCATGAGGTCCGCACCGAGCTTCTTGCCTAACTTGGGCTGGTACATACCATTAAAGTCCAGAATAATGGGGCGGAAAGGTTGGCCGCCGGGGCCACCGTATTCTCCCTGGCTGGCTTTCCACGTGGTCTCGAAGTTAACTCCGAGGCGATTATGGAAGATGACGTCGGCGCTTACACTCGGGTACAAGCCGCCCTTTTCGGGTACGAAGCAACTAAAGCCGCTGTTTTGGGTGCACGAAGACGATCCCGCCGACATAATCGTGCCGAGGCCGAACATGGCGTCGCCCTGTTGCGCCTGAGCGAAGCTGACCAGGAAGAAGAGTCCACAAATAACCGCGAGCAGCGTTGTCTTTCTCATCGTTCTCAAGAGTAACCTCCAATCGGTTCACAGACTAGGATGCGTTGGGTAAATCAATGGGATGCAGGGCCGGTCCATGCGTTGTATCTTAAATTTAGTGCCGGGATTTGCGCCAATTTCTGGTTAACCCAATCAGCCGATACTTGTTGCGGAGCTGAGGGACTTTTTCGTGATGGATTGCCCGAGTCCCTTCCAATTTTCACTTCTTTCACTTTCTGGAGCCTGCGGAGCCACCACCTCTGAGGATGTGGTCAATAGCGATCGGGCCTGCGCCGAAAAAGATGAGAGCAAAGGCGAGCGCCGCCAGCGATAAAGGGAACTCGAATCCGTGATCGCCGGTGAGGCCGTTGTGCCAGTGAACTTTCCATATGGCGACGATCATGTTGATGCAAATGGCGAAGGCAGCGGCGCGCGTGAAGAGTCCGGCGAGAATCAGCAGCCCACCGAGAAATTCTGTGAAGGCAGAGAGATACCCGCTCCAGGCGGGAAGACCGAGACTGGCAACAAAGTGAGCATGGTTATGAAGGCCGCCGAAGACTTTGTGGGAGCCATGAACAACCATCACTGCTCCCAGAGTCAGACGCATGAACAGCAGAGCCAGCGGTTGCAGACGATCAAGGTAGCGCACGAAGTTCCTCCGAGAGGTTAAGAGAAAGCTTATCGCAGGGATTGAACCAGCGAAAGGAAGAAAGCGGGCGGCCGAGGGAAGCGGGTTGGCTTTCCCGAGGACGAGGAACTAGAGGATCATTGCGCGAGTCGTAAAAGTCTGGTACCGTTTTTTCGCCGAGTATGCGATTGCCGGCGATGCCGACAGTTTCTCGATAGCGCATCGCGCCCCGTCTCTTATCTCAAGTGTCGAGCTACTTTTAGCCGGGATGCGTGTTGGAGCTATCATCAGCCAGCCCAGTCCTGGCTGAGAGCACAGGGTTGATTTCGAGGCGTGGCGTTTTCAGACGACAGGCGAAGGCAGAGTTTCGAATCAGGAGGCGGTGATGAGTTTTCGTACCCGTAACATTTTGCGGCAGTGGACTTCAATAACAATTCTGATGGCGATTCCGGCGTTTGCGTGGGGCCAGAAAAAATCCAGCCCGCCTCCCAAAGCGCCGTCAGCGCCGCACCAGAGCGCGCCATCGCACTCGTCGGCGCCTTCCCATGGAACAACGCAGACGCACAGCTCAACGCCATCACACACAACGACAACCGGTCACACTGCCACGACAGGACACACGGCTACGACGGGCGCTGGGCACACGTCGACGACCGGCCGCACGGCCACGACCGGCCGCACGGCCACGACCGGTACACACACTGGCGCGGCAGGCGGTACACATACGACGACCGGCACGCGCGGCGGAACCACAGCCGGGACGCACACGACGACGGGCGCCCGTGGCGGAACTGCGGCGGGAGGCAAGCCGGGGACTTCAGCCGGGGCTCACGGTGGAGCTGCGGCCAGCACTCGCGGTGGTAGCGGCAGTCACACTCCGCCGGGAAGAACGGTTTCGCTAAAGGGCGGCGGTCATGCGAGCATCCGCCCCAATGGACAGATTCGTTCCGTCGACCGTAACGGCATGCACATTGAGCACGGGGTCCGCGGCGGGCGCACGGTTGTGAGCGAACACAATGGCGCGCGCGTGGTGACCAATGGACGGCGCGGCGGTTATGTGCAGCGCGCCTATGTGACGCGCGGTGGCCGGTCCTATTACTCGCGCACTTACTACTATCATGGCGCGTACCGGTCTGGAGTTTATCGCGGCTACTACTACGGCGGACGGCCCTACTACGGCTATTACGCTCCGTATTACTATCACCCGGCTTACTACGGCTGGGCTTACAATCCCTGGGCGGCGCCGGTAGCTTATGGATGGGGCTGGGGCGGAGCACCGTGGTACGGCTTCTATGGAGCCTACTTTACTCCGTATCCCGTGTATCCGTCGGCCGCATTTTGGCTCACGGACTATCTGATCTCGGCGAACTTACAGGCGGCCTATGCGGCTCGAGCGGAAGCCAATGCTGATGCAGCGACGGCTGACGCGCAAGCCAATAGCGGTGGTGGAGATCCTGCGCCCGCGGCGGCCTCGAATGCTTCGGTGACGCTGACACCCGAAGTCAAGCAGGCGATCGCGGAAGAAGTAAAAGCAGAACTGGCGGCGCAACAGGCGTCCGCGGGGCAGAGCGCTCCGGCATCCGGCGGTGCAGCACCGGCGGCGGCCAGCGGCGAAGCGCCTCCGGCTTTGGATCCAGCGCACCGAACCTTTGTGGTGGATTCCGACGTAACGGCAGTGGCGAACGGACAGGAATGTGCTTTGACCTCGGGTGACGTAGTCACCCGCCTCACGGACACTCCAGACGCGGACCAGATGGTGAACGCCAGCGTTTCGGCGAGCAAAAAGTCGGATTGCGCGTCGGGACAGACTGTGGCCGTGAAAGTGGATGACCTGCAGGAGATGTACAACCACTTCCAGGAAACGCTGACCAACGGCATGGGCGAATTGGCGAAGAAGCAGGGCACGGGTGGTCTGCCGAAAGCGCCGGATACGGGCACCACGGCTTCCGACGTGCCGCCGCCTCCGCCGGACACCAGCGCCGCGAAAACGCTGCAGGATCAACAGGCAGCAGCCGACCAGACCGAATCGCAGGTCAAGCAGGAAGCTGCCGGATCGGGCGGCGGCGGTTTGTAAAACGCACGCTTGCGCAACTGAACGTTTCACTGATCGTGAGCATGGGGAGCGCCCGATGAGGACGCTCCCTTTCTTCAATATTAATGAAGCATCTGCCAAGCTCTTGGCTTAGAATTCGGGAACTGCCAATCAAGATCTTTCTTAGAAAAGCTGAAGCGGAGGTTTTACGAATGTCGCGGAAATTCCACCACCGGATGGCAGAGCTTTCGACCTCGCCTGCGTCAATCCTGATCATGTTCGCGCTGACCGCAGTGATCGGTTCGTCCCAACTGGCCCTCGCCCAAGCCCCCACACTGCAGGAACAACTGGCCGCGCAATACAAACTGGCCAAGATGGGATCGGACTCGACCGGATATTCCATTATCGACGAGGGCACGCTGCTGAGCGTTCAAAAGGGCGGAGTTCTTGGCCTTCCTTACAAGAGTACGATCTGGCCGACCGCGACATTTCAGAACGGAACGGTCCATGCGTCCGCCGCGCAGACGGCGACTTCGGGCAAGGCTGCCGACTTCGGAAAGAAGTTTTGCGGATTGACGCATAAGTGCCCGAACAAGCCGGACTCCGCCAGCGACGAGACCAGCACGCAGCTCTTCAAAGTGGGCGACAAAGTTTATGCGACCAAGATTAACGTGAATGTCGGCAAGGATACGGTCACGATGAGCATCGTGGCTTGCGACACTTGCAACAAGACCGATCCGCCGACTTACAACAAAGCCAACATCGCGTTCCAGTTTGCCGCCGGGTCGCTCGCCAACGCCAGCGCAGGCACGGTGGAAGATACGATTGGGCAATTGCTTTCCATCAGCACCGATGACCAGAAGTCGCAGGGTGATCAGCAGCAGGGCGGAGACCAAGGCGCTCAGCAGCAGGGAGGCGGCGACCAGCAGCAAGCGGCGCCAGCAGAAGCCGCCGCGCCTCCGGCTGAACCAGCAAGCATAGAAAAGGGAATGACTCCTGATCAGGTAGAAGCGGCTTTGGGTAAGCCCGACAAGAAAGTCAATCTCGGCAGCAAGCAACTCTACATCTACAAGGACATGAAGGTGACGTTCGTGAACGGCAAAGTCTCTGACGTGCAGTAGTAGCGATCAACGGACAGGACTTGCTCTTCGCTCGTCAGTTCCTAACGACAATTGCCGAGGATCGTGAGTGTAATCGCCTGGTTACAACAGTTGACTTCCGAATTGCTCATCATCCGACCGGAATGCGAACTTTCCGCGATCCCTCCGTCGGAGGAGAAGCTACCGTGGTATGGGGCAACAACTCAAGAGGACGGGTGAAACGTCACACGCACCGGCATGGGCGCTCGAGTCGGCGGCGACATCGAGTACTTCGACGAAATCACCATGCTGAAAGCATGGGAAGGATGTGGAGACATGTGACCAATTGCACAGACGCACCCTAGCTTGGTCTCTGCCGGCCGCACTCAGTTCTTTGGGGGTTCGTTTCTGGACTCGCTGTGAATCTGCGCCAGCCAGTTCGTGACGATCGTCAGAGGCGCCGTTTGCTCCTTGTAGGTTCTGGTATTCACTAGGAATCGTTTACCGTCGCGAGTAGCGTCGTAAAACCCAACATTGTAAGGAAGCTGCAACCGAAACAACGGCTGGGAAGCGAGCACACGGAATTCATTCGCCGACTCGCGCACCTGAACTGAGATGATCGTCAGGTCGTGCGCAATATAGAAGAGTTCCTGCCCATCCCCACGCCACCTGGGAACACCCCCGCCCTTGGAAGAGAGGGCAATCCGGGCACCCGGCCCAGGAAAGGAGGTGACATAGATCTCTCCGCTGTTTTCATCGGAATAAGCCAGCCAGTGTCCATCGGGTGAGAATTTCGCATCGGAGGCGTCACCGATTTCGAGTTCTGACTTTGCCCCCGCGCCTACTTGCCACACTTGCAGCGTATCCTTCCAGTTCTGTGTTCCGCGGAATTTAGTAAGAGTTACTGCCAGTCGTTGTCCGTCCGGTGACCAGTCTTCAACAGAGACCACGCCTTCCTGCCTCGCTCCGATTGGCTCTTCCGCTCCCGAACCATCGGAAGCGTGGGCTAACACTCCTGACACTCTTCCTACCGTGTCCCTGTATGCAACGCGCCTGCCATCGGGAGACCAGACCGGACTATACAAGGCCGATCCGGATTCTTCGCTCACCACGGGAATCCGAGTACCGCGATCCACGTCGTAGACCCATATCTTCTCCCGGGCGCTGGCTTCCTTCACTACAACCGCCACCCGCTGCCCATCGGGAGAGATGGTCTGAGCCTCGAAATGACGCGGATCTCCCAGTATGCCCATCGTCTTTCCGCTGCGATCCATCCAGGTGAGTTCGGAATCAACTCCGGTGCCCGCGCTTCCATAAACCAAGGTCCCATTCTCCGAAACTGTGAATGTCCCACTATCGAAGAACGTGTCGTATTGAATGTTTCTCGCCACTGGCACCGCAGGTCCGCTCAACTCAAGCCGGGTCAGGTCGAACCGTTGTGCAAACAAATCGCCGCCCTGACTGAACAGCAACTGCCCGCCTGAATATTGAGTGTTGGTGGACGTAAGGGGCAGCCGCCGCGCTTTTTCCCCGTCCATCGAACCGATCCAAACAGCGTTCTCATGACTTGCGGGAGTGGCATATCTCCACTCCAGGTAGAGCACATGATTTCCATCCGGAAGGAATGTCGGCCAGTACTGCCCGAGGGCATCGCTGGAAAGATCGACGCCTGGAATCCGCTCAGGCGTCCCTCCACTGTCAGGCACGCGCCTCAATGCATCGGCCAGGGTGGCGAATACAATCACTCCCCGCGACGACCATGTGCCGCCCATGCCGTACGTGCCGGCGGCGCAGATGTCGCTGACCGCTCCGCCAGAAATATCCACTTTCTTCAATTTGCCCGGAGCGAAGAAACCGATGTGACGGCTGTCAGGCGACCAGAACGGATTAGCGGCATCTTCGCTGCCTGCAATAAGTTGAGCCTCCGACGCATCCATTCTTCGCAGCCAGAGTTGCGTGTGGCCGTTACTCATGGCAATGACCGCAAGAAACTTCCCGTCGGGAGAAATCGCGGCGGGTTGCGTAAGGTTCGCCCAGAACCCTTCTCCGAGCGGAGGCAGAACCGAACCGAGTACGCTGGGCTGGGTCTTCTCAGAATGCCGCGTAAGAAAAAGACTTAAAGCAATACCCAGCAGAGCAACCTCTACCGCGACGCGCACCCATGGGCGCCAGGCCCGTCGGGCGCCAACCGTCACCGCCCCGATTGTGGCACCGCTCGAATCCGAAAGCGCCCCCAGCGCAAACGCCACGTCCCGTGCCGACTGAAACCGCTCCTCCGGATTCTTCTCCAGGCAATGCCGCACAATTCGCTCGAGCGTCGGCGGCACCGTGCGATTCGTCTCTGCTAACTCCGGCGGATCCTGCTTCAAAATCGCGCTCATGGTCTCGACGGAACTATCGCCATGAAACGCGCGATTACCCGAAAGCATCTCGTAAAGAATTGCCCCGAAGCTGAACAAGTCCGAGCGATGATCAGCCGCCAGCCCCTTCACCTGCTCGGGAGACATGTACCCGACCGTCCCCATCACCGCGCCTGGCTCAGTCTGCGATGCCAACGTCGCCGCATCCGCAGCCAGCGCGCCTTCCTGACGCACAAGCTTCGCCAGCCCAAAGTCCAGAATCTTCACCCGCCCGTCGCGCGTGATAAAAATGTTTTCCGGCTTCAGGTCGCGATGAACAATCCCTTTCTCATGCGCCGCCGCCAGCCCACACGCAATCTGCTCCCCATACTCACTAGCCTTGCGCACCGGCAACGCCCCCGCACCTATGCGGACACGAAGAGTCTCGCCCTCCAAGAATTCCGTGACGATGTAAGGCGAGTCTTCGTGCTCGCCAAAATCATGAATCGCCAAAATGTTGGGGTGATTCAGCGCGGCAACCGCCTGCGCCTCCTGCTGGAACCGCCGCATCCGCTCCGGATCGCGCGCAAACGCCGCCGGCAAAATCTTCACCGCCACGTCACGATTCAGCCTCGCATCGCGCGCGCGATACACCTCGCCCATCCCGCCCGCGCCTGCTGGTGCCACGACCTCGTACGGACCGAGTTTGGTGCCCGAGGTGAGCGTCATCTGTGCGCGCAATTATAGCCTGTGCGGCTTTGGCAATGATCGCACCGATTCCAGAAGGATCGTCGGCAAACCGGAAGGTATCCGGGCCTGGACACCCTGGGGGAATCTCCTCAACTGGCGAAAAATCGCCATTACACTCAAAACCCAGCGTTAAGCCTCGGCAATGGCCGCTATGGATACCCTCATGCCGGGGATTCGAACGGGTAACTTCGCACCTTGCCGCGCAGGCGGGTTCGCCGGAAACCACTTAATCCACTCTTCGTTCATTCCGGCGAAGTCTGTTTCCTCTAGAAGGATGACAGTGACACTCACGACTCGTTCGAGGGAAGTGCCTGCGGCTTTGAGGATGGCGGACACATTCTCCAGGCACTGTCTGGTCTGTTCTTGGATCGTATCCCCAACAATCTTCCCGGTTAATGGATCGTGTGGCCCCGTGCCTGAGACGAACACAAGACCCGCTGCCCGTACCGCTTGGCTGTATGTCGGTGGCGGAGACGGAGCATTAGGCGTGCGAATGATGTCTCTTGACATAATTTTTTCCGATCCTTAACTGGACGACCTGGATTGCGCCATGCGGAACGCACGACTTGATTCCGGAGCCCCGGATCATGAAGAGACCTGAGCGTTCACAATAGGAAATCATCTCATAACTCGGCATTTTGTACGCCGAATCTGGCATGCCAGGAGCGTCCTAACGAGCCATCACCACCGTGTCCAAAACTCACATCTCCGGTGAGCAACGACGGGCACATCCACATGCAGAAGACCCAGTGAGCGTAGGGTAACTGGGGTTGTTGGCGAAACATCGCTATTTCACTTACTGACCGGGATGCTCATTGAGGATAAGACCCGGACGCCGTCACGATTCACCATCAGCCGCGCGTCGACCGCGGGCAGTTCCGGTATCTTAAACCTGCGGGCGCAACGGGTTCATAAAGTTACTCGGGTCGTCATCTGCCTTCTCAACTGGTCGGCTGATGAGATAACCGTGTCGGCTCCTCGCGGGCGAGTAGACTTGGGAGCGCTCAAGCAACCAAGGCTCGGAGGAAAGGAGCCGAGCGATGATGATTATAGGGTGCGATTTGCACACGCGCTATCAACAGATTGCGATG
>DATBZH010000113.1:0-3322 GCA_036513255.1 Candidatus Sulfotelmatobacter sp. | reverse complement strand
ACAGCTTCGACCACCACGATGCTGGCGCTGGGCGATGCACTCGCCGTTACACTCAGCGAGAAGCGCGGGTTCAAGGAGGAGGATTTTGCCAACCTGCATCCGGGAGGGAAACTGGGAAAGCAGCTGGCGCGGGTGGAGTCGTTGATGCACTCGGGCGACGCACTGCCATGCGTGGGGCCGCAAACGAAGATGCCGGATGTGATCTATGAAATGTCACGCAAGAAACTGGGCGTAACGGCGGTGGTGGAAGCCGAGATTCTGATGGGCATTATCAGCGACGGAGACTTGCGGCGGCTCCTCGAGAAGCGCGGGAAAGATGTGCTTGACCTGACGGCGGGTGAGTGTATGACGAAAAATCCGCAAACGATTGAGCGAGAAGAGTTTGCCGCCACCGCACTGGCACTGATGGAGGCGAAAAAGATTACATCGTTGATGGTGGTCGATGGAAGCGGAAAGCTGCAAGGCATTGTGCATCTCCACGATCTGTGGAGTACCAACCTGGTGTAGCGTCAATTTAGAGTTGGCGCCCTGTCAGGCGCCGAAACAGCGGCGCTACAATATCTGCATGTATCACTACGATCCTAATACGGCTTTGGAAGAACTGACGGAAGATGCCACGCTGCCAAACCCGGTGCACGTGCGCGACATGATGCTGCGCAAGCATCTCTCGGCGGACAAGTCGCTGGAATTGAATCGTCTATTCGTCGAATATCAGAAGTTTTTCGGCGAGACTCAGAAGCTGGGGAACCAGATTTTGCGGCAGTTGGCGGAATAGACTCGGTCGGCGTGCGGTGTATCATCGCGGCATGGGAGGCATTCGTGCAGACGATGTCGTCGGGTTTATCCTGGCGGGCGGAAACAGCACCCGCATGGGCAGGGATAAAGCCTTTGTTGGCTTCGACGGCCGCACTTTGCTAGCGCGAGCGCTCGACTTGGTCCGCTCGGTTACATCCAACGTATGCATCGTAGGAGCCCAAGAGAAGTTTTCCGGGTTCGCGCCGGTGGTGGAAGATACATTCCGTGACCGGGGGCCGTTGGGCGGAATTCATGCTGCCTTGCGGAGTTCGGTGACGGAACTGAACCTTATGCTGGCTGTCGACATGCCTTTTGTCGCTTCGGCATTCCTGCAGTATCTGATCAGTGAAGCGCGGGCTGCAGGCGGTGCTTCAGTGATCGTTCCTCATGGCGACGACCGCTGTCAGCCCCTGTGCGCCATTTATCGCCGGAGCTTCGCTGATGCGGCCGAGATGAGCTTGCTTGCGGGGCGCAACAAAATCGACTTGCTTTTCGATGAAGCGGAAACCCGAGTGATCGGGAAGACAGAGTTGCACCGCATGGGATTCTCAAGCTCCATCTTCCGCAATCTGAATACCCTCGAAGAGTTGGAGAAGGAGCAGCGCAGCGCCTGACAGCCGCTGGACCCTGAGCTGAGAGCTAATCAGAATGCCGGAAAATGTGAGCCGCCCATACATCGAATTTCGCGAGGTCTCCAAAGCATTTGGCGAGAAGCCGGTTCTCGATCGGGTCAGCTTTGACGTCATGCCGGGCCAAACCGTGTGTATCCTCGGACGCAGCGGTGTGGGAAAGTCGGTTTCGTTGCAGATCCTAATGGGTTTTCTCACCGCTGATTCCGGCCGGGTGATCGTCGCCGGCGAGGACATTACCAACTTTTCCGAAGTGCAACTGGAAGCCATCCGAAAAAAAGTCACCATGGTTTTCCAGAACGGAGCGCTCTTCGATTCACTCACCGTGGGCGAGAACGTCGCTTTCCCTTTGCGCGAAAGCAGGGACCTGTCGGAAGAGCAAATCTACCAGATTGTTGACGGACTCCTGCAGATGGTGGGTGTAAAGGAAATGCGAGACCTTTTGCCTTCCGATCTTTCGACGGGTATGAAGCGCTCGGTGGCTATTGCCCGCGCACTGGCGGCGCGGCCGGAATGCGTTCTTTACGATGAGCCGACCACGATGGTGGATCCACTGATGGCGCAATTGCTCGGCGATCTCATCAAGCGGCTTAAGCTGCAACTGAATCTCACTAGCATCGTCGTTACCCATGACATGCGACTGGCTAAGAAACTGGCCGACCGGGTGGTCTTTTTGCACGAGGGTAAAGCAATCTTCTTTGGCACCTCGGCGGATATGGGAAAATCTACCGAGCCGATCGTGCAAGAGTTTCTGGAGTTGGACGAACTGAAGGTCGAGTGTTAAAAGGCCGTGCAACTCACTGCGCGCCCCCTCAACTTGGAAACTTAAGCTTCTGCTGCAGTGCCAGGAATCGCGGATTGGAGCGTAGGTGGTCGAGCGAAGGGTCCACTTTCAGGAACACCAAACCGTTGGATCGATCGGAGTATGCTTTCTCGAGCCAGTCGATAGCTTTTTCATCTTCTCCCAACCCAACGTAAACGACTGCGAAATAATACGGGGAAACATAGTTCTTCTGTGACTGGGAAACCAGGCCGGCAAGCAGCTTCTGCGCGTCGACCTTATTTCCTGAGCGTGCGTAAGCGTTCGCCAAAGATGAGATCATCAAAGGTGTGCCATGAGAGAGTTCGACCGCCTGGCGCAATTCGGGAATAGCGAGCCCCCAATCGCCTTTCTGGACATACGCCCAACCGAGCACGAGATGCGGCAGTTCATAGGATGAATCCATTTCGAGCGTGTTGCGAAGTTGCTGTATGGCGCGGTCATACTGTCGTGCCATATAGAACCGCCATCCCAGGCTAAAGTTGATGCTGATCGATAGCGGATCGAGTTCGCGCGCTTTGTTGATCTGCTCAACGCTATCCTCCGTCCGAGCCATGGCCATCAAGTAAAGTGAGTATCTCTGATAAGCAGTCGCATAGCTGGGATTATCCCTGATAGCTTTGGCAAAGCCCTCCGCCGCACCATTCCAATCCCAATCGTAGTTAAACCTCACAGTCGCGAGCGAAGTCTCCGCTTCGGCTAGTGTGGAATCAATGTCAAGCGCATGCAGAGCAGCTGCTTTTGCCTTCGGCGCGGCTTGCGCTGGGGACATGGTGCCAAAAATCTCCGCGCTGATAATGGCATAGCAATCGGAGAGCCCGGCATAGGCCAGCGAATACTGCGGTGCCTGATGCGTAGCCGCTTCGAAGTATCCGATGGCTCTCGTCAAGTTCTCGTCCGATCTTTTATTCCAGTAGTAGCGCCCCTTCAGATAGTTTTCGTACGCCTCCGGCGCTACCGCCGGATTCCGCGCGAGCCTCTCTTGGTCCTCCGGGGTTAGATTGATCCGGATCTCATTCACAATGGCGGAAGAAACACGATTCTGCAGGGCCAGGATGTCGCCTATCTGGCTTTCGTA
>DATBZH010000112.1:0-70466 GCA_036513255.1 Candidatus Sulfotelmatobacter sp. | reverse complement strand
ACTCTCGAAACTGTAACAGGGCCTCCGAGTTATACCATGTGGCTATATGCATTCACTGGCGCAGCGCGTTTTAGGCGACATCGGGCAGCAGGAACTGCCGCAGGCCGGGGATCGCGTAGGGGTGGCCGTCTCCGGTGGGATTGATTCGGTTGCGCTGTTGCGGCTGCTGCTGGAGCTTCGGGGGGAGTTGGGGATTGTCCTTTCTGTTGTTCACTTCAATCACAAGTTGCGCGGGGCGGAGTCGGATGCGGATAAGGAGTTTGTCACGGGACTGGCGCGTGAGTTCAATCTGGAATTTTATTGTGACGGGAATGATACGGCGCGCCATGCGGTCGATGAGCATTGCAGCATCGAGACGGCGGCGCGGGAGTTGCGGTATGGGTTCTTTCATCGGCTGTTGGGGGCAGGCGAACCTCAGGGGCTAAAGCTCTCGTCTTTATCCCCGTCGAGTGGCACGAGTGAACTCGTGCCCTTCCCGAACATCTCTTCGGCTGACGTTGATCCGCGCTTGAGCGACGGCTCCGTAAATTCTCTGAACACGATTTGCACCGGACACACGCTCGACGACCAGGCCGAGACTGTGCTCTTGCGTATTATTCGTGGCACGGGGCTGCGGGGACTGGGCGCGATTCATCCGCGATTGGTGGTCGAGGACGAGGCTGGGGAAACGCTGGGAGAGATCGTCCGGCCATTGTTGGGGTTTCGCCGGGTTGAGCTGGAGCGGTATCTTCGCGACCTCGGACAATCCTGGCGGGAGGATTCCAGCAACGCCGATCACAAATTCACCCGCAATCGAATTCGCCACGGAGTTATGCCTCTTCTGGAAAAAGAGTTCAATCCCTCGGTGGCGGAGAATCTGGCGGAACTGGCGGAGATTGCTCGCGGAGAAGAAGACTACTGGGACAATGAAGCGGCGGGGTGGATGGGCAGGACGATTCAATGGTCGGAACCGGAATGGGCAAACCAAGCTACCGATCGGCGGATCAAGGGATTGGTTCAGATTGGAGGCCCGCGCGATGAGGTCTCGCCTTGCGCTTCGGGCGACCCTGATCTCGAGTCGCGCATTGAGAACGCTCCCTGGCCGGTGGTGAATGGGTCGGTGAACCGGATGTGGCTTCTGGGAGAGCCGCTCGCGGTACAGCGAAGAGTGATCAAGGCGATGGGAGAGCATGTCCGCTTACCGCTGGAGTTCAAGCATGTGGAGGAAATTTTGCGTTTCGCGGCGGAGGAAGGCGAGCCGGAGAAAGAAATCTCGCTGCCACTGGGGTGGAAGATGGTACGCCATCCGGAGGAAATGGTATTGCTCACTCCAGACTTGCGGCAAAAAAATGACGATTTGGCTCCGACCGGGAACGAATACGAATACGACCTGCCGGTGCCGGGAAGCGTGAGTGTTCCCGAGGTACAAGCTGCATTCGAAACACGGCGACTTCCCTCTTCGTCAGGCGAGACGGCAAGCGGCTCGCAGATATTTCTCGATGCAGCAGCATTGCCGGGACCACTGCGAGTGAGAAACTGGCGTCCGGGCGACCGATTTTGGCCCGCCCATACAAAGGCTCCCAAGAAAATCAAGGAACTCTTGCAGGGACGGGCTGCGGAGGCCGCCGAGCGCAAGCTTTGGCCGGTGATCTTGAGCGGGGATGTAATTGTCTGGGTACGTGGATTTTTAACTCCCGCGGAATTTCAGGCGAAGGCGGGCCGCGAAGCTATTCTAATCACGGAGCGAACGTTTAGCGGACATTTGGCGAACCGCGGACGTAATATACAGAAGTAGAATGTTGATCGCACGGATTGGGAGGGCGCGTCATCCATGAATGCTTCGAGCATGAGTGGTTCGAGAGCCGAGCGACATCGCGAAGTAATTTCCAGCGACCAGATTCAAAAGCGGGTGAAGGAACTGGGGCGGCAGATATCTGACGACTACCAGGGCCGAACCATCCAGGCCTTGGCCGTGCTGGAAAACGCTTTTATGTTTCTGGCGGACCTGGTGCGCGTTCTGGAAGTGCCGGTGGTATGCCAGTTCATTAAGCCTAGGTACACACGGGCGCAAGCGGATGGGCACAGCGACGTCATGGAAATTTTCTTCAGCCATGAGCCCGACATCCGTGGGCAGGATATTCTGCTGGTTGAAGGGCTGGTGCATTCGGGAGTGACCAGCGAGTTTCTAATGAACGACTTGCGGGCGCGGGGAGCGGCGTCGGTAAAAATGGTGACTCTGCTCGACCGGCAATCAGCGCGCCGAGTAGCCTTGCAGCCGGATTATTTCGGTTTTCTCGTAGATGAAGCTTTTCTTGTTGGCTATGGACTGGGGGCGGTAGAGCAAACGGAACGAAATCTCCCCTACCTGGCAGCGACCTTACCCAGCCGGTGACCTAAGTTACGATTTTCCGCGCGGGCCTTTTTTGCGAGGAACAGGTAGAATAGTGGTCTCTAGAATTTCGCCGATCCAAAATGGATGGGCTGCATCTAATTAGCAGCGGAAGCCGGGACGGCAGAACGTCCGTTGCCGCCGGACCCAGGAGTCGTTTAGGTGAACTCAACCGTTAAAACCGTAGTTTTCTGGCTGGTGATTGCGATCTCAGCTCTCCTGTTGTGGCAGGTGATTCAGCAAGGCCGCAACAGTCAGAAAGACGCAGAAATCAACTTTAGTCAGTTCCTGGGCGACGTGGACCAGGGGAATGTTCACGAAGTCACCGTAGACGGCATGCAGGTCCGCGGCAAGTACCGTAACGGGTCCGCTTTCCATACCACCGCCCCGTCGAATTATCCCGACATGATTAAGACGCTCCGGGATAAGGGCGTGGTCATGAACTTCCGCGATGTTAACAGCGGAAGCTGGCCAACCTGGCTACTGAATCTTGCGCCGTTGGTTCTGCTTGCGGCTCTGTGGTTTTTCATGATCCGCCAGATGCAAACCGGCGGCAATAAGGCCCTGTCGTTCGGCAAGAGCCGGGCACGCCTGCTGTCGATGCAGCAGAAAAAAGTTACGTTCAAAGATGTCGCCGGAGTGGACGAGGCCAAGGAAGAACTGCGCGAGATTATTGAGTTCCTGCGCGAGGCGCAGAAGTTCCAGAAGCTGGGCGGGCGCATCCCCAAGGGCGTTTTGCTGGTCGGGCCTCCGGGAACGGGTAAGACGCTACTGGCGCGTGCGGTTGCCGGCGAAGCCAACGTTCCGTTTTTCTCGATCTCCGGTTCGGATTTCGTTGAGATGTTCGTTGGCGTAGGCGCCAGCCGGGTACGCGACCTGTTTGAGCAGGGCAAAAAGAACGCGCCCTGCATTATTTTCATTGACGAGATTGACGCGGTCGGGCGGCATCGCGGTGCCGGCCTGGGTGGCGGACACGACGAGCGCGAGCAGACTTTGAATCAACTGCTGGTTGAGATGGATGGCTTCGAGTCGAACGAAGGCGTCATCCTGATGGCCGCGACTAACCGGCCCGACGTGCTGGATCCGGCGCTGCTGCGTCCGGGGCGCTTTGACCGGCGCGTGGTGGTAAGTCGTCCCGATGTGCGCGGGCGGGAAGAAATTCTGCGAGTACACACACGCAAGATTCCTTTGGCGGAAGATGTCGATCTTTCCGTACTGGCTCGTGGCACACCAGGGTTCTCTGGAGCAGATCTGGCCAACATGGTCAACGAAGCGGCGTTGGCAGCGGCGAGGCAGAATCGCAAGGCCGTGCTGATGTACGACTTTGAAATTTCCAAAGACAAAGTTCTGATGGGCGTGGAACGCAAGTCGATGATTCTTTCGGATGCGGAAAAGAAAGTTACCGCATTTCACGAAGCGGGACACGCTTTGGTAGCGGCCAAACTGCCGAACTCCGACCCAGTCCATAAGGTGACGATTATCCCTCGTGGCATGGCGTTGGGCGTGACGATGCAATTGCCGGTCGACGATCGCCACAACTATACGAAAGAATATCTGGAGACGGATGTCGCCATTCTGATGGGCGGACGCATTGCGGAGGAGATGTTTCTCAGCCAGATGAGCACGGGCGCGGGCAATGACATTGAGCGGGCTACGGAGTTGGCGCGCAAGATGGTCTGTGAGTGGGGCATGAGCGATCTTGGTCCCATGACGTTTGGCAAGAAGGAAGAGCAGATCTTTCTTGGACGGGAAATCACGCAGCACCGCGACTACAGCGAGGACACGGCGATCAAGATTGATGCCGAAGTGCGCAAGCTGGTAAGCCGCGGATACGATACGGCGAAGCAGATTTTGGAAAGCAGCCCGGATGCCTTGCGGCGAATTGCAGCCGCTTTGCTAGAGCGCGAAGTGTTGGATGCGGCTGAAATCCGGTTGCTAATTGAAGGTAAGGAGCTTCCCGCGAAGCCGCCTGCCGTGGGCAAGAGCGATGACGGCGTGCAGCAGGTGCTGAAGCCGGAACCGGGCCGTCCGGGGCTGGCGAAGGGCGGGGAAAGCCCTGCTAGAGCGTAGATCCCAGGTTTTACACCCGAGATAAATCATAGGGCCGCGCGTGCGGCCCTATATTTCTTTGTTGTGACACCTAATCATCCGTTGATCAGCTGCATCATGTGCTCCGGGTAGCGAAGTCCTGAGGCCGCATCTGGCGGGAATGCCGAGTCGATTCGACCCAAATCTGCGGTTGTGAGTTTAATCTCTAGCGCGCCTAGATTCTCTTCCAAATACTTGCGCCGTTTGGTACCGGGAATCGGTACGATGTCATTGCCCTGGGCCAGCACCCACGCAAGCGCCAACTGAGACGGCTGGCAGCCTTTCTCCTTTGCCAGCTCTTCGACGCTGTGGAGCAGGTCTAGATTCTTCTGGAAGTTCTCTCCCTGAAAACGGGGTGAGTTGCGTCGATAGTCATCGGCGGGCAAATCTTCAAATTTCTGGAACTGGCCGGTGAGAAAGCCGCGTCCGAGTGGACTGTAGGCAACAAATCCAATGCCTAGTTCCCGGCAGGCGCCAAGAACTTCTTCTTCGGGATCGCGCGTCCAGAGAGAGTATTCGGTCTGCAGTGCGGCTATAGGATGAACCTTGGCAGCACGGCGAAGAGTTTGCGGCGAGGCCTCAGAAAGGCCGAGATAACGAACTTTCCCTTCTTTGACCAGTTGCGCCATCGCTCCCACGGTTTCTTCAATCGGAGTATCGGGATCGACGCGGTGTTGGTAATAAAGATCGATGCTCTCGACACCCAGGCGCCGCAAGCTGTCTTCACAGGATTGGCGGACATAATCGGGCTTGCCGCTCACGCCTCGGATATTAGGGTTCTTAGGATCGCGCACGATTCCGAATTTCGTCGCTAGCACGACCTTGTCGCGCTTTCCTTTGATTGCGCGGCCGACAAGTTCTTCGTTCTTGTAAGGGCCGTAGACGTCGGCAGTGTCGAGGAAAGTCAAGCCAAGTTCCAACGCGCGATGAATGGTGGCGATCGATTCGTCGTCGTCGCGTCCGCTGTAAAACTCCGACATGCCCATGCAGCCGAGGCCGAGGGCGGAGACTTTCAGGCCGCTGCTTCCAAGTTGGCGAAATTGCATAATGGCTCCTTGCGGAAAATATACGGCGGAGTTTCGGGACAGCCTGCGATTCTTAAGAGATGCACTGCCTGCGCCTTGCGGCTCAGGCAATTTGTGAGTCCGCAGGCGTCACGGAGCATCTCCTACCTGCAGTAATTATTGCTTTGCTAGGCGGAATCCATGAGTCAGGTGCCCATCTGGTTCGAGCGGAAGTTCGAGTTTTCGTTTCCTGTGGAGCTGTATCCGAATTTGCTGGCACGTTTGCGCGGCACTCCAGCGAGAGTCGAGGAAGTGCTTCGCAGCCGTTCCTGGGAGATCCTGGTCAGGAAGCCACAGGGAAAGTGGTCTGCCCAGGAGCACGCTGGCCATTTGCTTGATCTCGAACCACTGTGGCTGGCACGGGTGGGCGATTATATCGCCGACAGTGCCCAACTGACGGTGACAGACCTGAAGAACCGGAAAACTGACGAAGCCAACTACAACGCGTGTCCGCTGGAACAGATTCTGGCGGAGTTCCGGGTCGCAAGGGCGAAGCTGCTGAGGCGCGTGGATGAAACGGATGCCTCGCTGTTTAGCCACGCCATTCCGCATCCGCGTCTGAAGACGCCAATGCGGCTGGTAGATCATTTATATTTTGTGGCCGAACATGACGATCACCATCTGGCGCGAATCTGGGAACTGGTCAACGCAAGCCCGTAGAAGGGCCAGTCACCGCCAGAAAACCCTCAGAACTGAACCGCGATCAGAGGTTTGGTTCTCGCCAGAACCTCGCCAATTCGTACTGCGGATACTCCGGCCGCTTTGAGCGAATGTATAAGCCGCTCGGAGTCTTCCGATGCGGCCGAAATCAGCAGTCCGCCCGCCGTCTGAGGATCGAAGAGAAGAGCTCTTATATCCTCGGGCACTTCCTCGTCGTAACCCACTACACATTCCGCAAAATCACGGTTGTTGTTGAGGCCGCCGGGAATGTAACCTGCCCGCACGCATTCGAGTGCGCCGGCAAGTACCGGAATGCTGCTTGCATACAGGCGGAACGATACGTTGGAAGCAAGCGCTATCTCGCGCCCATGGCCGATCATGCCGAAGCCTGTAATGTCAGTCACGGCGTGAACGTGGAAATCGCCTTGATGAATCACTTCGGCGGCTTGCTTGTTTAGCGTGGTCATGGAGGCCATGGCGCCATCGATCCAGGATTTCTGCGCAGCGCCTCTTTTTATCGCCGTGGAAATCACACCGGTACCCAGAGCTTTGGTAAAGATCAATGCGTCGCCCGGTTGGGCGCCAGCATTGGTGAGAATGTTTTTGGGATTGACAGTTCCGGTGACGGCGTATCCAAACTTGGTCTCCTCGTCGCGGATGCTGTGGCCGCCGATCACCGTACAGCCGGCTTCGATCATCTTCGATAAGCCGCCGGCAAGAATTTGTTCGAGAATCTCAAGATCAGCTTTTTCGGGAAAGCATACGAGTGCCAACGAAGTGAGGGGCTTGCCGCCCATCGCATAGACGTCGCTAAGGGCGTTGGTCGCGGCGATTTGTCCGAAGGTGTAAGGATCATCAACGACCGGCGTAAAGAAATCTACTGTTTGCACCAACGCGCGGTCGGGAGCGATTAGATACACTCCGGCGTCGTCGGCGTGATCGAAGCCGACTAGAACGTTTGGGTCGTGTTGCCGGGCTAATTTCCCAAGCACCGTGTCCAGCGCCGCCGGACTCAGCTTGGACGCTCAACCCGCGGCTTTAACAGACTCCGTCAGCCGGAATGGCTTGCTTTCTGACATGAAGGCATTGTAGCTGGGCACGGTGAACGATTCTTAGGGTCAGTGACGAACGGCAGGTTTTTCTTCCGGGAGAACCGTCAAATGCAAAATATCGGAGGTCACCGTCGGGCCTTTGCCGTAGGCACCCTCCGGGTGCCCCTGGAGGACTCGCTTTGTTTCAACGAATAGGGAATATTGTCCTTCCGGAAGGCGAAAGTAAAAATAAGAGGGCACTTCCACGGGTTTGCGGCCCAGGTCCTTCGGTGCGGAACTGCTGCAGCATACGATCCCGTGGTCGAATATAAGGCGATGGGCCTCCTCGCCAACTCGCTGCAGCACGACGTCATCTCCCGATCCAGGGTCGGTTGCTACAGCTGAGTAAAGATTCTCCCTTTCGCTCGTGAAGACCATTAGCAGATTGATTGTTTCGGACGTGTGATAGATGGCGCGATTATCTCTTGTTTCGATGTGCAAGGACACACCAGATGGGTTTCGTTTCAGCCCACGGTCATGCCACTGTTCGAATGTTGCACTCGTTTGGGCCGCGCACATCGAGACGACCGCGCAGAATGTTATTGCGACATGTTTCACTTGAGACTGACCGCCGTGATCTCTATTTCTGGATACTGGTGATTCCACTGTGCGGAGATGCTTTCGAAGGTTAGGCGGAAAGGCTGGCTTTGTCCGGGAGATAGCGGAGAGGTGTTCAGGTCAATGGGCTCCGGGTATGCGCCATTACTTTTGACAACTTTCAAGGCCACGTCTTCGCGCTGTGCCAGTTGCCCCATCTCATCCTTGAAGACGACCTCGACAACAACGTGCGTGACCGTCTGAGGACCCGTATTAGTGACCGTGCCGTCGATATAGCTCACGGTTGCGCCAACGAAGTTTTCCGCCGCACTCATCTTAAAATCGGACAGCTTGAGGTTTGCGGCATATGGCGGCGGACCCGATGCGCCCTGTGGCTTGCCGCGAAGAAGCAGCGCAATAATTCCCGCCAGAGCGAAGACCACTACTACCGCAAGCACGATGATGCGAGTGTTGGAACTCTGTTCGTCGGTTGCCGGAGAAAGCTGCGTCAATCCGTCCATACGGAGTCGATTATATTCTCGGAAGTCGCGCGCCAAAGGAAGACCAAATAACGAATTCTTAAGGCCGGAGTTTGAAAAACGCGGCTAGGAACAAAACTCCGAATAGCGCGTCTACGCCGCCAAGCGCCAAATCTGCCAGGTGCAAGCGGCTCTGCATGTAAAGGACGACGAGAGTCACCGCGTAACCGAACTTCTCGATGACCGAAGGAATCATCATGGGGCGCAGGCGCACTGGATCCTTGGCAATCACCAGAAAGGCAATCTGGAAAGCCAGGCCTACGCTGACGAAGCCATAAAAAAATGCGGGATGCGTGATGGGCGGCGGATCCTGGCGGCCGATCAAATCGAACATGAAGTACAGGGGCGTGAGGACGAGGATGCCCCAGATTCCGGCGATTGCAAAAACGATCCTGGAGAATTTCATGAGCGAGCTCGCGAACTGTACGCGAGGGGATTCTACGCTTACTCGCCGCCCACGGTAAGGCCATCGACCCGAATGGTGGGCGCGGCCATCGAGCCGCGGAATTCGAGATCGTTGGCGATCTCAGAGATGTTGAAGAACAGATCCTTGAGATTTCCGGCGACAGTAATCTCTTCGACCGGATAGGTCAACTCGCCGCCGGAGATCCAGAGACCGGACGCGCCGCGGGAATAATCGCCAGTGACGAGATTGGCGCCGTGGCCGAGGAACTCAGTAACGTAAAGACCTTCTTTGATCGAGGATATTAGTTCTTTCGGGGACTTCGTGCCAGGCTGCAGAAAATAATTGCCCGGGCCAATACTCGGTGTACCCGCCAGTCCGCGCGAAGCATTGCCCGTCGTCTGCAGGCCCAGCTTCTTCGCCGTGTATGTGTTGAGCAGATAAGAATTCAGGACTCCGTTTTCGATCACGACGGTGCGGCGGGTGGGAACTCCTTCGCCGTCGAAAGGGCTGGTGCCGAAACCGCCGACGATGGTGCCGTCGTCGATGATGGTCACGTTGCTGCCTGCAATTTTCTGCCCGAGTTTTCCCGCTAGAAATGACGCGCCACGGTACACCGAGTCCCCGTTCACACCCTCGAAAATATGTTCGAGGATAGAACTCGAAACCATGGGATCGAACACGATTGGAACCTGCGCAGTCTTCGCTTTGCGCGCGCCCAGTCGCCGCAATGTGCGTTCGGCGGCAATCTTGCCCACCTGTTCAGGAGAGTCCAGTTTGCTCAAAGTTCGGGCCACGGAAAACCAATAATCGCGTTGCATTGCGCCTTCGGCGGTCTGCGCGATGGGCACGGCGGAGACGGAACAATATGATCGCCGATACTCGCCAACAAAGCCGTGAGAGTTGGCCAGCACCTTGTGTCCAGTGGCAGCGTCGAATGATCCGCCTTCGGAGTTCTTGATCCTTGGATCGAAATCGAGCGCGGCTTTTTCTGCACGGCGGGCGTAATCGATACGGGCGGGGCCCGAAAGGGAATAAACATCTTCGTGGTAGAGACTCAGATCGCCGGTTAGCGACCCTAATTGTGAAGCATCGGGGATGCCGCCGAAGGGGTCTTCCGAGGTGATCTTCGCCAGCTCCAGCGCCGACTTCAGCATCCGCTCAAAGCCTTCGCGGGAGAAGTCGCTGGAGTAGGTGCTGGCGGCGCGCTGGCCGAAAAAAACACGCATTCCAATCGATCGCGAACCGGATTCTTTCAGGGTTTCGACTTGTCCCAGGCGCACCAAGGTGGAGAATTCATCGCCTTCGCGGGCCACGCATTCCGCGGCGGACGCGCCGCCTTTCATGGCGCGGGCGACGATGTCCTGGGCGATCTCGGGGAGATCGCTTGCAAGTTTCGGTCTTTCAGTTTCCAGTTGAGTCGTTGACATAGAAATCGCTTGCACAGCAACAGCCCTCCTCCGCAGGTCAGTAGGTAGCTTGAACCTCCGCAACGACCGGTACGCTCGCATCAGCGCTTCGTTCGATGCGTATTCGTGAAACCGGAGCTACCGAAGCACAGTAATTGAGGGTGCCTCCACCCCCGAAGATAGCAAGTGGATAATACACGCTACCTGAAATCGCTCCCTCAACCAAGTCTGCACTTGATCCACGGAAACAGAGCGTCAGGGTCCGAGGCAAACCAAGATCCTGACTGGTCACGCTTTCATTCGCCCTTAGAACCTTACCCGTCGTTATTACGAACTTTCCGGTTAGTGCGGGGCTTTCCGCTCTCACTGTTGCACGTTCGCCAAACTGCAAAGAAAAAACCAGCACTAGAAAACCAATGGCCAGACCTGCTCGATAAATCGCTGATTTGTTCTTCATAGCATCTCCTATGCATAACCTATTAGTGCAGGATGCAAATGACCCAGAGATGAGTATTTGCAGTTATTTACTGCATGAAGCCTCCGGTATCTTTCTTGGCGGTGCCGCCAACCGTCAGCCGATCTATCTTGATCGTCGGGATGCCGACGCCCACAGGAACCGCTTGACCATCTTTGCCGCAGGTGCCGACGCCTTCGTCGAGCTTCAAATCGTGGCCAACCATGGAGACACGCGTTAACACGTCGGGCCCATTGCCGATCAAGGTTGCGCCTTTGATGGGAGCGGTAATTTGCCCGTCTTCGATCAAATAAGCCTCAGACGCGGAGAAAACGAACTTTCCATTGGTGATGTCGACCTGGCCACCGCCAAAGTTCACGGCATAGACTCCGCGTTTGACCGAACGAATAATGTCTTCGGGAGCGTCTTCGCCCGCCAACATATAAGTATTCGTCATGCGCGGCATGGGGATGTGCTCGTAGCTTTCGCGGCGTCCGTTGCCGGTGTCGGCGATTCCCATGAGACGCGACGAGAGCTTGTCGCTGAGATAGCCCTTAAGAATTCCATTTTCGATGAGCACCGTCTCCTGCGTGGGCTCGCCTTCATCATCTACGTTCAGGGATCCGCGCCGCCACGGCATCGTGCCGTTGTCGACAACCGTGCATTTTTCACTGGCTACGCGCCGACCCACTAGGCCAGCAAATGCCGAAGTCTTTTTGCGGTTGAAGTCTGCTTCCAGACCATGACCGACAGCTTCGTGCAATAGCACTCCCGGCCATCCGGGCCCCAGGACAACTTCCATTTCTCCAGCGGGAGCTTCGCGGGCATCCAACTGCAGGATCGCCTGTCGCGCCGCTTCCTTGGCAAAAAATTCCGGGCCCTTCTCGCCGAAAAAGAAGTCGAGCGCAACGCGTCCGCCGCCACCGGCGCTGCCTCGGGCCGAGTTGCCCTCAGTCTTGGCGATGCAGGAAACGTTCATCCTAGCCAGCGGTTGAGCATCTTCGGCGAAGGTTCCGTCGGAACCGACGACCAAAATGTTGCGCAACTCGTCAGCGTAACTGGCCCGCACTTCCTTAATTCTGGGATCGTAGGCTCGCGCAGCTTTGTCGGCGCGCGTCACCAACTCCACCTTCGCGGTAATCTCAGCGTCAACGGAAGGCAAGGCGACCGGATAAAGGCTGCGAGCAGCGGTCTTCTGAAAACCGGCTACGGTCGTCTTTGCCGGAGCGCTGGCGATCAGAGCAGCTGTTCGGGCCGCATGCAAAATGCGGTCGGACGAAAGATCGTCTGTATAGGCATAGCCAGTGCGCTCGCCCGAAACGACGCGAATGCCGCACCCGGCGGAAATGCCTTGCGACGCGGACTTCACCATCGACTCATCGACCAGAAGGCCCGTGGATGAAAGATACTCGAAGTACAGATCGGCATAATCGCCACCTGCAGAGAGCGCTGCCGCAAGGTAATTTTCTAAATCGCGGTCGGTGAGGCCGTAGCGGTCGAAGAAAAATTGCTCTTTAATCGCGAGATTATTCACAAGATTTAGATGCCGACGAGACGCCGCGCGACTCGCAGCTAGTCCTTTTCATCATTATCCCATACGGACCGCAGCAATTGGTCGGTGGGGGAAAGCGATCCACAGGCTTGACGTGACGAAGGTCACAGACAAGGCGCTCTTCCGCATTGGAAAATCCTTAGCGATGAATCCAGAACTTCTGACTCGTACCGTGCGCGATTTTCTTAGCGAAGCCGCGAGTGCGATAGTGCTCGAGGACGGCGCAGTTGCTTTTGACCTCGCGCGATCAAAGTACTCGATTTCCGGAGAACAAAATAAGTGCCTGCTCCACATGTGGTCAGCGGAACGGAACACCGTGCGGCGGGTGTTGGAAGCGGAAGTTAAGAACGGCACGCTGCGGCTTGCTGTGCAGAGGTTGGGGCAGCCTCGCCCCTCGAAACTGGAGATTTGCCGGGAGCGCGACGCGCGATCGCCTTCGGCCAGAAAAATATCTCGAGCCGCTTATCAGCACAAATTGCGCCGCACGCTGGAGCGGCACTTTCCAGACTTCACAGTCGCACGCCTGACTATCGGCGTGGACCTTGAGAAGTCCTTTGGGCCGGTCTATACGCGAGGTCTCATTAAGAAGGGCCAGTCCGCCTTCGCTGTTCTGGGAGTGAATGCGCAGGAAACGCAAAGCTCAGTCGATGCTGCATTAACGTTTGGCATCTTGTGGCTTGATGAGTGCCGAACAAGCTGCGCTGGAAAAGCGGTGGTCGAAGGCCTGAAGCTGTTTGTGCCGCGCGCGAGTTCTGGGTTGGTTCGGGAGCGGATGGCGAACCTGAGCCGCGAAGCCGCCAAGTGGAATCTGTATGAACTAAATGAACGCGACGACTCGCTGATCGAGATCGATTGCCGAGACCGCGGCAATGTCGCGACACGGTTGGTACATGCGCCGGACGCGGGTCAAGTAATCGGGCGATTTGCGCAATCAATCACGAAAGTGCGAAGTCTTTTGCCGAATTCCGAAGTAGTGGTGCTCTCTGCCGCGGAGGTAGCATTCCGCTGGCGAGGTCTGGAGTTTGCCCGCGTTCGTAGAGAGATGGAGCCAGGGACTTTTCGTTGTGCCGAGCAAATTGTATTTGGCTTGGGAGCGGAAGAGCGAGTCCTTGACTGTCGCAGCGAGGCGGCATTCCAGCAAATGGTCGCGGCGGTTCGGGAGAACCGTCATCCCTATGGTCCGCGACATCATCCGCTGTGGCGTATGCATTCGGAGCGCTGGCTAGAATCCTTGATCGTGGGTGATGTAAGTGTGATCGATGAGCGATTAGACGCGTCAGTTCTTTACTCGCAGGTGCCAGCATTTTCCGCGTCGGACCGGGCGATGATCGACGTGCTCACGGCCACGCGCGACGGGCGACTGGCGGTGGTCGAACTCAAAGCGGATGAGGATATTCACTTACCGCTGCAAGGGCTGGATTATTGGGCCAGAGTCGAATGGCATCATGGGCGCGGCGAGTTTTCGCGGTTTGGCTATTTTACGGGACGCGAATTGTCGAGCGAAAAGCCTCTACTGTTTCTCGTTGCACCTGCTCTGCGCGTGCACCCGGCCACGGATAAGTTATTGCGATATATCTCGCCAGAAATTGAATGGATATTTGCCGGCATCGACGAACGCTGGCGAGAAGAAGTCAAAGTCGTTTTTCGTAAGCGGAGAGAAACCAAATCACACTACGACCGTGGACTAACAATGCCTCGGCCCGATTTTCATTTGCCGATCGCAAATTAAATCAACTCCGGGTCCAGGATCTCTGCTATTTCTCTTTCCACGCTCCCAGCCACCGCCGCACATCGATCAATTGCGCCACGTGGTAGGCGTTGTGATCCGCGATGAGCAAGGCCTCCCGCAGGATGGTTTGGCCGTCGCCCCAGGGAATGCGGGCAAATAGGTTCGTTTTCGGGTTCGCGATGAGATCCTGCATCGCCTTCAGATCTCGCTCAGACTGGCGGATGCTATCATTCCAGGCGCGAGCATTGGGTGGAGCTACCCTCTTCGGCCAATATCCAGCGGGCCATTCCGGCGAAACGTGGCTCGGGTTGCGGCTGAATTCGAGGATGTCCCACTGCGCGAGGCGGAGATGCTCCAGCAACATCCAGGCGGAGTGGGGCAATTTCCCCGCCTTCTTACCGCGTAGGTCCGCGGGCAAGCCCGCAACAGCATCGCTGAACTTCGCGTGCGCGCCGCCACCATCAAGCAGATAAACAACGTGCTCTCGAAGCGACCGGTCATTGGTTTTCTTTGCGGCATTCTTCTTCATATGCCTCTGGACCTCAACTCTCTTTTGAGATTCAAATTGTATTCATGAGTTTGCCGCCGGGGTGGAAATTTCCGTCTCCGGCCGTTCACCCCGATAGACGCGCGAAATGCCGCGTACAATCCGCCGCATGGGTAAGTCGCCGTTGCCATCGGCAAAAAAAATCTCGCCGATCCGGCGGGTGCGGTAATACCAGCGCTTGAGCAGTGCAATGTGCTCCATGGTTTCGAGAGCGGACTTCGCTTTCGCAGGGACGACCAAACTCAGCGCTTCTTGCACGCGCGACTCCATCGATTGGGATTTCGCGTACTCGACCGCCTGAATGTGAAATGAAGCCGGGCCGAAAACCTGTCCCGCACTAACTAAAAAGAAGGTGACAGCGCCCGAAATGTGACAGGGCTGGATCATGAGCGCTGAAAGCAGATCGAGCCGGTGAACGATTTCGGGGAGCGGGCTGAGGACCGGCTTGAGCTTCTCCACCTGCGCGTGAATCAGTGCGGCATCTTCAAAGGCCAGATCGGCCGACGCTGCTTCGCGCTGGCGCCCAAGCTCGCGGATCAGCGACTCTCCGCCGGAATCGAAGTATGTTTTGACACGAGAGACTTCCGTCGCATATTCGTCATCGGCGCAACCCTTAAAACATGGGGCAAGACACATCTTCATCTCGGAATAGACGCAGCCAGGAAACGCAGGATCGGGGTGCAGATCGTCAACGCAGCGGCGCATTTTGAAGAAATCCAGCGAATCATTCATGAACTTCTCCGCCGCCGCGCGTGAAACGAACGGACCATAGTAGACCGATCGGCCGTTCAATCGACCGAGCCGCGTCGTAACCGAGGCGCGCGGATATTCGTTTTCCAGGTGCAGCTTGACGAACGGCGCGAAGCGGAAGCGGAGACGGGATTGATAGGTCTTGGGAAATACCTGGCGGAAAACCGTGTAGTGGACAAAACCGGATTCGAAGTCGGAGCCAGTTGGTGTGAATTCGATGCTGCGGACCCAATCCCGCAAGTTCAGCCGTTTCATGCGTTCTTCCGCAGGCCCAAGTAATCTGTACAGCCTCCGCCGTAGGTTCGCGGTCTTGCTGACGTAAGGCTCTGCCTCAGTGTTTTCTCCGCGCAGCAGAAACACAGCGGGCGCTGCGGGAATGGCATCAAGAATCTCGGAGTCGTTCTTAGGCACGAACTCGACGCGCTCGGTAAACACAATGCCATTCTAGTTTGGAATCGAACAATGGAAGAATAAGAAGACAGTGTCCCGAGCGAATTGCCCCAGCAAGCGTTGTGGGCGGACGAATGCTATCGAAAGCTCGCGCTGCGGAATGTCTGGCGAAAGTCTGCGCCATCGAGGACAACGATGCGGCACATCTCATGCAGACGCGAGCGCATCCGTTCGCCGATACGATCGCCGAGAGTCTCGGCGCGAGTCGCGGCCCGGGCCGGAGAAAGAGAGCTGGTAACGCCACCGGCAGGCTGATCGTCAAAGTTCGTCGTGATGATGGTAGTGCGGTTGTCGTTGTAGCGAGTGTTGAGGATCAAGCTGACTGTATCCCAAACCCATTCCGTGGGCTTGACCGCTCCGAGTTCATCCAGCACCAGCACGTCCGTCTCGAACACAGGGCGAAGAACGTCCAGTTCCGTGGTCTGGACCGCCGCGTTATAGGAGTTCTGAATTTGCTTCAGCAGTTCGCGATAGTCGTAAAACAGGCACGAGACGTGTTTGGCGATCAATTCTTTGATAATGCCCACTGCCAGATGGGTTTTGCCAGTGCCGATCTTGCCAATGATCAGCAGGCCCGTGCCGTCGCGTGGATCATATTCCTGTGCGAATTTGGAGGCGCAGAGAAAAGCCAACGAGAGTGAGGAGTGTGCTCCGGGGAAGTCCGTGGTGAAACTGGAAAGTTCGCAATGCTCGTATCTGCGGGGAATGCGTGCGGCAGTTATCAAAGAAGCCGCCCGCGCCCGAACCTGGCAGTCGCACCGAGCTACTCGCCGGTCCGCCAGCGAACCTTCTCGCGCGCCCAAACCAGACAAAACCGTCTTCCATCCGGTACCATCGCACAGCGGACAAACTTCTACGGGAGCCTTAATCACGGAACTTCCTAGGTTAAGATTTGTTGATTTGACTGTGCCTCATCAAGGCGGTTTTACGCAAGTCCTAACGCCGGTCTCGCTGTGTACATCCTGTGCAGCGGGCATACCTTCTGTGGAGGGTTGAGGAAAAATGCCGGCAGTATGCGCCAGTTCAGGGTCAGGTGGGTCAAAAACAGCCTTCAGAAGGCAATCCAGAGCCACCCCCGTGCAAAACAGGCTTCCCGTGCGGATTTTCACAGTTGACATTCGCCACAGACGGAGGAAAATACGTTGCGACAGGTTTCCCAGCAGCGCCACTGATTCCACCCACGCCGCGCTGAATATCAAAAGAGACCTGAGAGGAGAGACTATGAACAAAGCCGATCTCGTTGACAAGATCGCAGGCGCTTGTGAAATGAGCAAAGCGCAATCCGCTACTGCGATCGACACCGCTGTGGACAGCATCACGTCTGCCCTCCGGAAGGGAGATCGGGTGGCTCTGATAGGTTTCGGCACATTCTCTGTATCGCAGAGAAAAGCGCGGAACGGGCGCAATCCGCAGACAGGCGCCACTATCAAAATCGCTGCCCGCAGAGTCGCAAAGTTTACCCCAGGGGCTGAATTGAAGAAAGCAGTCAACAAAAAGTAGCGCGGCCAGAGCTTCGCTAAATCAAGGGCTTCCATATTTTGTAAAGACGGCAGGAGGTCGGTCCTGCCGTTTCTGTTGTTTTGCGCCAGCGCTCAGCAATTCCTCAGCGCACCGGTGGAGTTAGATGCGGGTCCAATTCGCTTGCCCGGTGAAATTCCTGGTCCGCTTCCTGCTTTTGCCCTTTCTGGGCGAGGGCTATGCCCAATTGATAATGCGCCTGCGCGTACGTCGGCGCGGCAGCGGTCGCTGCGCGAAACTGCGAGATTGCCCCGTCGACATCGCCCGTGCTCAATAGTCTGCGCCCGGAGTTCGTGGCGAAGGTGGCGGCTTGCAGGCTGTTTTTCTCGCTGCTTATTTCAGTACCGGCTTTTGCTTCCGCGGCGGCTCCAGCCGAGTCCCCGAGTTGACGCAAGACTCCGGCCAGCGTGGTATGCGCACCAGCAAAGTCGGGCTGAAGCTTAATTGCCTGACGCAGGGCATCTGCCGCTTCGGGATATTTCCCCATCTGCTTCAGCACCGTACCGAGCGTGTAATAAGCCTCGGCATAGTCGGGTTGAATTTGGATGGCTGCTCGCAACTGTTCTGCTGCTCCTGGAAAATCGCCGGTCTGCCACAGTGTTATGCCGAGGCTGTAATGCGCGTCGGCCAACTTCGGATCGAGCCGAATGGCTTCTTTCCACTCAGCCATCGCGGCCGGCAAATCATCTTTCAGTTTCAGCGCAAGAGCCAGATCGTAATGCAGGCTCGCGGAATCGGGGGTTAACTTCAATGCTCCGCGAAACTCGCTGACGGCGGCGTCAAAATCCGTTTTCTGCAAGTAGGCTGTGCCCAGATTTTGCCGAAACTCGGCATCATCGGGGCGCAACTTGAGCGCTTCCTGAAATTCCTTGATAGCAGCTTCGCCATCTCCGCGCTGCAATAGCGCTAAAGCCAGATTGTTGTGAGCTTCCGGGTCGGCCGGAGCTTGCTGAACAACTTTCGAAAAAGCCGCTCCGGCGCGATCCATGTCGCCTAGCCGTTGTGCCAGCAAGCCGAGACGAGTTTGCAATGTCGGTGAATTGGGCTGCAGCTCGGCAGCGCGGGTCAGGCTGTCCAAAGCAGCTTGCCGCTCTCCCATCGATTCCAACGTGATTCCCTGTGTGTACCAGGCAGTCGCGTCGTGCGGATCAAGCTGCACGGCTTGCGCCAGCACCGTCTTAGCCCCGTCGAAATTATTTTCTTTATAAAGCGTTGCGCCCAGATGGAGATAGGCGGGCTCGTATTTCGGACTAAGTTTCAGCGCATGGCGGAAGGCGGTTTCCGCATCCGTTAGTTTCGACTGCTGTGCCTGGAGCACCCCGAGCTCATCTTGCAACTCTGCGCTTGGCGTAGAAAGCCGGATGGCTTCTCGCATCTCTGTAATCGCATCGTCAATTTTCTGTTGAAGACTCAGAGCCCGCGCCAGCGAACGGTGAGCCTCCGGTTGCTTCGGCGCAAGCTGGACCGCGCGCCGAAATTCTGAAATCGCGCCGTCAAGTTCTCCCTTGGTCTGAAGAGCTTGAGCCAAATAGGCGTGGGCAATCGCCAGAGATGGACGCAGCCTGACCAGTGCCCTGAGATGGTCCACTGCGCCATCTACGTCTCCCTGCTGTAGCAAAACCTGGCCGAGCATGTTCTGGGCGTCAGCGTTTGAAGGGCTCGATTGCACCGCGCGATCGAAGGCAACGCGAGCAGCAGGCAGGTCTCCCTGTTGCATCGCAGCCAGACCTTGCTGATAGTCGGTGCCGCTGCTTTGTGGTTTGGTCTGCGCCAGGCCTGCACCCACCAAAACGATTGCAAGAAGCAGCCCGAGAGCAGACAATCGAAGCGCTAAGGGAGTTGTCACCGCACTATGTTCAAGGCAAATCAATGGAAGGTCTTCTGCAGTTGTCTCGTGTTATGGCCCCTGCTGACACTTCAGGATAGCGCAAATTTCGCGCGCAGAGAGTGGCGTCGCGTGTCGCAAGCCCCGGTGATTGCTCCCGAGGGAGACGGATGGCAGTCGGCGGGTACGTTCAATCCAGCGGTGATTCTGCGCGGTGGAAAAATTGTGCTGCTTTATCGTGCACAAGATAAACATGGGACATCGCGTCTGGGATATGCGGAGAGTGGGGACGGGGTTCACTTCACGCGCCGGGCCGATCCGGTTCTGTCACCCTCCGAGGACTACGAAAAAGATGGCGGCGTCGAAGATCCACGACTGGTGCAGTTCGGCGACACGTACTACTTGACCTATACCGGCTATAACAAGAAAGACGCTCAGCTATGTCTGGCCACTTCCAAAGATCTAATCCACTGGGACCGGAAGGGCGTGATCTTGCCCGCGTACAAAGGGAGATGGAATGTTCGCTGGACCAAGTCAGGAGCCATTGTGCCGGAAAAAATCAAAGGCAAATATTGGATGTATTTCCTGGGCACTACCGCGGACAACAAAGATCAAATGGGACTGGCTTACTCAACAGATCTGATTCATTGGACCGAGGCGACTGATAAACCGGTATTGCCAGCGCGGGACGGTCAGTTCGATTCGCGCGTGGTGGAACCGGGACCGCCTCCGGTCATTACTCCGCATGGAATTGTCCTGATCTACAACGGGGCCGACGACAAATTGGTTTATCGCACCGGCGTTGCCGTGTTCGATCGTAACGACCCGACACGGGTGATCTCGCGCACTGACGCGCCCGTATTTTCTCCGGAGAAGGATTGGGAGAAAGTGGGACAGGTTCCGAATGTCGTTTTCGTGGAAGGCATGGTTCGCCGAGATCGCCGATACCTGTTCTACTATGGCGGAGCTGACAAGTATGTTGGTGTAGCTGAGGTGCGGAGCTCGCAGTAGCGTTAAACGCAGTGGCGCAATGCCCGGGACTCCTTGACCCCCAATCGGCGTGCCCCTAACATTCCTTCTGGGCCATGCGACAAATAAATCAGGGAGTCAGCTTGCGCGCACGCTGCGGACTTGCATTGAGTCTATCCTTGTTTCTTCTTGTCGTGGCGTCAGTCTCGCAACAGCCTAAAGCCGCGCCAACTCCAATCGCGAACTTCATTGATGTCGCCGAAAAAACCGGTTTAACCATGCAGGAGATTTTCGGTGGCATCGATACCAAGAAATACATCATCGAGACCACAGGAACCGGCGTCGCGATCTTCGACTATGACAACGATGGCTGGCCCGATATCTTTCTGGTGAATGGGACTAGGCTGGAAGCAAAAGCCTCTGGCAATGCGCCGAGCAATCGCCTGTATCGCAACAACCATGACGGAACATTCAGCGATGTGACTGCCAGGGCCGGCCTGACCGCGACGGGCTGGGGCCAAGGCGTGTGCGTCGGCGATTACGACAACGACGGCTGGGAAGATCTCTACATCACCTACTACGGCAAGAATCGTCTTTATCACAATCGCGACGGTGTCTTCGCCGAGATTGGAGAGAAGGCCGGGGTTGCCGGTTCAGGAAAGGCGTGGGGTACGGGCTGCGCATTCGTCGACTACGATCGCGACGGTCATCTCGACTTGATGGTCGCTAACTATGTGAACTTCAATCTTGCCACTGCTCCCGCTCCCGGCGAGCGCCCGACCTGCATCTGGAAAGGAGTTCCGGTAATGTGCGGCCCTCGCGGTCTGGCCGGTGCGAAAAATATTCTTTATCGCAATCGAGGCGACGGAACGTTTGAAGATGTTACAACCAAAGCGCACATCGACCGAACCGACGGACACTATGCGTTCAGTGTTTCGACATTCGATTTCGACGACGATGGCTGGCCCGATATCTACGTCGCCTGCGACAGCACGCCCAGTATTCTCTATCGCAACAACCACGACGGCACGTTCACCGATGTTGCTGTGACCGCCGGAGCAGCGTTCAACGAAGATGGACGCGAGCAAGCCGGGATGGGCTCGACGATTGCCGATTTCAATGGCGATGGTCATCTGGATATTTTCAAAACGAATTTTTCGGACGATACGTCTACTCTCTACCGCAACAATGGCGACGGCACGTTTACAGACGCGACTTCGTCGGCAGGCCTCGGTCTCTACACGCAATACCTCGGGTGGGGAACTATGTTCTTCGACTTCGACAACGACGGCTGGCCCGACCTGATCCTCGTAAACGGCCATGTTTATCCCGAAGTCGACAGCCAGCATCTTGGCAGCAGCTACAAGGAGCCGCGCATTCTTTATCACAACAACGGCGATGGAACTTTCAGCGATATTTCCGCGTCGGCCGGTTCCGCAATTACAACGCTGGCTTCGTCACGCGGCCTGGCTGTTGGAGATTTGTTTAACGACGGCAGAATGTCGGCTGTGATCAGCAACATGAATGCGGCGCCCAGCCTTATCGTGAATCAGATTAAGAATTCCAATCACTGGATCGCGGTTCATACGATAGGAACGAAGTCGAATCGCGATGGCATCGGCGCGCGCGTTCGCCTCAAGGCGCCATCACGAGTTTTAGTCGATGAAGTGCGCAGCGGTTCCAGTTACGACTCCAACAGTGACATGCGAGTGCATTTCGGCCTGGGAACGGCGACGAAAATCGAGTGGGTAGAAATTCGCTGGCCGAATGGGTTATTAGAGCGGTTTGCGAACCTGGCGGTGGATGAAGTTCACACCGTCAAAGAAGGATCCGGTATGCCGGTTGACGTGACCGCAAAGAAGCCGTGACTGCCCTTATTTGGCTGGCTTGAAATTCGGAAACTGCATCGTTTGGGTAATGCCTTCGCCTTCTTTCACGAATATCATCTGATTCGCTTTGACATCCTTGATCTTGTCGACCTGTCCGCTGGGCCAGCGAATTTCGAGTTCGTCCACTTTGTCTGCCTTCCCCAGGCCGAAGTGAATCCGCAGATCGTTCTGTGAAATGTAACCACCACCACTGCGCACTTCATCGATCTGCCGGTGCGGTTTGGATTCGCCCGCAGAATGAGTCGTGCAAATAAGACGAGCGCCAATTCCACTGCGATTGGATTTCGTCCCAATCGTGCGTATTTTGATCCAGTTGCTATTTAGCCTCGAATCACAGCGTAGCAGTTGCGGAAAATCATTGACCGTGTTCACAACCACATCGATGTCGCCATCGTTATCAAAATCCCCGAAGGCACATCCTCGTGACGCGGAGGGGTCCGAAATCCCCGGCCCAGCTTGCAGGGAAATATCGGCAAAACGTCCGTTGTGCAGATTGCGATAGAGCAGCTTCCTCTGGGCATATCCCGCTTCGGTTTTGAGTTGTTCAACCTCTGGATACACGTGCCCATTGCAAATCAAGATGTCGGCCCAGCCATCGTTGTCGAAATCCAAGAAGCCGCAACCCCATCCTAAATACTGGGTGTGCGCACCCAATCCGGCGGTAAATGTCGCGTCCTCGAAGTTGGCGCCGCCCTGATTGTGGTAGAGCGACGGGGTATCGCCGGCAAAATTGGTTTTGACAATGTCGAGATTGCCATCGAGATCGTAGTCCGCGGCGGAAACTCCCATGCCCGCTTGGGGTTTTCCATCGGGGCTGAGTGCGCATCCCGCTTCAATCGCTATATCCTCGAACTTGCCGTTCTTCTTATTCTGATACAGCGCGCTCGCCGTCGAATCATTGGCCACATAGATATCAGGCCAGCCGTCGTTGTCGAAATCCGCTGTGAGCACTCCCAACCCGTAGGTTCCATTGGCGCGAAAAATTCCGGCAGCTTCAGAAACGTCAGTGAATGTGCCGTCGCCGTTGTTGTGGTAAAGAATGTTCTTGCCGCCCTTCAGTCCGGGAGGACCGCAAGCCACCATCACACTCTTGTAAAGGCATGGGCCAGATTCAGGCACGGGCGCCGTTGCCAGATCCAAATCAATGTAGTTCGCCACAAACAGATCCAGATGTCCGTCGCGGTCGTAGTCAATGAAGGCGCAGCCGGTATTCCAGCGAGCGCCTTTGCCCGCCACGCCTGCCTTCTGGCTCACGTCAGTGAATGTGCCGTCACCATTGTTGTGGTAAAGGACATTCTTGCCGAAGTACGTTACGTAAAGATCGTCCCATCCATCGTTGTCATAGTCGCCAACGCAAACCCCTTGTCCCCAGCCGGAATGCGCCACCCCGGCCTTGGCAGTAACGTCGGTGAAAGTTCCGTCACGATTGTTGCGGAACAGATGAGAAGTCGGTTCGGCCCCGGCAGGAAACCCATCGAGTCGCGAACCGTTCACCACGAAAATATCGAGCCAGCCGTCGTTGTCGTAGTCGTAAAACGCGACACCGCAGCCCGTGGTCTCGAGCAGATATTTATTCTTGTGCACGCCACCGAAGATAGTCTTTGCATTCAGACCAGATTCACGCCCGATGTTGATAAAGTTCACGCCGAGGTTTTCTTCCTGCGGCGCAGCTTTTGCCGGCGCGGAAGTCTGTTGTGGGGCTGCCTTCAACCAGCGCGGGCGCGCCAGTTCCAACACGCCCTGGAAAGAAAGCACCAAGGCGGAACGACTGAGAGATTTCAAGAAACCACGGCGTGACGAGGACAAGAGGTTGTTACCTGGGCCGGTTCGGCTCGTGCTAGAATTCGCCCCTGTTCCTCTTATATTCAGTGAAACTCGACTTTGCAAGTGCCGCGGGAAATCGAGTGTTGTCCATCCATCGGAGAGTCTTAGCGTATTTTCGCAAACTCCCGTGTCGTTCTGCTTTATTTTATCTTGTGCGCTGTGTTGCTCGCAGCTTTGCTCTCTTCGCGATCTGCTCCACTGTTCTTTCAGCGGCTCAAGCAGATCAGAAACCGCTCGAATTGTCGCGGACAGTTCACCCATGGGAATTTCTTCCGGTCACCGGCACTCGCGCGGGATTGTTTGGCAATGAAGCAGGCCGGTTCGAGGCCTGGGTCTATCCGCTGAAGCTTTTCCGCGAATTTCATCTGACATTTCTCGTCGGAGATCGAGCGTTGCCCGCGGAAAGCCTTGCTCGCACGCTTACGGTCCACCCCGAGTCCGCTTCGATTCTTTACGTAGGCGACTCGTTTCGGGTGCGTGAAACTCTCTTTGTTCCTGTGCATGAAGCAGGCGCCGTCGTCTTGTTCGACGTCGAAACCGAGCAGCCTCTGGAAATCGAAGCCAGCTTCATCGCGGATTTCCAACTGGAGTGGCCGTCTTCCCTCGGCGGTACGTTCCTGTCGTGGGATGAAAAGCAGCGAGCTTTCGTCTTCGGCGAAGAGGCCAAACGATATTCCGCCATCTTTGGATCACCTACTGCAAGCGATCCTAAGCTCGCCTACCAAACAAACTATTCGTCTACCGAGGAAAATTCTCTTCGCCTGGGCATAACGCAAAAGGGCAAAGAAAGAAAATTCCTGGTGCTCGCCGCCTCTGTGACAGGGCAAGCGGAGGCGCAACAGATTTATCAGCGTCTAAGCGCCTTCTACTCCGATTTATTACGCGACTCTGCCGAGTACTACCGCTCCTATCTGGACAACACGGTTGGTCTTGATCTTCCTGACGCGACATTACAGCAGGCCTACGACTGGGCTCGTATCAGCACAATTCAAGGTTTGGTCACCAATCCGTTTCTCGGAACGGGGCTGGTTGCTGGATACCGAACTTCTGGCGTTTCGCAGCGGCCGGGCTTCGCCTGGTTTTTTGGTCGTGATTCTTTATGGAGTTCGTTCGCCCTCAATGCTGGGGGAGACTACGCGACCAGCCGCGTCGCTCTCGACTTCGTCAGCAAATATCAGCGCGACGACGGCAAAGTTCCTCATGAAATTTCGCAGAGCGCTTCGCTAGTGAACTGGTTCAAGGATTATCCATACGCCTACGTGTCCGCGGATGCGACTCCTCTTTTCATAATCGCAATGAATGACTACGTGGTGCAGAGCGGGGATGTCGCTTTTGCGCAAGCCAAGCGGGACAACATCGAGCGCGCGTACAAGTTTTTGCGTTCCACTTATGATTCGCAAAATCTAGCCCAGAACGCGGGAGTCGGTCACGGCTGGATTGAAGGGGGACCGTTGCTTCCCGTGAGGAGCGAGTACTATCAGGCTGGCCTTGGCGTAGAAGCTGCGCATGCATTTTCAAACTTGGAGCGATTGCTCGGCGACACTGCAGCAAGTAAAGATGCCGCCGCGCCATTCGATCGTCAGAAACAAGTGCTCGACGATGCCTTCTGGTCGCCGAAAAAGCAGATCTACGCATTTGCGTTGCGGCAAAATGGTGAGCGGGCCGAAGAGCCTAGCGTCCTCGCCACGGTGCCAATGTGGTTTGGTCTTCCGGATCAAGATCGTGCCGACAAGATGATTACGCAGCTGTCCGATGAGGACCAAGACACCGACTGGGGCATGCGAATTATTTCTTCGCACTCTTCGATCTACGATGGCAGCGGATATCATTTTGGGGCGGTCTGGCCTTTGTTTACTGGATGGGCCTCGGTCGGTGAATATCGCTATCACCGCGCGCTGCCTGCATATTTCAACTTGCGGGCCAATGCGTTGCTTGCCACTGACGGTTCCCTCGGTCACTTCACCGAAGTGTTGTCGGGCGATTACAATCAGTCGTTTTCCACGAGTTCTCCGCATCAGATTTGGTCTTCCGCGATGGTCATAAGCCCGATCTTACGCGGGCTTTTGGGATTGCAGATTGACGCCGAAGCCCACCAAATCACGCTGGCTCCGCATGCCCCCGCCGATTGGCCATCGTTCGCAATTCGCAACGTTCACGTGGGCAGTGTGGCCGTTGATTTTAAATTTCACAAAACGGCGGACGGCATTGTGCTTGAGACCGACCGCAGGGGTACGGGCGATTGCTGGGTGGAATTTTCTCCGGCTCTAAGCCTGCGCGCGCAGGTGATAAGCGTTGAATTGAATGGACGTTCATTGCCCTTCAAGCTGCACCCAAACGCCAACGACCAGCACCTTGTTCTTCGCTTTCCGATATACGGCGGCCCTAATACTCTGATGATTCGTGTAAAAAACGAATTCGGAATCGCAGCGACTAACCGATTGCCGCCGCTGGGAAACTCCAGTCGCGAGCTTCGAATTCTCTCCGAGAGTTGGGATTCCGCAAGAACTCAGTTGACGCTCGACGTTTCCGGAGTCGCCGCCGGCCAATATGAGTTGTCCGTTTGGAACGCCGCTCAGATCAGTTCGGTCGAAGGCGCGCACTTGAGCAAACCCGGAAAGCTGGAAATTCATCTTCCCTTGAGCGCAGACGAGGCATACGTACACCACAAAATCGTCATTCACTTGGTAAAGCAATGAACCGAGTTAAGAATTGTTCCGCTCTGATAGGTCGCGCGAGTTAGACTCTTTTGAGCGGAAGCCGTCGAAGAAGGCCATCAACTGGGGGTGTCGGTATGAAGTTTAAAATTTTGTGGTTGCTTGCGGTCGCCATCATCGCCGCTTCCTCGCTTCCGGCACACGCCGAGACTGCGGCCAATGCGGTCGATGCCGAGGGGCATCAATGGTGGCAGCATGCCGTTTTTTACGAACTGTATCCCCGCAGTTTTGCCGACAGCAACAACGATGGCGTTGGAGACTTGCGCGGCATCACATCCAAGCTCGACTATCTGCAAAGTCTCGGCGTCGATGCCATTTGGATCTCGCCATGCTTTCCCTCGCCACAAGTCGACTTCGGCTATGACGTCTCGGATTACGAAAACATCGATCCGATGTACGGCACCCTCGCCGACTTCGATGACCTTGCCAACGCCGCCAAGAAACACAACATCCGCATCATTCTCGATTTTGTCGTGAATCACAGCTCGGACCAGCATCCCTGGTTCCTGGATTCGAAGTCCTCGCGCACGTCAGCCCATCGCGATTGGTACATTTGGCGCGATGGCAAAGGGCCCAACCAGCCTCCCAATAACTGGACATCGACATTCGGCGGTTCAGCTTGGACATTCGATCCTACGACGAACCAGTTCTACTATCACTTTTTTTATCCGCAGCAGCCAGACCTGAACTGGCGCAATCCCGCCGTGAAGACCGCAATGTTTGACGTGACGCGTTGGTGGTATCACAGAGGAGTGTCGGGATTCCGCCTGGATGCAGTGGATACGCTGTTCGAAGACTCCAACCTCCGCGATAACCCAATTTCGCGGCCGGGAAAGAACGCGTTTGGCGATCCCTATGAAGAAAACAAATACGACACAAAGCTTCCTGAACTGCACGATGTTCTGAAGGGGCTGCGCCAGGTCGCCGATGAAAGCAACGCAGTGTTGATCGGCGAAACCTGGACCGCCGACATCGCGGAGCTGAACAAGTATTACGGCCAGGGAAACAACGAACTGCAAATGCCCATGGATTTTTTATTCACAACGGTGAATAAACTTTCACCGGCGGAATTCCGCAAGCAAATCGCGGCTGTCGATGCAGCATCAGGGTGGCCGACATTCGTGATCAGTAACCACGACATTATTCGATCCTATGATCGCTACGGCGACGGCAAGCACAACGACGAAATAGCCAAACTTATGGCGGCTCTCTACCTGACGTTGCGCGGCACGCCGATCATGTACTACGGCGAAGAGATCGGAATGAAGACGACTCCGCCCACGAGACAGGAAGATGTGAAAGACCCCATCGGCCGCCGGGGATGGCCGAAGGAAAAAGGCCGCGATGGAGAGCGCACACCGATGCAATGGAATGGCAGCGAAAACGCCGGCTTCTCCAAGGCCAAACCCTGGTTGCCCGTTCCTCCAACTTACAAGACGCACAATGTTGCCGCGGAGTCGAAGGATCCAAATTCTGTGCTGGAGTTCTATCGGAGCGTACTGAAGTTACGGCATACGAACCACGCCCTGCTCGACGGCAGCTACACTACGCTCAATGAAAGCGATCCAGACGTGTTGTCGTACTTGCGGAGCTACAAGGATGAGACTGTCTTGGTTGCCCTCAACATGTCGGGTTCCGTACAAAAGGTGGATTTCCAACTGAGTCGCAACGGGTTTTCCTCGGCGAAGGTTTTGGTTGCCACTCCCAACAGCTCGTTCTCCGGAAACACCGGCACGATCGAGCCTTACGGCGTCTTGATCGGGCAGCTATTGAAATGACGCAGGCTCACGGAGAGGCGCCGAGACTTAGATCCTCCGTCGTCTTCCCTGCCGAATCCGCTCGACCTGCGTTCGCCTCCAATTGGGCGATTGCCAGCGCAAGAATTCTTGCGTACATCACTCACAGATCGATCCCCGGCAAACGAGACACTGTTTCGCCAACAATTCGCTTCGCTTCCGCATCCAAACTGATGGATGCTTACTCTGGCAACGCCGCTCGGGATGCAAGTTGCGCAACTGCTGATCCTCGCCATCCCGGTTGCCTGCATCGCGTGGACCGCCACGCATGAGGAGGTCTTCCGCGAGCCTCGTGAGTATTGTCAGCGCCAGCATCTCCAGGCACGCAGCTTCTCCCGCCGAAAATTCTTTTACATTTTCACATGCGAATACTGCCTGAGCCACTATGTCGCGGTTCTGTTTCTGTTGATCACGCATTTTCAGATGCTTTATAGCGGCTGGCGAGGGTACTTTGTCGCATTGTTTGCGCTGGTCTGAGCGGCCAACCAATACATGAGTGTCTACAACCGGCTGCGGCTCGACATCAAGCACGAGCATCTAGAAATTCAGGCAAAGCAGAAACAAGAAGAAGGCGAGCAACAAACCGTCCCTTAGTTGCTGCGCTGCTGAGCCGATATGAACGCCGACTGCGAAAGCTTGTACACGGGTCTGATTTAAGACTTCCACGGCCAATTTCTTCGATTATCTCGAACCATCTCGAAAATCATCTAAGCCAATGTTCCTGAAAAAGCGTCGGGAGCGTTTTTTGTTTAGGATACCGGGATGGGTTCAACCTTGGATCTCGCTTTGCTTTCGGCGGCGGTGTTGGGGTTTCGGCACGGTTTTGATTACGACCACATTGCCGCCATCACCGATATTACGAGCGTCGAAACCAATCGCGGGCGCGCCATGCGCATGGGCCTGGTCTACGTCTTGGGACACGCAACCATGGTTGCGATCCTGGGCGGCACGGTCATCTTGTTTCAGCGCTCGTTGCCTCTGAGCCTCGACAACTGGGCCGAGCGCGCTGTCGGACTCACGCTGGTCGTTCTCGGTTTATATGTACTCGGGACTTTGCTGCGGAACAAGACTGCACTGCCCAAATCTCGCGCCTCGATCTTGATTGGCTCCGGCCGCTGGTTGTTTTGGAAGCTGGGTCGAGCCTTCGGACAAACCGGCGACAAGCCGCAGCAATCTACCGGGAGCTACAGCCGTCGCTCGGTCTTTCTTATCGGGATTATTCACGGCCTCGGAGCAGAAACTCCCAGCCAGTTGTTGCTGTTCCTGCTGGCGGCGAACCTGGGAGGCGTGGCTCGCGGCTTCCTGGGACTGGCTGTATTTCTCGCAGGCCTTCTCACTATGAACACTTTGATGACCGCTTCGGCGGTCGGCATCTTCGGTATGAGCGCAGCCAAACCGAAAGTGCTTAGGTTCGTAATCGGAGCAACGGCGCTTTACAGTGTAGTTGTAGGTTCGATCTTTTTGTTCGGAGCCTCAGGCCTGCTGCCGCAATTGGGCGGGTGAGGAAGTGGATTTCGCGGCCACAACAGATAACGAAGTTTCATTTCAGGAACTGATTTTGTTTCGTAGCGGAGACTTCCTGCCGCATCGATGGAATCTACAATTAGGGAGTCAAACCGAGCGGCTGAATCGTTGTCCCGAGAGAGCATGAAAAGAACTCGCTTTCCTCTTCACATCGCTGTGCTCGTGCTGCTTGTCGGCTTGCCGCTAACAGCGCAGACCCAGCACGAGGCCGCGAATACTTCCGACGCCAAGGGTGTTCCTCTGTCGTTGGAGCAAGTAGTCAGCAATCTTCAGCACAGGAACGCGCAACGGGCATCGGCGCTTGAGGAGTTTTCGGGAACGCGCATCTACCGCATGCAATATCGCGGTCTGCCCAGTGATCGCGACGCGGAAATGGTTGTGAACGCAACGTATCGCGCTCCCGATTCCAAGGAATTTAAAATAGTTTCAACGAGCGGGTCGAAGTTCATCATCGATCATGTTTTCAAGAGACTACTGGAAGGCGAACTGGAAGCGGCCAATCCGGAAAACCGCCGCCTCACCGCCCTCAGCACCGACAACTACGACTTCGCTTTGGCAGGATATGAAAGTTCGCCCGAAGGCGCGCAGTATGTTTTGAACCTGCTTCCGAAGAGCAAGAACAAGTTCCTGTATCGCGGAAAGATCTGGGTTGATGCGCAGGACTTTGCTGTGGTCCGCATTGAAGGAGAACCGGCGAAGAATCCATCTTTCTGGATCAAGAAGACGGAAATCAAACACCGCTACATCAAGGTGAATGATTTCTGGCTTCCTGCCGAAAACCATACGGAAAGCGTGATCCGCGTCGGAGGGCGCGCGATTCTTTCCATCGAATATCGCGACTACAAAATCACGAAGTCACTACCCGTGGCAACTTCAAAAATCGGCCGAGGCTTCGAAGCTCCCAGGTTTCAGCCCGTCGCGAAGTTAAGTTGCTGAACGCCGTCTAGAAAATAAGCTTCAACGCGAACTCCCCGATGCGAGGGTTATGCGCGCCATCGGGGTGCAGGAAGTTGCTGGCTGGCGTGCTGTTCGCGGGATCCGGGGTCTGTATGCCGAAAACGCAATCGGGCGCTCCCGAGTTGAATTCCAGTCCGCAAGTCGAAGTGTTGATTCCGGTCCACTGCGTGTGGTTGAAGACGTTGAACGCTTCGGCGCGGAACTCCAGGGTCATCGATTCGCGAATCGCAAAGTGTTTGAAAATGCCCATATCGAAATTTGTGCGCCGCGGTATGTTCAGAGAGTTGCGTCCCGAATTTCCAAATGTCAGGCCAGTCGGCACATCGTAGGCGGCGGGATTAAACAGCAGCGGTCCGTCTACTCCGTAGTAGGAACCCTTGGGAACCTTGCCGTGAGGATCGCCAACCAGATCAGCATAAGATCCCGAGCCAACGTAATTCGCCACGCCAGCGTTGTCGTAATAACCGCCGCCGTTGATGATGCTGACCGGCTCTCCAGTCTGCATATTCGTGATTCCTGAAACCTGCCATCCGCCCAAAACATCTTTCTTCAACCCGCGCGCGTGCTGAAAGACGGGCAAGCTGTAAACGTAGCTGACCGTCAGGATGTGGCGCTGATCAAACACAGAGCTGGCACGGTTCACAGCGAGATTGTAGGAGTCCACAAAGTTGGCGTCGTACCGGTCGGACGAATTGTCGATGGAGTGGCTGTACGTATAAGCAACCGTCAGTTCGAGACCGCCGGCATTTCGCCGTCCGGAAACTTGCAGCGCGTTATAGTTTGAGTTCGCGCCGCCGATGATTGCGTAAATCGATGTGTAGCCGAGAAACCGCCGCAGCATGTCGGGATCGACGGTTCCGTCGGGCAGAGCCGGAATGTTGCCTGCGAGATCTCCCGTATACCCACAGGCAACGGTGAGATTCAAAAGCGCCTGGCCGGTGAAATTCGTACCGTTGGGTAGCTGATCGGAGGAGCAGATGGGATCGGTGATGGGCATACCCGCGGGAAATGGATTCTGCGATGCGGTGGATTTTAGTTGGTTCAGATCGACTTGCTGCGACAGATGCGTTCCCTTGCTTCCGACATAGGCCACGGTGACCAGTGTGTTCCGTGCGATCTCGCGTTGAATGTCGAGATGCCATTGCTGAACGTAGGGCCACTGAGTTTTCGTGGTGATTGAAGTGAGTTGGCTGGTGCCTCCGCCCACGGGGAAAAGTTCGGGCACGCCGTTGGCGCTGCCACCTATGTTTGTGTAACCGCTTATGTCCGATTGCAGCGGCGCAATGATCAGCGGCGGATTTCCTTCGAGAGATTCGGTGTTCGCATCGTTGCCGTTCGCGTGCTCAAAAAATATGCCATAGCCTCCACGGATGGCCATCTTGCCGTCGCCTTTTGGATCGAAGGCGAAACCAATTCGCGGCGCGGGATTGAACAAATGCCCGCTCATGCAACTGGAGTGAATTCCGCCGGTTCCGCAATGCACCATGCCCGTCATGTTGCTGATGCTCTGGCCGGGGCCGAACACCAGCGAGCCGTCATCAGGCGAAATGGCCGGCGCGTTTGCGGGGTTGTAAGCTGCGGGTTCAAAGTTGTAAGCCTGCCCCTTCGCCTCATAGTAGCTGCCAAACAAGCTGATTCGCACGCCCAAATTCAAAGTGAGTCGCCTGCTGACCCGCCAATCGTCTTGCAGGTAAGGCTCAAGAACTTTGTAGCGGTTGTAGTATTTGACGTTTTGATTTGGCTGCGCGAAGTTGGCGATGTCGCCGATCAGCAGATCAGCAAAGCCGTTACCGGTGCTGTTCCCCGTTGTGTAGCTGAATGACGGATTGCCGGAAAAACTGAGATTTCCGTTCGGCTCCTCCTCGGCAGGTTCGTTTTTCTCTATTGCCGCAAAATAAGCTCCGAATTGCAAATTGTGCTTGCCCACAATCTTCGTCGCATTGTCGTGAAACGAATACGTAGGATTCGAATTGTTCCAGGGCAGGAACCCGGGGTCGACCGCGATGTTGCCGAAATCGTTGGGGCCGCTGACGCCGAATGACGGAATCGTTCCGTTGAAGCTATTCTCAAAAAATCCCGTCATGGTCATAGTAGACGGCCGCTTCCAGGCGCTTCCTGTGTTGTAGAAGTGGAGATGATTGGCCGCGTAGCTGAAGATGAATTCATTGAGCAGGGTGGGAGAGAATGTGGCGCTCAGGTTCGTGACCACGCTGATGCCGGGGCCGTTGATCACTCCGCCGATGGCAGGCACTGACGTCGACTCGCCCGTTCCAGGCGAATACGGATACGACTGCTGCCACGAATCATGGACGAAGCGGAAACTCGCCCGCAACTTGGAATTGATGTTGTCGTCAAGTTTGAACAACTCCTCATGCCAAGTCAGGGGCTGCGGCTTGGTTACGAACAGTTTGTGGTCTAAATTCGGCAACGGAATATTGGCTACCAGCGGATCAGAGTTCGCATGGTCGATCACACTTGATAGATTATTGTTGGGAAAGCCGTCAAAACCGTTGGGATCGTTGGGATCGACCTGATAAGCAGGGCAGTCGATATTGACCACCTCATTCTGTAACGATATCGCGGTTCCCTCACGCACAAATGGAGTTCCCGGCGCCGGACACACATCGCTGAAGTCTCCCGCCCGCTCCGCCGCAGTCGGGACGTAAACCCCGTTGTAAACGCGGGGTTCATTCTCGCGCCGAAATTCCTGTGACCAGAAAAAGAAAATCTTGTTTCGGCGGATAGGGCCACCAAGCGTGTAGCCGAAATCCTGCTTGTTGTAAAAAGTCTTGGGAGTTCCGGGCTGATCGAAATAATTGTGTGCGTTGAAAAGCTGGTTGCGCAGAAATTCAAACGCCTCGCCGTGGAACTGGTTCGTCCCGGATTTCGTTACGGCCTCGATCGTCCCTGCGCCATTCCGGCCATACTGCGCGCCATAAGTTGAAGTCAACACCCGGACTTCGGCCAGCGCGTCAACATTCGGATAGATATTCAGGTTTGCGTTGCTGCCGGTATCAAGCGTCTCGCCGCCATCCACCTCCCAGTTGTTAAACTCCGTTCGCCCGCCGTTGATTGCATAAGAAACGCTGCCGGCCGGTCCTACAGTCCCTTCGTCCTGTCCGGTCTGATTGCTGACTCCGGGAATCAGAGTAATGAGTTGTGTGAAGTTGCGGCCATTCAGCTGAAGCTGGCTGATCTGTTCGCCGGTGATGGTTCCCGCCAGTTCCGACGACTGAGTTTCCACCGCTCCCGCCGCGTTGCCTTCAACCACGACTTCACTGGTGACGGCACCCACGGGCAGTGTGGCGTCGACCCTGATGCGTGTTCCCACGCGAAGCACAATCTTCCTGGCTTGAAAGCTTTGAAAGCCCGCGGCCTTGATGCTCACGTTGTAGTTACCCGCGGGCAGCGCAGCTACCAGGTAATCGCCGTCCGAGTTGGAAGCAGTGGCCCGCCGCAAGCCCGTTGCGGTATTGCTCACCACGACTTCGGCGCCCGAGACAACGGCTTCGCTTTTGTCGCGCACCGTCCCGGTAATCGATCCCGAGGACTGCGTGAAAGCGAACGGGGCACAACAGACTATTGCCAGGATGGAGAATCCAAGCCTGAAAAACAGGCCACGAGGTGATTTCATTGAGAGCATCTTCTCCTGCAACCGCTTCCGCAATCTGCGACCACACATTAAACCACTTTCGGTCGCAATTGTTGCAAGGAAAGACGCGAAGACTTAAAGATGGGCGCAGCTTACCAACTTGAACGCATGTCGCTGGAGGTTCCTCCGGCAGCCGGCACATAGCATTTCAGCGTGTAGTCCATTACCATGCGGTCGGCATTGAAGCGCCAGCCCAGCGTGCGGATAGTTCGCTTCATGCGCTTGATCCAGCCTCGGGGCAGGCCGTCGCGGTCGCGCTGATAGTAGAGTGGGATCACTTCTTCGCGCAGTGTTCTCATCAAGTTCTCGCCGTCGCGGTCGTCATGAACGCTCATGTTAGAGTGCGTGCGGCCAGTCCCGATGGCGAAACCGTTCATTCCGTCGTAAGCCTCAGCCCACCAGCCATCGAGAATCGAAAGGTTCAGGCCGCCGTTCAGAACGACTTTCTGTCCGCTGGTACCGGAAGCTTCCAGCGGACGCCGTGGATTGTTTAGCCACACATCCACACCCTGAACCAGGTAGCGCCCGACATTGATGTCGTAATCTTCGACAAAGACGAACTTGTCGGAAAACTGCGAATCTCGCATCAGGTTGGCGATCTGCTGCAACACCCTCTTACCTGGCTCGTCGAGCGGATGTGCCTTGCCGGCAAAAACAAATTGCACCGGCCGTTTGGGGTCGTTAACCATTGAGGCCAGCATCTCGATGTCTTTCAGGATCAGGTTGGCGCGCTTGTAAGTGGCAAAGCGGCGAGCAAACCCGATAGTCAGCGCATCAGGACTCAGCACGCGCTCCAGTCGCTGTATTTCCTCGCGTGGTTCTATCCGGCGTTCGGCTTGTTCCACGGCACGACGCCGCACAAACTCCAGCAGACGCGATTTCAGGATCAGGTGAGTTTCCCAAAGCTCGCCGTCGTCGACGCTCTCAATCCCTTCCCAAATCTTCGCTTCGCTGCTGCGTTGCTGCCAGCCCGCTCCCAAATGGCGGTCATAGAGGCGAAACATCTGCGGCGCAAGCCACGAAGGAACGTGAACTCCGTTGGTGATGTGCCCGATCGGAACTTCGTCTTCCGGCTTCCCATCGGAAAGGCCCGTCCACATGGCGCGGGAAACCTCGCCGTGCAGAGCCGAAACCGCGTTGGCACGCCGCGACATTCGCAATGCCAGCACGGTCATGCAGAAGAGTTCTTCGGTGTTGCCGGAATGCTCGCGGCCCAGTCCAAGAAAAGTTTCCTGCGAAAGGTGCAGCGCTTCGCGCAGAGGTCCGAGATGTTCTTCCACCAGCGCTGCATCAAAGCGATCGTGCCCTGCCGGAACGGGAGTGTGCGTCGTGAACACTACTTCCCTGGAAACTCGCGGCACCGCCGCGTCAAATCCAATGCCCTCGTCTTCCATGCGCATGCGAACTGCTTCCAGCACGGCGAAGGCGCTATGGCCTTCGTTCAAGTGCAGCACCCCCGGCGCAATCCCCAGGGCACGCAAAGCGCGCAGGCCGCCTACTCCGAGCAACAACTCCTGGCGGATGCGGATGCGCAAATCTCCTCCGTACAGGCGGGAAGCCATTTCGCGGTCTTCGATGGCATTGCCTTCCACATCGGCATCAAGCAGCAGCAGATCGCGGCGGCCGACTTTCACCCGCCAAACCTTGGCCCGGATGCATCCCTTGCGGGTATCAATCTGTACCACCACGGGCCGGCCGTCGGTCCCAATCGCCGTTTCCATCGGCATCTGATTCACGTCGGTGTCGAGATACTCTTCCTGTTGCCAGCCGCTGGCATCGAGCCGCTGCCGGAAATATCCCTGGCCGTAAAACAAGCCGATACCGATCAGAGGAATATCCAGGTCGGAAGCGCTTTTGATGTGATCGCCGGCCAACACTCCCAAGCCGCCCGAATAGACGGGCAGCGATTCGTGCAATCCGAATTCGGCGGAAAAATACGCAACCGGACGCGGCCGCAGAACGCCGGCATGCCGGGCGCCCCAGGTTCTATCTGCTTCCAGATATTCGCGCAAGCGGCGATAGGCGTAGTTGATGCGACTGTGCAACACCAATTCCGTGGCGCGGGTTTCCAGCTTGGCCAGCGGAAATTCTCCCAGCAACGAAACCGGATTATGATTCAGCTCGGCCCAGCGCGCCGGATCAAGATCGAAAAACATGCTGGAGGAATCGTGATCCCAACTCCACCAAAGATTGCGGGCCACGGTCCAGAAGCGTTCCTGAATCGGCGCGATGAAGCGGTCGAGGGTGCGCGCCTCGCTGACCACGGGAGCCACCTGGGTGGCCGCAGCCGTCAGCATTTTAATCTCTTCGTCGGTGAAGATGCGGGCTTTGATCGTCTGCACGACAAGCACGCCTTGCAGAACTCCCCGATCGATCAGGGGCACTCCCAGAAACGATTGATAGTCGTCTTCTCCCGCCTCTTTGAAATATTTGAAGCGCGGATGATTCTTCACCTGCTCGACGGCTACTGGCCGCACTTGTTCCGCCACCAATCCGGCCAGACCCTCATGAACTCCCATGCGCAGGTTGCCGATGCATTCGCGGCGGAGGCCGAGCGTCGCGGCCAGCACAAGGTTGGCGCGGTCGGGCTCAAGCAGATATGCAGAGCAGACTTCAGTGGCGAATCGACTGGCAATCAGCGCCACCACATTCATCAGCGTCTCTTCTGGCTCTCCGCCAATTGCCGCCAGGTTCGCGATCTCGTCCAGCGTAAGCACGGTGCTGGCGCCGCGGGGCATCGTGCTCGGCTCGACTTCCTCAACTACGCTTTTGTCTCGATCCAATCGGTAAACTGCCTCCTGCAGCGAACACCACATACAGCCTTGATCGGCAAACCTGCTGGATACTTCATTTTAAGGGGTGAGAGAGAATTTTACCTTGCGAAGAACACATCTGGCGTTACGGGAGTGTTCCTTGAACTTCCGGGTGAATGAATCAGAGTTTGCCGTATTTGCATCACTTTAGGAGTTAACTGCGGCGAAGTCCAATCGAAATTCCTTATGATGGCGATAAAGATTACACGATCGCACCGCATGGCTCACCTCCCACCGCCGATTTCCAGAATGCTTCCTGTAACGTAAGACGCGGCCGGTGAAAGCAGCCAGGACACGGCTTCTGCTACTTCCCCGGCGGTGCCGGGGCGGCCCATTGGAATCGAAGACTGCAAACGCCGCAAGCGATCCGGCGCGCCATTGTCAGCGTGCAAATCCGTTTCGATCAATCCCGGCGCGACGGCATTCACGCGAATGCCTTGAGTCGCCACCTCGCGTGCCAGGCCAACCGTGAAACTATTAATGGCTCCCTTCGACGCAGCGTAGTGAACCCATTCCCCGGCAGCGCCAGTCCGGGCCGCGATCGAAGAAATGTTCACGATAGAGCCGCCTGATCCGCCGCTACCGGTCGACATACGACGAACAGCTTCCCGCGCGCAAAGCATTGCTCCCGTCACATTGAGTGCAAAGACATCCTCAACAGTTTTGGAGCAAAGCTCCTGAACGCGGGCGAAGCCTCCAGTGATGGCGGCATTGTTCACCAGGCCCCCGAGCGCTCCGAATTCGCGGTCTGACGTCTCGAAGAGACGAAGAATCTCCGACTCCTGCGTCACATCCGCGCGAATGGCGACAGCTTTTCCTCCACTTGAAACGATATCGCGGACAACCACCGACGCCGCCGTCTCATTCTTCACAAAATTCACAACCACTGCATAACCCTGCATGCCGAGCAAACGGGCACTGGCGGCTCCAATTCCCCGGCTCGCGCCGGTGATAATGATCGCTCTCTTGTTATCAGTCGATGCTGCCATAAAGAGTGAAGGCCAAAACTACGCGGGATGACGGGAGATGAAGTCCCGCACACCCTGCAAGGTTAATGCGACCTGTTCTTTCGTGTAGTCGGCATATTGGCCGTGAGCTGCCTTGTTGCGCAGGTCCAGCCAAGCGGTCACGCTCTTTTGATCAAGTTTTGAACATACAGCTGCTGCGGCAAGATCGGAGTTCAGCGTATCCGCCTTCTTCGGCGCTCCGCCGCTTTGCGTGATGACTATGCCGGTTTTCTGGCAGAGTTGGCGTAAATGTTCCTCCAGCACAGAGCCAGTAATGACCGCTGCTGCATCCTTGTATCCTTGTTGGAGCAGATAGTCGGCCATCTCGAGGAAGTCGGCGAAAACATCCGCATGAATTAACTCCACGACCGACTGTAAGTTTCCCGAGACATAATCGTCCCGCAAGGCGCGGAGAATCCCGACGAGGGGAGCAAACGCATCACCGATGTTTCCGCCCAATGCTCCCTCGTAAGCTCCGGCATTCTTCGCGTAGCGACTGCCCGGAGGCGCCAACCGTTCAATCGCCGCAAATAAGAGGTTCACGGCTCGGCTAACTTCCTCGGTTCTCAGGTCCGAAAGATCGTAGTGCCTGGAACCTGCCTTGAGAAGATCGCATTGCGTGAGAAGCGCATCAATCTGTTTGATAATCACCGTTTGATCGGGCGGCACACGGGTCCTCCTGGGGGTGGCGCAAGAAACCGACCCCCATCATAACGCTCGGGTCGGTAAAGCATAATCTGCCAGATCTAATCCCTTGCCCGGGTCTTGATCCAGATAGGGGTGCCTACAAACCCGAAGGCGTCGCGGATCTGGTTCTCCAAAAAGCGTTGATACGAAAAGTGCAGCTTCACGGCGCGGTTGGTGAAGAGCACAAACGTGGGCGGAGCGACCGCGGCCTGTGTCATGTAGAGGATCTTCACCCGCGAGCGCATGGGAACTGACGCGCGCTCGAAGTCTACACGCTCGATGAAGCGATTCATCTGCGAGGTCGAGATGCGCTTGCGGCGCTCGGTCGCGACCTTCTCAATCAATGGGAAGACTCTTTCCACTCCCTTGCCCGTGTTGGCGGAGATGAAAACGATGGGGGCGTAGTTAAGAAATTTAAGGTCATAGCGCAAGCGCTGTTCGTAAGCGTCGCGGTCGCCGGGCCGCCTGCTTTCACGCATGCGCGATGCCTTCGTCGGACGCACGTCTTTCTTCGGGCCGTTCGTGACGAGGTCCCATTTGTTGACGACGATAATCACGGACCGTCCGCTCTCGTGGGCATAGCCGGCGATCGAAGCATCGAGCTGGTTCACGCCTTCGGTCGCGTCGATGACCAGCAGCGCGATGTCGGCGGCTTCCAGATGCTTTCGCGCCATCACTACTGAAAGCTTTTCTGCCATGAGGTGCGTCTTGCCTTTGCGGCGAATGCCTGCGGTATCAATGAAGCGGAAGATACGTCCGCGATGCTCGACGATTTCATCGACCGCGTCGCGCGTCGTGCCTGGGATGGGCGAAACAATTGCGCGATCGGACGCGGTCAGCGCATTCAGCAGTGTGGATTTGCCCACATTCGGATGGCCAATGATCGCGACTTTGGTTTCATGAGCAGCTTCGCTTTCTTCCGATCGGTCTTCCGATTCAACTACTTCGTCACTTTCCAATTCCTCTGTGCTCTCTGTGTCCTCTGTGGTTAAGACCTTCGCTGGCGGCGGCAAGACTTCCAGCACCGCATCTAGCAGATCGTCTACCCCGCGTCCATGCTCGGCCGAAACCGGAAACATTCCTTTGATCCCCAGATCATGGAAATCGTCCACCAGCGAAGACTGCTTTTCGGAATCCACTTTGTTGACGGCGAGAAAAAGCGGGCGGCCGGTCTTGCGCAGCAGCCGCACAAGTTCAAGGTCTGGAGCGGTCAATTCAGTACGTCCGTCAACCACCAGGACGATCGCGGCGGCTTCGTCGAGAGCAACGCGAGCCTGCCTGAAGATTTCCGAAGGTATGAAATCTTTTTCTTCCGGCAGAATGCCTCCGGTGTCGACGATGCGCAGATGTCGTCCGCGCCATTCGGCGTCGCCGTAGAGCCGGTCGCGAGTAATGCCCGGTTCATCGCCGACAATCGCGCGGCGCGAGCCCACGATACGATTGAACAGTGTGGACTTACCAACGTTTGGTCGGCCCACAATGGCGAGCGTTGCAACGCCGGCTGCGGTAGTAGCGAGAGTGCTGGTCGAGTTGTAAGTGGGTTGGGTCAATGGGTTGAGTCGATGAGTCGGGTCAAGATGAGTTGCCTGTGTGGGGACAGCCGCCCTCGGCCGTCCTAGCCGAGCGCCAGCTTGAATGCGCCAGCGTGGACCGTGCAGCTATTATAGAGACTCTTGTGGCTTTAAGTTCCCAGCCCGCGTCCGCAGTAACGCCTTCGCGACCCGCGCCGAGCGGAAAGGACGCATCGCTCTACCAGTTTTTTGCTCCGGGTGGAGTTCTCTCTCATACACATCCCGCTTACGAATTTCGGCGAGGACAGCTGCAAATGGCGCAGGCGGTTGAACAGGCTCTGGAAGAAAAGCGGCATTTGATTGTCGAAGCAGGCACTGGCACGGGTAAGACCTTGGCCTATCTCTTGCCTGTGATTCGTTCGGGCAAACGCGTGATCATCTCGACCGGAACGAAGAACTTGCAGGAGCAACTTTTCTACAAAGATGTTCCGTTTCTGGAGCAGGCACTGTTTGGCGCGGCTGATGGCGGAGGCTCGCACAAGCTTTCCGTCTGCTACATGAAGGGACGCAACAATTATTTGTGCCGCAAGAAACTCTACGATCTGACTGACCAGCCTGTTCTCAGCGGCCTGGAAGAAATTGAGCAGTATCGTGCGCTCGCGGCGTGGGAAAAGAACACGCAGACCGGCGATCGTGCAGAACTTGCCGAACTCCCTGAGGCCAGCGCGCTCTGGCACAAACTCGACGCTCGCGCCGATACCTGTACCGGGCAAAAGTGCAGCGAGTTCGAGCGCTGCTTTATCACCGAAATGCGGCGGCGGGCGATGGAGAGCGACATCATCATCGTCAACCATCACTTGTTCTTTGCCGATCTTGCCATCAAGTTGCAAGCGGATGGGGCACCGGATGCGGGGATCCTGCCGGAAGCGGCGGCGGTGATCTTTGACGAAGCTCATGAACTGGAAGATGTCGCAGGAAATTATTTCGGCATCTCGGTGAGCAACCTGCGCATGGACGACTTGGCGCGCGACGTGGAATCGTCGATGCAGCACAATCGCATGATGTCGGCGTCGTTGTCGGGAGCGATTGGCAGCCTGCGCGAGCGCTCGCAGTTTTTCTTCTCTCTGTTGCCGCCGGGAGACGGCCGATTCTCTTTCGAAAACCGGCGCGAATTTCTGGAAGAGAATGGAGATGAGTTTCTAGCCCTCAACCAGGCGTTAATGCGCGTGGCCGGCGAATTGGAAAACTTGCTGCAGAAGCCGGAAGAGGTTTTCAACTTCGCGCGGCGGGCGCAGGAGTTGCAGGTACAACTTCAGTTCGCCATGGAATCGGAAGATCGCAATACGGTGTTCTGGATTGAGCGACGGGGAAAAACATTTTCATCGCCGAGACGCCGAGAGGCTGAGAAGACAAAAGAACCGTACTCGGGAAGGCAGAACGTTTTTCTGCAAGCCACTCCGATCGATGTTGGCCCCATTCTGCGCGAATGCCTGTGGTCGAAACTCGAATGCGCAGTGCTGACGTCGGCCACGCTGGCGGTCGGAGGAGGATTTGAATATATCCGTCAGCGGCTGGGGATGGAACACGCGCGCGAAGTTGTGCTGCCTTCACATTTCGATTACGAATCGCAGGCTCTGTTCTACGTGCCACCCGATCTTCCCGATACGCGCGCGCCCCAGTTCGTATCGAAGGCAGCAGAGCGTATTCGCACGCTGCTGGAGATCACGCGCGGGCGCGCGTTCGTGCTGTTTACCAGCTACGCGCAGATGAATGAAATCTATCAACGCTTGCTCGGCGAAGTGCAGTTTCCTCTTCTTAAGCAAGGCGACGCGCCAAAAAGCGCGCTACTCGACGAGTTCCGGCTCACGCCGAATGCGGTGTTATTTGCGACGTCATCGTTCTGGCAAGGAGTGGATGTGCAAGGTGAACAACTCAGCTGCGTGATTATCGACCGGCTGCCGTTTGCCGTGCCCAGCGATCCGGTCGTTGCCGCGCGTGTAAAAGCCATCGGCGCCGATGGCGGCAATGCATTTTTTCAGTATCAGGTGCCGGCCGCGGTGATCACGCTGAAACAAGGCTTCGGGCGTCTGATTCGCTCGCTGCATGACCGTGGATTGCTTGTGCTACTCGACAATCGAATTCTGAAGAAACAATACGGGCGCGTGTTTATCGAGAGCCTGCCGAATTATAAGAAGACCACAGATTTGCGGGTGGTCGAAGAGTTTTTCGGAGCGAATGTGTGATGAACTCTTTGCAAATAAACTCTTAGAAGCCCTCCAACAAAGGAACAGAAGAAATAAGCCGCGAGTACCCCAGAGGCTAAAGCCGGGCGTTCTATATGGTTCTGTACGGCACGACTGAACGTCGTGCCCTTCCCTAACACATTTATGAAATAGCCTCTAGCGTCTTTTTCGTCTCGAACGGCTGCTCGACGGACTCATTTCTTTGGTGGAAATAGCCTTTGTTCGTTTACCGAACATCCCTTTCAGCTCCAGCACACTCCTTGTGATCGGAAAGATCGAAACGGCCCTTCTCCATTTCGAGGAAATCTATGCGATCTCCGGGTTGAAGTTTGAGTGCAGCCCGAATCTTCGCTGGAATGGTAACTCTTCCCTTTGAGTCAATCCGTGGCAAGACATGTCCTCTAGAATTAGTAATCGGCATTCGTTAAATTCAATGCAGTACTGCATTGAATTCTCTTACGATTATTTTATTTCTGCTCTTCTGACTGTTCCGCGCCCACTAGCACTCCCACGCCGATTCCCGATGGCTGCTCTTTCGTGTGATACACGCGCTCGGTGGCTTTCACGAAATCCGAGGGCTTGGCGTTGGGAATGTCCACGAAGGTTTGCGGGTTGCGGTCGGTCAGAGGGAACCAGGAACTCTGAATCTGCACCATGATGCGATGCCCACGGCGGAAGGTGTGGTTTACGTCCTGGAAAGCGTAATTGAGTTCTTCGACCTTGCCGGGAGTGAAGGGCTCGGGTTTTTCGAAACTGTGACGGAATTTTCCGCGGAAGGGTTCGCCGCGGACGAGTTGCTGATATCCACCCATGGCGAATGGCGGCGGAGGCACGTCAGTTCTTGGTTTGGGTTTCTCGTCCGGCTTGGGCGCATCAGCCTTGCTGTCGGGATAATCCGGTGGGTAGACATCGATCAATTTCACGTCCCAGTCGGAATCGGTGCCGGACGTAGAGACGAATAACCGCGGAGAGATCGGACCGGCAATCGTGACGTCTTCCTCGAGCACTGGCGTCTCATACACCAGAACATCGGTCCGGCTGTCAGCGAAGCGTTGGTCGGAGAGCATGTATTCCTGCGGAACATTCAATGCCGCGTAATTCACGAAAGGCACAGGCTTGGCCGGATCGCTCACATATTCGTCGAATGATGCCGAGTCCGCGGCAGGCGGATCGAAGGAAAGCCCGCCGCCAGCGTGGAAGTAGAGAGTCTTGCGCTCCGCCTCTTTCGGAGGCCACGCGGAGTAGCGTCTCCATACATTGGTTCCGGTTTCAAAGACGTACGCTTTCGGGAACTTGGCATCGGCATTGCCTTTCAGATATTGCTCGAAGAAGGGAAAGAGGATGTTCTTGCGGTAGAAATCGCCGGTGTTGGCAGCAAACTCCACGCGACCCAGGTGTTCGCCTTCGTAGCGGCCCCATCCTCCGTGAACCCAGGGGCCGACGACTAACGCGTTGAAGATTCCGGAATTGTTCTTGTCGATGGCATGAAAAGTTGAGAACGGACCTTGCAGATCTTCGGCGTCAAACCATCCTCCCACGGTGAGCACGGCGCAGTGAATGTTCTTCATGTGCGGCGCGAGATTGCGGGCCTTCCAGTAGTCGTCGTAGGTATCGTGATGGAGTTGGTCATCAAACAGAGCGCTTTTGCCGTCGAGTAATTTGGAGAGATTGCCAGTTGGTCCTGCGTTCAAGTAGAACTCGTAGGCATCTTTGGTGCCCCAGTCGAAGGGCGCGGGAGTTTTCGGCGGAAGCTGGGGATTTTCCTGCGGCTTGAAAGAGCTATAGAAGCCGAAGTTGGCAGCGAGCATGAATGCGCCGCCGTGGTAGGCATCGTCGCCCATGAAGAGATCCGTCATAGGCGCTTGTGGTGACGCTGCCTTGAGCGCGGGATGCGAGTCGATGATGCTGGCCGAAGTAAAGAATCCGGGATAAGAGATGCCCCAAATGCCGGCGTTGCCGTTATTGTTGGGAACGTTCTTGAGCAGCCAGTCGATGGTGTCGTAGAGATCGCTGGCGTCGTCCACATCCTGCTTGGATTTCTTGTTGTCGATGTGCGGACGCATCTCGACAAATGTTCCTTCCGACATGTAGCGCCCGCGAACATCCTGCATGACGAAGATATATCCAGCCTTGTCGAAGTCAGACGACGGGCCAAGCTGTGTGCGATAGAAGTCCACCCCATACGGACCGACGCTGTAAGGCGTCCGGTTGATCAGGAATGGATAGGACTTGGAGCTGTCCTTCGGCACATATAACGAGGTGAACAGGTGTACGCCGTCGCGCATGGGGATGCGGTATTCGTACTTCGTGTAATGCTCCTTGACGTCGTAGTCCGGCGTGTCCTGGGCGACAATGCAGGGGGCGATCGAAAAAATGACAAGGAATAAATGAAGAGGAAGATGACAGCGCATGAGCAATCTCCTTAAAGAGTCGAATAGGAAACTACATTCGCGCGGCGAGGATCGTCAAGCGGGATGGGCGGGGCATCCGCGATACAATAAATACTCTCAACAAAATGCGCGCTTTGCGGGGATTCAAGTGGAAGCGCACCGGGGAAATCAATGTTTGAAGTGACCGTGGAAGACACATTTGCCGCAGGCCATTACCTGCGCAACTATAAGGGCAAGTGCGAGAATCCGCACGGGCACAACTACAAGATTCGGGTGACGCTGGCCGGCGCGGAGCTGGACAAGGCTGGCCTGCTGGTCGATTTCAAAGATTTGCGCGAAGTGATGCGGCACGTCATTGAGCCCCTGGATCATCAGATGATCAATGAGATTGAGCCGTTTACCGTGATTAATCCTTCGGCGGAAAATCTGGCGAAGTATTTTTATGATGAATCGAACGGACGTTTGCAGAGTGTCACCAATGGCCGCGTATGGGTGAAAGATGTGACTGTGTTCGAGACTGACACGACCACGGCGAAATATTCCGAGTCGTAGCGCGGCAGTCCGGCGGCTGGCGCGGTTGTTTATCCACGACTGGACCGGCGAGACGCCGACGCTACCATAGATGCAGATTACCGAAATCTACAAATCGATACAGGGCGAGTCCACTTATGCGGGGCTGCCGTGCGTTTTTGTGCGCCTGACTGGATGCAATCTACGGTGTTCTTGGTGCGACAGCGAATATACGTTCACGGGCGGACGGAAGATGACCGTCGATCAGGTCGCCGATGAAGTGCGACGGCTCAGTCCGGATGGCGGGCTGGTGGAAATTACCGGGGGCGAGCCTATGTTGCAGGAGCGGGAAGTAGTTCCGTTCATGGATCAGTTCCTGCAGGTTGGCTATCGCGTTCTGCTTGAGACCAGCGGAGAGCGCCCACTGGCAAGGGTACCCGCGGCAGTCGTAAAGATTGTTGACGTGAAGTGCCCAGACTCGGGCGAAGCGGACACGTTCTGCTGCGACAACCTCGAAACCCTGACTCAGCAGGATGAAATCAAGTTCGTGATTAGCAGCCGGAAGGACTACGAATTCGCGCGCGACTTCACCGTGCAACATGGTTTGGCGGAGCGCGTGAATGCGGTGCTATTCTCGCCCGCGTTCCGGAAGGATGCGACGGGCGCGCGCGACAGTTCGCACTGCCTCCTCAATCCGCAGCAGTTGGCAGAGTGGATGCTGGCCGACTCTGTACCCGCGCGGCTCAGCCTGCAGTTGCACAAGTTCATCTGGGATCCGGCGGTCAAGGGAGTGTGAAGGCGGCCCAGCCGTTGATGCTTACGCAAAATGACCCAGGCAAAGAAATCCCGCGCTGTCGTGTTGCTCAGTGGCGGCATGGATTCTTGTGTGTGTGCGGCGCTGGCGGTTCGCGACTATGACGCAGCGGCGGTACACGTCAGTTATGGGCAGCGTACGGAAGAGCGCGAGCGCCGGGCGTTCGACGCTATTTGCGAACGGTTAAACATTCGCAGTCAACTCATCATACGTAATGAGGCCCTTCGCGCGATCGGCGGCTCAGCGCTCACAGATCAAGGCATTCCCGTCCCTCAATCTGGAGCCGCGGGAACCGGCGTTCCCGTAACCTACGTTCCCTTTCGCAACGCTCACTTTCTTGCCGTGGCTGTGAGCTGGGCGGAAGTGCTGGGAGCGGAAAAGGTGTACATTGGCGCGGTGGAACCTGATAGCTCCGGATATCCCGATTGCCGTCCGGCTTACTACCGTGCTTTCAATGAAGTGGTGAAAGCGGGCACGAAGGATGGACAGATAGAAGTCGTCACGCCGCTGATTGCGATGCGTAAAGCCGAGATCGTGCGTCTTGGCCTTGAATTGGACGCCCCCTTCGATTTAACTTGGTCATGCTATAGCCGCGAGGACGCGGCGTGCGGAGTGTGCGATAGTTGCGTGCTGCGCTTGCGCGCGTTCGAGGAAGTGGGAGCGCAAGATCCGATTCCGTATGCACGAAGATAGGAATTGTTGATTGCTGATTTTTGATTGTCGACTGAGAGAAGCCGGATTCTTCGGTTTTAGTCAACAACCAACAATCAAGAATCAGCAATCAAATTTCAAGCTTTGCCGGGAGGCAAAATGAAGAAACTGGCAGTTGTTGGAATTGCGATCCTGCTATTGAGTTTAGCTGTGCCTCCGGTTTTCGCCCAGGGAGCCTCGGGATCGGTGAAGGGCGTGTGCAAGGACGCGCAAGGAAATCCCATTGCCGACGGCGTGGTGGTTTACGCGAACCTGGACAACGGACAGAAGTATACCCTCAAGACCAACAAGAAGGGTGAGTACTTCTCGTTGGGAATTACACCCGGCACCTATTTGGTGACTTTGTACGCTACTGCCAACGACGCGAAAGCCAACAAAGAGAGTTTTCACTTCAATAAATTCCAGGTCAAGCTCGATGAGAACTCTCTGGATTTCAATCTCAAGCAGGAAGCGGAGGACACGGCCAAGGGTAAAGGACTGACTCCCGAGCAAATAAAGCAGCAACAAGAGCAGCAGGAAAAGCAGAAGAAAGAGGGCAGCACCGTCAAGCAGTTGAATGAGAAACTGGCGGCAGCGAATGCCGCCATACAAGCAGGAGATTACGACACGGCGATCACTGCCCTGAATGACGCGAATCAAATCGATGCCGGCCGCGACCTGATATGGTTCAAACTGGGCGATGCCAACCGCCTCTCTGCGAACAAACAGACCGACCCTGCGGAAAAGCAGAAGCGATTGAATTCCGCAGTCGACGCGTACCAAAAAGCCGTGCAGCTCAAACAGGCGGCGCCGCCGGAAAAAGATCCTGCCGCAGCCGCTAAAACTTTGGCCGCCTATTACAACAACCTTGCCGAAGCCTATGCCAAGGCGGGCAAAACCGACGATGCGGTGAAGACCTACGCGCTGGCTGCACAAACCGATCCCACCGCCGCCGGCCAGTATTACTTCAATACGGGAGCGGTTCTCACCAATGCCGGGAAGGTGGATGATGCCATCGTGGCTTTTGACAAAGTAATTGCGGCTGATCCGAACCGAGCGGATGCTTACTATTGGAAGGGCGTCAACCTTATCGGAAAAGCTACACTGCAGGGCGACAAGATGGTGGCGCCCGAAGGCACAGCGCCAGCGTTTCAGAAATATCTCGAACTGCAACCCACGGGCACCTACGCTGACGCTGCGAAGCAGATGCTGGCCAGCATAGGCGCGTCGGTAGAGACCAGCTTCGGTAACAAGAAGAAGACGCCCGCCAAGAAATAGGGATCTCCAAACGTCGTTCGATCTGCCAAGAGGGCGGCAAAGCCGCCCTTTTCGCTTGTCTCAAATCCACTCCCTCTTCAACGTGGCGAGCCCTTACATCAAAAAGGACGGCTGAATTCTCGGATTGCGCGTGGGGGGAGCGCTTTAGAATCAGCGGCGATTATTTTTCGGCATTACCAAGGGCTATGCACTTGCTGTCCTTCGGTTTTGGCGGCGGGCGCGGTACAGTTAAGCCACCCTAAATCAAACCTGAAGTTACTTCTAGTTCTCTCCCGACCTGTGTTGTGTGTGATTCCGAAGTGCAGAGGATCCCATGTCGGCGCCTGGCATTGCTCCAATTTCGATTGTGTTAGAAGGTTTTTCCGGAACCGGCAGGGCCGCAACTCCGGCGCTGCTCACCGCGATGCTTCGCGCCGCCGACAAAATCAGCGACCTGATTTTTTCTCCCGGACGCCCACCGCAAGTGCAGGTTTACGGGCAGCTTATTCCGGTACAGGTGCCGGGCCTGACCCAGCTCAACGCAGATGACACGCGTCAGATCGCAGTCGACCTAATCGGAGACAATAAGCAGGCGATTACCAGCCTGCGCGAGCACGGAGCCTGCGACATTTCCTATGGATTACCGGGCATGGCGCGCTTCCGCGTGAATGTTTTCATCCAGCGGGGAAGTTGCGCCGTGGTAATGCGAGTCATTCCGACGTCGATTCCTGATTTCACGACTTTACGCTTGCCTCCGCAATTGGCCGATGTGGCGAAGCTGCGCGATGGGATCGTGCTAGTGACTGGGCCCGCGGGATCAGGCAAGTCCTCGACCTTGGCTGTATTGCTCGATTGCATCAACCGCGAAAAGTACTATCACATCATCACGATTGAAGACCCGATCGAGTTTCTGCACAGCCACAAGTGCTCGACCATTCACCAGCGCGAGTTACACAGCGATACGCCCAGCTTCGCACATGCTCTGCGTTCTGCGTTGCGGCAGGCGCCGAAAGTTATTCTGGTCGGCGAGATGCGTGACCGCGAAACCATTGAGATTGTGCTCGAAGCGGCGGAGACTGGCCACCTGGTATTTTCCAGCCTGAACACCATGGACGCGGCAAAAACGGTAGAGCGAATTGTGGGCTCGTTCAGTGCAGCGGAGCAGCAGTCGGTACGCCACCGGTTCGCCAAATCTTTTCGCTATATCATCTGCCAGCGCCTGGTTCCCAAGCCCGACCGCAGCGGCCGGGTCCCGGTGGTTGAAGTTCTCAAAGCCAGCCCCCGCACCCGCGAATGCATTGAGCAGGGAGAACGCGAAGACAAAACGCTGCTCGATGCAATCAAGGCCGCCGCACCCGAAGGTATGCAACACTTTGACGGAGAAATTGCCCGGCTGGTTCAGGAACGGATTGTCGACGTGGAGACTGGATTGTCGTTTGCCAGCAACCCGGCTGTCCTGGGACAGGAATTGGCGCGTGGGATCTGAGTTGGACAGTCGCGAAGACTATCCAATCCGGCGGCTCAATCGCATCACTCTCAAGCTGTTCTGCTCCTCTACAATTGAATCTCTCCATGACACCCGCATCTATTCCTGACTCCATTCTTGAACTTTCCCAGAGTTTGCGAACCAAGAAAATTTCGCCGGTCGAAATTACTCGAACTGTTCTCGATCGCATCGAGCGATTGAGTCCAAGTCTGGGAGCCTTCATAACAGTGACAGGTGAGGCCGCCATGAGAGCTGCGCACACGGTGGAAACTGAAATCGCCGCAGGCCAGTGGCGTGGGCCTCTGCATGGAGTTCCCATCGCACTGAAGGATCTGATCGATACCGCGAGAGTGCGCACGACGAGTGGCAGCGCCCTGCACAAGGATCGCGTTCCCAACGCCGATGCTGAGGTTGTGCGGAAGCTGAAGGAAACCGGAGCTGTGATTGTCGGAAAGAACAATTTGCATGAATTTGCTTACGGCGGCAGTTCGCTGGTCAGCTACTTTGGCGAAGTTCACAATCCGTGGGATTTGAGCCGAATCGCCGGAGGCTCATCGGGAGGCTCAGCGGCGGCAGTCGCTACGGGTCTTTGTTATGCGGCAATCGGCACTGACACTGCGGGATCGATTCGCGAGCCGGCATCTCTGTGTGGCTGCGTAGGGCTTAAGCCAACCTATGGCCGCGTTTCCAGTCGAGGAATAATTCCATTGTCGTCGTCGCTTGATCACATCGGGCCTCTTACTGCGTCGGTGGCAGACGCTGCGATCATGCTGCAGGCGATTGCGGGCTACGATGCCGACGACGTTACTTCATGCGATGTTCTGGTGGGCGATTACTCTTCTGCCGTGAAAGAGAGCGCCAAACCGCTGCGGATCGGCATTGCACGCGCTCATTTTTTTGACGATCTTGATCCGGAAACAGCCGCTGCGGTGGAAAAAGCTGTCGTTGTGATCAAAACTTTGGTGTCTGAGGTTCGGGAAATTGAGCTCAAAGTTCCCACCGACCGCAAGCTACAAGCTGCGGAATCGTATACCTATCACCAGGAACATGTTGCCAAGACGCCGGAGCTTTTTCAGGCTGAAACACTCCGGAGAATCCGTTCGGGCGAAAATGTTTCGACGGCGGAGTATATTCAACGGCTGCGCGAACTGGCAGAAGCACGGCGGAATATCGTCGGCGTTTTCGCGAATGTGGATTTGATCGTCACTCCTACCACTCCGACGTCAGCGCCCGTCATTCAAGACCTGAAGACGAGTCCCGACGCGTTGAGGCCAGCGGAGTTGAAATTGCTGCGCAATACGCGCCCTTTCAATGTGTGGGGATTGCCGGCGATCTCGGTGCCCTGCGGCTTCACGAAAGCTGGTTTGCCGATCGGGCTGCAAATCGCAGGACCACATTGGAGAGAGGACCTTGTGCTGCGCCTAGCTTTCGCATACGAACAAGCGACGGAGTGGCACAAGCGCAAACCGCGGGTCGAACCGGCTTAGCTCAGTCCACCGTTCTCACATCGTCTGGCAGCATCAGCACAAACGTGCATTCTCCCGTCGTTGTCGAGCAGGAGAGATTTCCGCGGCGAAGAATCTTCACGGGAGTGTCGTCGGGGAAGGCGACGTGGTAGTCGGCGGTGCGAAGCGCTTCAGTGAAATTCTTCAACTTTTCGTCTCCGCTGATGAACTTCACGCCTTCAACGGCGGCCTTGGCGCCGCTTCCGCTGCTGAGCAGAATAAAGAACTCCGCATTGCCCGTTTCTTTGGCTTTGCCTAGATGGATGGTACGCAATTCCTGCAGACCGTCTTTGGGTGCGACTGAGAAAGTATCCCCACTCTTACTCGTGAGCGCGGCCAGCCGCTCGCGCGTCTCCGAAATGGGACGCAAGCCTTGCAGTGACAACTCATATGTCTGCCGAGCGCGGGCCTTGTCACCGTTCTTTTCGTAAATTTGTCCCAGATGGTCGCCCACTTCGCCGTGCTGTCCTAAAGCCCATGCTGCGGAAACGTACTTCTCCGCTTTATCTAGATTGCCTTCCGTGAAATAAACCCATCCCAGAGTGTCCCAGTAAGCGACAAGCGAGGGGACCAGAGGCAGTTGCTGCTGGCTCAGATTGTCGAGCGAAATGTTCCGCAACCCGACGGCTGTGGCGGAGACGGCTGATTCGGCATACTGCTGGGCGCGCTCAAGGTGCGCTTTTTTCAGCGAGAGCTGATAGGCAATGTTGTTCCAGATCAGCGGTGTGGCAGAAAGCTCGACCGCCCGGTCGAACGCGGCCAGTGCCTTATCGTCCTGACCAAGGTTCAGGTAAGCGTCGCCAAGAGCCACTTGCAGTTCCGGATTGTCGGGCGTGAGCGATGCCGCTTTCTCGAGTTCCGGAGCAGCTTCGGCGTACTTGTGCCACTCCGCATACATCGCTCCCAGATTGGCGTGGGCGAATTTGTCGAGAGGACTGATTTCCAGTTGCTTGTTGAATGCCGTTACGGCTTCGGCGTATTTGCGGTCTTGCCAATAAGCGCGTCCCAGATTGTTGTAAGCGAACTCGTCATAGGGATTGACTTCAATCTGTTTGCGCGTTGCAGCGATGGACGCATCGTTGTCGCGGACAGCCAAATAGGCAAGGCCAAGATAATTCCACGCGGTCTTGCTTTTGGGATCGATTTCCGTGGCCCTCTTCAGCAGAGCGATTGCCACGGGAAAGTTGCCGCTATTCATGGCGGCGCGGCCGCTCTCGACAAGCTCATCGGCCTTCATGTCAGCGGGAGGCACAGCCGCTCCTGCGCTTGCGGTTTCTACTGACAATTGCTGGGTCAGGTCGGCATTGACCGCGCGGCGAAAAGCTTCATAGTCTGAAGTTCGTTCCGCAGCAAGTTCGTCCTGGCGTAGAACCAGCTTGCGACCCGCAGTGAAAATGTTGCCCTCCAATTTGTACGTTGCTTCATATTCCGCGTAGTCACGCTTCAAGGTAAAAGGAATCGGGATGTGAGCGGAGTATTTGGCGGGCAATTCCAGCTTGATCGAGTAACTGTATTCGGCTTTGGGCCCGAGCTTCAGGGGCTCGGCGTCGGGGCCTGTGTCATCGTCGACGGCATCAGGCAGACTGAATTGCGACAGAGGCAACAACATTTCCGTTTTCTTCTTCGACCAGTCGAGAAAGTTCACCCGTGAAACGTCGTAAGACATGGTGAAGGGTTCGCGGGTCGCGGCCGGGTCGCTGACCTTGAGGTTTGTAATGTCTCCGCCCATGCCGGCATTCACGTTTTCCACTACGCGCTTCCAGTCGGCTTCAGGCACGCGCCGAAACACCGAGCGCAGAACAAGCTCCTCATCGCCACGGAAGGTGTAGTGCACGTGAGCTTCAAGTTTGCCGATCTCGTTGATCTTGCCCTCGATTTGCGAATTTTCGAGGTCAGGCATCGGAGTATCGGAGGGCGTTTCCTCAAGATGAGCTGCCTGGGCAGGAATCAGGTCGGCGGGAGGAATTACCAGCGCCTCCTTATGCCGCAGAGTAAAAGCCAGCAGCCGAAACGGCGCGATTTCGCTGGTCGTGTCCATCCAGACTTCTTCTTTTGCCAGCGGAAGCATGGTGATCACATGATCGAACTGCGAAGGTGATGGAATATCGGGATCGAGCTTGCGGGTGGAATTGATCAACACCGATGATGCGTGCAATCCTTCGGCTTCAAGCAACGACTCGAGCAGCGTGTGCTTGTCTTTGCAGTCGCCGTACTGGTTGTGCAGAACATCGCCAGCAGCATGTGGCTGGTAACGTCCGACGCCGAGGGAAAGGCTGACGTAGCGGAAATTCTTGGCCACAAAATCGTAGAGAGCTTCCGTTTTGTCGAGATCGGAAGTGAGGCCCTTGGTAAGTTCAGCGGCTTTAGCGCGTACATCGGGCGACGGTATCCGGCGGTCTTTTTCCAGATTCGCATACCAGCGGCCGATTTCCTCCCAGTTGGCGAATGTAGTCAACTGAATATCAGGCCGGTCGTCGTCCGGCTTTTTCTTTTTGTTCTTATCTTTTTCTTGATCCTTGTTTTGATCTTCGCGTTCGAGGTGGGAGCCGGTCCAGCGATAAATGCGCCGGCCACTTTCTTCGCTGACCTTTGGATCCATGCCGGGCTTGGTCTTCAGCTTCGCAGACCGGCCCGTGGGAACATCCACTGTGAATTCTTCGTTGAGGACGACGTTCGCGTGATCGAAACTGTACTCAGTCCAAAACTGGGCAGCGGCCACGGCGGTGTGGACCACTGTAACGAGGTCATATTCGAGAACTTCGCCGGGACGCAGACCGGGAACCGTAATGTGCTTCTGGCGATAATCGGTGTAAACCGGGGCGTCGTGCTCGACCGGGGCGCTGAGATCCTGGACCGCGTCATCCCCGGCTTTCACCACTGAACCATTCTGCTGGAGCACGCGAACGTATGGGATTTCCACGCGTTCATTGGCAGAGTTATATCCGAGCTGCAATTGTCCCCATTGCTGCACACCAGCTTCGCTCTGCACGCGAATGCGCGCGATAGTCTCGCGGCGTCCCGTTCCGTCGCTTTCAAAGGTGTAACGAGACTGCATATGCTCGATGACGAAGGCTTCTTGAGAGTAGTCGCGAGGTGTGGATGGAGGCGCTCCGGTTTCTTTGGCCACAGGCTTTTGATTCTGCGGACTTTGGGGCTTCGGCGATGCCGTCGCGCTAGCGCCCGCCTGATTCAGGCTAGGCTTGGGAGAACCGGCAGTCGCGTTCAAGGCGATGCAGGCAAGCAAGAGAGCAAAGAAAAAATGGCGCATAAAGACTGAGTCTACCCTGCGGCGTTTGTATCCCAATCGGCGTAGCGGCGCAACTAAATCCCACTATAGGGGATGGTTCGCTGGGGCCTGTCATCTGCCGAGAAGCTCGTTTTTTTCTGTTCCAGCGAGCCAAAATGGAGGTAAAATCCCTACGTTGTCTTGCTCGCGCCAGGATGCGCGGCAAGCGTGACGCATAATGTACTTGCGCCACGATCCTTCTTCGGAGGTCTTACGTGGAAGATCGGGCCCCAGTTGTCTCGTCAGGTTCACGGCCAGCCGACAATACCAAGCATCACGAAGGGCGCGGAGCCTGGGTGCTCACCGCCTACGGAGTTTCGGGACTGGCGCTGTTCGGCGTTCTGGCCTACTTTTTTTCCGACTTCATCTCCCATTAGGCTGGGAAACTGATTGGCGAACGGGCGTGCGCGCCCGCGGAAGCGGGATGATTGTATCCTGTAACGGCGAATACGCGTGTTTCCGTGCTCGCTGACTTAAGTACGAATCTCCACAGAATTCCCCGCGTTTGATCGTGCTACAATGAGCCGCCTTGCAGTACGAGCTGCTTCGGAAGTTGCCCGGCAAAATCCCACACGCGACAATTACGAAGAGCACCGAAAGAAGAAGAGTCTGTGGCCAAGAATCCCACCTCCGCTGCGGCACCCGTCACCTATGCCGATGCCGGTGTGGACATTAGCCGCGCCAATCGCACCAAACAGCGGATCAAGTATCTCGCGCACAAGACTTTTACTCGCGGAGTGCTGAGCGAGATCGGCGGCTTCGGCGGGCTGTTTGCCATAGACAAAGTGAAGTTCACAGACCCGATCCTGGTCTCCAGCGTGGACGGTGTTGGCACAAAGTTGAAGGTGGCTTTCGAAATGGGCTTGCATTCGACCATTGGAGCCGACTTGGTCAACCACTGCGTCAATGACATTGCAGTGCAGGGCGCCGCGCCGTTGTTCTTCATGGATTATTTGGCGACCGGGAAACTCGATCCGGCGATCGCAGAAAAAATCGTGGAAGGGATTGCCGACGCGTGCAAGCACAATGGGTGCGCTTTGATCGGCGGCGAAACAGCGGAGATGCCGGGATTTTATCCCGACGGTGAATATGATCTGGCGGGCTTCATCGTGGGAGCTGTGGACCGGGAACGCATCATCACCGGCAAGAATGTGCAGATTGGTGACGTGATTCTAGGCTTGCCCTCGAACGGCCTGCACACTAACGGATATTCGCTTGCGCGCAAATTGTTGTTTGAAGTGGCCGGCTATTCGCCCGAGACTTACGTGAACGAGATCAAGAATAAAGTTGGCAACGAGTTGATGCGCACCCATAAGAGCTATTGGCCGGCGTTGAAAAAGCTGATCGATGCTCAATGTGTGTCCGCTTTGGCGCACATTACGGGCGGAGGCATTACTGAAAACTTGCCGCGTGTTTTACCGCGCGGGACGGCGGCTGTGATTGAGTTGGGCTCGTGGCCAGCTCTGCCCATCTTTGAACACCTGCAGCAACTTGGAACAGTCGATCAGGAAGAGATGCTTCGCACCTTCAACATGGGAATTGGAATGCTGTTGGTGATTCCGGCGGCAAAGTTTAAGAAGGTGCAGACTGTGCTGGAGCGGGTGGGTGAAAAAGCTTACACCGTTGGCCGCGTTGTGAAGGGCGAGCGCAAAGTCATGTACAGCTAAAGCAATTGCTGATTGAACAGACCTCACAGTAAATCGACACTCGACAATGCATTCCCTCGGCATTCTCCTTTCCGGACGTGGTTCAAACTTTGTTGCCATTGCAGACAGCATCAATGCTGGCCGTATTTCCGATGCGAGGATCGCCGTCGTTATCTCGAATAAGCCTGATGCAGCGGGGATTGCGATTGCACGCCAGTGCGGACTGAACGCTCTCGTTGTACCTTCCAAGGGGAAGTCCCGCGAAGATCACGAACGCGAGGTCGTCTCTGCATTGAAACAACACAACGTCGATCTGATCTGCCTGGCCGGATACATGCGCCTGCTTTCGCCCTGGTTTGTACAGCAATTTCCGCGTCGGATTCTCAACATCCATCCGTCACTATTGCCCGCCTTCCCCGGACTGGAAGCACAGGAACAGGCTTTCGCCTATGGTGTGAAAGTCTCCGGCTGCACGGTCCATTTTGTGGACGAAGAACTCGACCATGGGCTGATCATCGTGCAGAAGGCAGTTCCGGTACTGGATGGCGACAGCGAACACACGTTGGCCGCCCGTATCCTGGAGCAGGAGCACGCTGTGTATACGGAAGCTATAAATATAGTTTTGGGAGGAGACTTCGAAATCGTGGGACGACGCCTAAGAAAAAGAAATTGAGTAAGTAGCGCGGCTTCTGCCACACTTTGGCCGTCGGCATCAGAGATTTTCCTTTTTGAATTCCTTTGCCATCCTGACAATGGTTAGCGTCTCTCCGTTGCCCAGTGGGACGGATTGATTCTCCAGTGCGATGTAACCCTTCGCGCGATAGAAAGGCACCCCGCTCAGAGTTGCTCCCATCTCCATCCGCGTGAAACCAGCCCGCCGGGCAGCTATTTCGCAGCCTTCCAAAATCATGCTGCCAATGCCCCGCCGCGCCCACTGGGGATCGACGAAGAAAGCCCGAATCTTGGCGGCATCGCACGATGGATCGAGAAGTGAATCTTCGCGTCCCCCATATTGGTCGCCACCGTAGAGAGTCTTGCGTTTGCTCCATCCGCCGCAGCCAACGATCATTGGGCTCTCGCCTGGCTCGGCAACTTCGGCGACGAAATATGTGTCATCGGTAATCAACTGGCTATCCACACCGTAGACTGTCTTCAGCGCGCCTTCGATCTGCGATGGAGAGTAATCCTCGGCCTGCAAGCCTCGAACCGATGCTTCAATCACCTCGCGCAGCCGTGGAACATCTTCGTCTACAGCCCGTCGTAAGGAAATCTTCATCTGCGTTCCTTATAATGTCTCATCTCATGTCAAACTTTGCTCCTGCAGAAGAACAACTGAAGTATCTCAAGAAGGGCTCGGCGGAAATCATCCGCGAGTCTGAATTGCGTGCCAAGCTGGAGAAGTCGCGCACCACTGGCAAGCCGCTGCGAGTGAAGCTCGGCATGGATCCCACTGCTCCCGATTTGCATTTGGGGCACACCGTAGTACTGCGCAAGCTTAAACACTTTCAGGACCTCGGCCACACTGCAATTTTTCTCATTGGTGATTTTACCGGCATGATCGGCGACCCGACCGGCCGCTCTGTCACGCGTCCTCCGCTGACGCGAGAGCAGATTGAGCAGAATGCCGAAACCTACAAAGCACAGGTCTTCAAGATTCTAGATCCGCAAAAAACTGTAATCGACTTCAATCGCCGCTGGTTTGCGGAGTTTACCGCTGACGATTTTGTGCGTCTGATGGGGAAATATACCGTTTCGCAAATGCTGGAGCGCGAGGACTTTCACAAGCGCTTTCGGGAAGAAAAGCCGATCTCGATGCACGAGTTGCTTTATCCGTTGGTTCAAGGCTATGACTCGGTGGCGCTCGAAGCCGATGTGGAATTGGGCGGCACCGATCAGAAATTTAATTTGCTCGTGGGCCGCGAGTTGCAGAGAGTCTATGGCCAGGAATCGCAGGTGGTGCTGACCACGCCGATTCTGGAAGGCCTCGACGGCGTGCAGAAGATGTCGAAGTCGCTGGGCAATGCCATCGGCATTCACGAACCTCCGCTGGAAATGTACGGCAAGATCATGAGCATCTCCGATGAAATGATGTGGAGATACTACGAATTGCTCACTGACGTTCAGGTTTCAGAAATTGAAAAAATGAAGTCTGAGACGCATCCCATGCAGGCCAAGAAAGACTTGGCTCGGCGGATCGTTGCGGACTTCCATTCGGCGGAAGCTGGGGTCAAGGCCGGAGAGGATTGGGCTAAGCAGTTTCAGAAGGATGAGGTGCCGGAGGATATCGAGGAAATCCGAATCGCGCTCGGCGAGATCGGACATCTCGTTGATACTGACCGCGGTGCCGAAGCAACAATAAGGGTAGATCGTCTTTTGGTTCAGTGCGGGCTGGCAGCTTCCACGAGCGATGCCGGCAGAAAACTGAAACAGGGATCAGTAAGAATCGACGATCATGTGCAAATGGAGCCCTACGTCACATGGACGACCCCGTCGCCAGTGAGGTTCTTTTTGAGAGTTATGAGAGTTGGTAAACGGGCGAAAAGGGTGGTCATCAGCTGGTAGCTACCCATGCTCATGTGGGGACAGCCGCCCTTGTCTGTCCGGCTGAGGAGTTAGCTCGCCGACGTTTCCCTGCCAGTTTTCCCACTTTGTAACTGCCGCTTATTTTTCCAGGAACAACTGCTTTCTCCAGGATCGCGACTAGACTTCCACAAAACGGAGCATCGCTCCGCCGGACAGTTGAGGGCGGCTGTCCCCACATAAGCAATTCTGCTACTCTCGACCGCGCTCATGTGCGCCGCTGCCATCTTCGGGCTGGGATGTTCTGCGAGTAATCTTAAGCCGTTTCAAACAGACCCGAGCGTCTAATGGCGCATCGGCATGCCATCTTTAACCGAGCAAGCCGACATTATCGTGATCTTCGGTGGCGACGGCACTGTCCACCACAATCTGGCTCAGCTGGTTGCGCTAAATCTGCCCGTACTTGTGGTACCTGCGGGCAGCGGCAATGACTTTGCTCGCGCGCTGGGGCTGCGCAGCGTGGAAGATTCGCTGAGAGCGTGGCAGAAGTTCTATCGTCAGAGAAGCAATGTCCGCTCGATTGACTTAGGCGTCATCCGACCGCTGGAACCCGATCATGATGCCCCGGCGTCAAATCAGCCTCCGCCCGACGCAAGCGCTAGGTATTTCTGCACCGTTGCCGGGGTCGGCTTGGATGCCGAAGTTGCTCGGCGCGCGAATACTCTTCCTCGATGGCTGCGCGGCCACGGCGGATATGCCCTGAGTCTGTTTCCAACATTGTTTCGCTTCGCGCCGTTCGCCATGCAGATTCGCACGCGCGCCGACGATGCTGGCAAAACCGATTGGAACCTAAGAAGCACTGGTCCGACGATGCTTGCCGCGTTCGCCAATACTTCCTCATACGGCGGAGGCATGAAGATCGCTCCTCACGCACAGGTTGATGACGGCCTGCTCGATGTGTGCGTAATTGGCGGCATCGATCCGTTCAAGCTGGCGTGCATGTTTCCAACGGTTTATTTTGGCCGGCATCTGCGCATTCGGGAAGTCACCTCATTTCAGGCTGCGAATGCTCGCGTGGAAACCCAATGCCCGCTCGATGTCTACGCCGATGGCGAATACGTCTGCCGCACTCCCGTGGAAATTACAGTTCAAAGCGGGGCGCTAAAAATACTCATGCCATAACGAGGGAAGCCCACGCAGCTCTGCCGAACGCCGTGCCAAGTGCTAAACTTTCCCCTATGGCTGAAGGACGCTCGCGCACACTGCTTTGGGTTCTGATCGGCGGAGGAGCCTTCTTCCTCTTTGTGCTGGCCGTATTTTCGCTGGTCTACCTCACGCTCCATGCAGGCGGCAACGATGCTGGGTTGAGCAGTTTTGGCGATCGCATTGGAGTGGTCGATCTCGACGGCGTTATTCTTTCGCCGCACCCTGTAGTCGATGAGCTGAAAAAATTCGGCGACGACTCCTCTATCAAAGCCATCATCCTGCACGTGAACTCGCCGGGTGGTGGTGTGGCCGCTTCGGAAGAGATTTATCGGGAGGTCAAGCGGCTTCGCGAAGAGAAAAAGAAGCGGGTTGTAGTTTCGATCGAGACGGTGGGCGCGAGCGGAGCATTCTACGTTGCATCAGCTTCAAACAAGATTTATGCCGATAAGGGCAGTATCGTGGGATCGATCGGCGTTATCGCCGAATGGGTAAATTATGGCGACCTGCTGAAGTGGGCCAAGCTGAAGAATGTGGTTATCAAGACGGGCGAGTTCAAGGACACGGGCAATCCTGCGCGCGATCTCACACCCGCCGAGCAAGCGTACATGCAGTCGCTCATCGATAACATGTTCGGCCAGTTTATTCAGGCGGTTGCCGATGGCCGCAGTTTGAAATATGACGACGTGAAAGCCATCGCCAACGGCAAAGTCTGGACCGGCGAGCAGGCGCTTTCAATGAAATTGATCGATGGCGTGGGCGACTTTGAAACTGCGGTTGCCGATACGGCGAAGTCGGTTGGCATCAAGGGCGAGCCAACGCTGGCGCGCCCGGAAAAGGACCGCAGAACTTTGCTTGATCTGTTAACGGGCGACGTGTCCCAATACATTCCCACGCAAGAGAAAATGATGGAGCAGCACGTTGGCTTCTACTATCTGTGGAAGTAACAGTGGGCTTCGATCCTGGCCTGGCCATCGTCATCTTTTGCTGTAACTTGCATTAAACCCTGAAGTTTGAGAAGGTTATAGAGGCTCCGGCGGCTCCAGTGCGAGCAGGAGCGGCGAGAATAGCTATGACCAAAGCCGATCTGATTGACGAGGTTTCGCGACTGGCGGAGCTTACGCGCAAGGATAGCGAAGTGATTGTGGAAACGATCTTCGACAGCGTGGTGCGCTCGCTGCGCGCCGGCGACAAGATCGAGATACGCGGCTTTGGCAGCTTTCGCACCCGTCAGCGACGGCCGCGCGTGGGCCGCAATCCCAAGACCGGCGAGCGCGTGGAAGTTCCCGCCAAGAAGATTCCGTTCTTTAAGCCCAGCAAAGAGTTGAAAGATCTGGTGAACGAAGGAATTCCAGATACAGTGGTTTCAGCAACACCTGCGGCTCCGGCAGCCTCCGTGCCACCGACGGCATAGAGAGAGAATGTCTCAGTACCGAGAAGAGGTTCCGCGTGAAAAGGAGCAAGTCCGAAACCGCCAAGAGTCTCGCTAAGGCCCATTTTAATAACGAGCCGAATCTCAAACACGTCTATGTTCTCGAACCGTTGAACGAAGACGATCCCAGAGATCCGATAAAACTCCTAGAAGTAGTGGAAGGGACGATTGAGCGAGGTATTGAACCCATCACCTTTCCGGCTGATCCGGCCCGCGGAATTGAATACCCAGTCCTCATCGTAGAAGTATCCCCCAATGAGTACGAAGCTATTCGTAAGAATCCAGGCAATACGCGTGGGCTGCATATGCACGGTTGGAGCATGGGAAGCGAACTGTCCGCTAACTGAGTAGCAGTGACAACTGTGCCCGCAATTGACCAAGATTGGGCGAGAGCGTACGCCCGGCAAGCACTGTCGGACCTCGATGCCCGAGAGATACTAGCCAGTTCTGGCGCACCCAAGTGTCATCGCTTACATTTTCTGCAGATGGCGGCAGAGAAGGTTTGTAAAGCGTACTTGACCACGTCTAACGGCCACTCGAACGTTAGAAAGACACATGCATACGTAGCAAAGAATCTTCCCATCATCGCAAGAGTCTTTTACGGCAGCAACCGCAACCAAATTGCGCGATGGGAAATGTCCGAAATAAGACGTCTGGCTCACGAAATTGAAGTCTTGGCGCCGGCTTGCGACGATGATGATGTCAGACTGGATAACAGCGAATATCCCTGGCAAGACGGAAGCGGCAATGTCCGCGTTCCTTCTGAATTTAATTTTCCAAATATCGACGACGGAAGCCGGGCAATTATTCGCCTGATCAAACTGATTCGCACCGCATCAGAATCGTATGCGTGATTGATTTTCGACCTCTCTTACTCCCATATTCCTGCGACAGCCATCATGCGCCCGGTCTTACCTTTTTCGGCGCGATAAGAAAACAACAGGTCAGTGCGGCAACTCGTACAGAAAGACGAAGCCTCGACGGCCTTTCTCGGAACACCTGCCGCAAGCAATTGGCGGCGGTTTGCTTCCACCAGATCCAGGAAAAGCTTCGGCGGAAGTTCGCCGTGGCCCGGGGCGCGAGCGTTCAGAAATAGCAGCGGATATTTTTCCCGCACGGGATCGGAATCCTTGACTTCGCGGAACAGGCTCGCAGCGTAAGAGAACTGGGAGTAGAACTTATCGCGAACCTCTTCCCCGACGTTGTAGCAGCAACTATGCACGCTGGGGCCGATTGCGGCTTTGAGATCGCGAGCCCTGCTGCCGAACCAACGCCGCATTTCTCCCACGCCTTTCTCGACAATGCGCTGGACGGTGCCGCGCCATCCTGCATGAAAAATCCCAATAGCTCGATGTTTTGCGTCGGCAAGAATTATCGGAAGACAGTCGGCCGTCTGGATCGCGATGAGCAGTCCCGGAGTTGCAGTCAGCAAGCCGTCGCCAACAAGCGGTTCGTCGGGAACCGATTCGACGCAGTGAATGATGTCCGAGTGAACCTGGCGGAGCGTAACGAGTGGGCCGCAGAAGTTCTCAATTTTCGCTGGATCGCCGGCGAGTTTGCGCAGAAACAACGCGCGGTTGCGGGCGACAGCAGCCTTGGTGTCGTCTTTGGTGAAACCGAGGTTCAGGTCGCCCTTGCCGTACGCTCGCGACGTTCCCCCGAGGCGCGTCGAGAATCCGTGTACTAGCCACGGCAGGCTGGCCAAGTTCTCAGCGCGAAGAACAGTAACGGCTGGTTCACGAATAACTTTCTTGGAGGAGCGGACAAGCACACTCTAATCGTACAGCAACAAGCAGTACCGGCTTCCAGAGCCCCCAATCGGGAGCACCTAATACTTCCAGCTTTTCAAGTCGGCGCCCGGCGGCGCGGTCTGCACCATATGCTTCACCATCTCGGGCCAGTAATGCTGATTGAGGCCGACGGCCCGATCGTATTCTCCTGCATAGCAGTGCGGTTTGCGCACGCCGAATTCGAAACTGCCGTGGTAGTAAGGATCGGTGGTCGATTCCAGAAAATCCTGCGCGAGGTGTACGGCGCGGTCCAGGTAAAAGGTATCGGCCTCGCCGACATAGAAGTGGAGCTTACCGGCCAGCTTCGGACCTAAAGTCTTCCAGTCCCGTTGCATGACGGCGCTAAGGTCGTAATGCTCGCGCCAATATTTCGCGGTCTCGTGATCGATCTCGCCGGTGCGCTTGTCGAAAATAGATTTAGGATAGCCATCGTCACCCACGGGGCTGAAGACCGCCTGCCAAATATCGAACTGCTCTCCTGACCGGCCGTGCGTGCCTTGCACGAGTTCATAACGGTTCATCTGCTCCATGGTTGAAAGCACGAGACCGTCGGGCTTGCGCATGGAAGGCCGTGGAATGCGTGCGTAAGGAGTTTCGATCCAGTAGGCATTTTTGTCTTCGTAGAGATTGGTCGTCATGTAGGCGCGGAAGTCGACCACATCGGGACAGAAGACCCACGCTCCGTTATAAAAATCGGGATAAAAAACCTGCGAGGCCAGCGTCTCCCAGCCGCCGGTTGAGCCGCCATAAACAGCTCGTGCCCATCCCTGCCCGATGCCCCGGAATTTGTTTTCGATATACGGAATCAATTCCTGCGTGATGGCGTCGCCGTAAGGGCCCTGGTTGGCGGAGTTCACGGCGTAGGAGTCGTCGAAGTAAGACGTCGCGTGTTGGATGCTGAGCACGATCACGCGCGGCAGCCGTCCGGCAGTCCAATCCTGAAAGAGCTTGTAGCCCGACTGCGCAGCCCGGAGATCGCCACCAATGAGTTCGGGAGTGGGCGGTTCGGTGCGGAACGCCATTATGCCGGGCAAGCCGCGATGAAAGTGATCCTGCTCGACGATCAGCGGGTAATGCGCGTCAGGATGCTCTGCCCATCCATCGGGCAATAGGAGAACTGCCCCCAGATACGTTGGACGCCCCCAGAATTTGGTGAGCAGTTCGCTCTGAATGCGGATGTGCTTTACCCACTTGTTGTCGATGATTTCGTGCTCGTCGTTTGCGCCGTCCCATCCCACAACAGAATCGACTACCTTTGGATCGTCTTCGATGGCGGGAATTTTTTCCGTAAGCGAAATACGGATCGTCTGCGCGTTCGCCGGGTCGATGTGGACCTTCATTGGCTTGCTAAACAAATTGCCCGGCTTAACATTCCAGTGCTGGCCCTCGCCTTTGTCTGGAGGAAGTTTCACCGTGTGTCCGTTAGCCAAATGGAAAGTCTCGTAGATGTTGAGCAGGCCCTGTATCCAATAGTCGCCGGCGGGAATATCGCGCAGGCTGAGGGCGGGATATCCGAGGGTCGACGCATCGAAAGTCGCGGGCGCACCGGGAACTAGCGCTTCTACGTCCGCTCCAAAAACCTGTTGAGAGTCGGGCGTTTCAAAACTGATCTGAAAACGCGGTTCCTTTTCGTCATTGTTGGAAATCAACAGCAGAACGTGGCCGTCGATCGGCAGCGCGCTCATCTCTTTGAGAAACGAAATCTCGAAGTGTGTGCCTGCGGACTTGGCGTTATCCTGGGCGGAATGTTTGACTTTATTGGCACGGCTCGCAGGGACGCAGCAGAGAGAAAATAAACACAATACCGGCAGGAGGATTTTGTTTGGCATAGCGTTCAAGATGGCAGTCCTATATAACAGCGGGGCTCATGGAGGGTCAAGCAGAGCCGACAAGCTGGAGACTTCCAATCAGCCTTGGCATCGGCGGCTTTCACCGCCCCAATACCCGCTCTCGCCGAAGGACGATTAACCCACACCGTTGCAAGGCCAAGCTTTTGCGCGGGGATGACGTCGTGGAAAATACTTTGGCCGATGTGAAGGACGCGGCCCCGCGGAGTACCAAGCCGACTTAACGCTAATTCAAAGATTTTCAACGAAGGTTTGTAGGCTTGTGCCTGTTGCGCCGTGACAACTTCGTCGAATTCAACTTGAAGTTTGGGACGCGTCGCGGCGAAAAGATCATCGTCTACGTTGGAAATGATGGCGAGACGGAACTTCTTTTGGAGGCGCTGTAACGTGCTGACTGTGTCGGGCCAGGGATCCCAACTGGCCAGCGAATCAGGTAGCGAGCGCGCTTCCTGGCCGCTCGGAGTGAAGCCGAGTTGAACGCCAAAGCGGCGCACAACCGATTGCAAGACTTCTTTGTACGAATGAAATTCCCCGTCTTCCGAAAGTTGCTCGAAGTCTCCGTAGAGTTTCAGCAGAGTCGCATCGTCGATGGTTTTCCCGTGGGCAGAAAGAATGCGGCGCAGCGCCGCTAGGATTCCGGCTTCCCAGTCAATGAGCGTGCCGTAACAGTCGAAGGCGAGGGTGTCGAATCGGCTCAGGTCCAGCATGGGTAATTGCTGTTTAGTCCTCGAACGCTAGGTTTCAAAGCCAGGCAAGCCAGGAGTGGCGGCAACAGCGGCAGATTCCGATTCCGGTTCGGAATCTTCCGCTGCTGGCGTCTCCTCCGTTGAAGCGGATTTCTTCGGCGCAAGAAATTTTGCCGTGTTCAGCAGCGGCCGTCCGAGTGAAGGGTTGTAGCTGGTCCAGGGGTTTTCGGGATCGCCCTCGCGTTCGAATTGGGCGCGCATCGCTTCCATTTTGGAATCGAGATCATCGAGGTAGTGCAACATCAACGCCTCGGGAAACATTGGCAACTTAGGTGAGCCGAACTCGTATTGGCCGTGATGGCTGATGATGAGATGTTCGAGCAATGTCTTGAGGGGTTCAGGAAAGCCGGGCACCTGAGCTATCTTCGCCTGCAACATTTCCAACTCGATGACCATGTGCCCGAGGAGCTGGCCTTTGGTTGTGTAGGAGAACGAGCGGTTGTAAGTCAGTTCGTGAATCTTGCCGATATCGTGCAGAAAAACACCAGTGAGAACCAGATCGCGGTTGACCTGCGGATAATTCTGACACAGCAAATCGCAGGAGCGAGCCAGCGATACCACGTGGTCGAGCAAGCCGCCAATATAGGCGTGATGCAACGTCTTCGCTGCTGGAGCGTTACGATAAGCTGCAGCAATTGCGGGATCCGCCATGAATGCCTGTATCAAAGACTGAAGGTGCGGATTCTGAAACGAGACGACAAATGCGGCCAGGGTCCGCCACAGTTCGTCGATATCTTTCGTGGTCTTGGGAAGATAGTCGTCAAATTCGATTTCGGAGTCGCCCAGCTTCCGCAGCTTGTGCACGGTCAATTGAAAACGATTTTTATATTTGTTGATCAGACCCTTGATCTTGAGGAAGTCATCCTGCTCAAAGGCGTCTAGCACTTCCTCGACGTTGTCCCACATTTTGGCTTCGAGCTGCCCGGTACGATCACCGAGAGTGAGCGCCAGATACGGCTCTCCGCTCTTCTTGGGCTTGATTTGCTTGGTGACGACCACGAAGGTGGAAGTAATCACCTTGTTTTCGTGGCGCATACAATCGAAGATAAAAAAATCTTTCATTGATGTTTCAAGAGTATAAGCGAAGCGGCCCGGAAAAGGCCCACTAGAGGGACAAGTAGGTGACGCCTCGCGGACGGCAGGCCTTACGATTCTGCAAAACTAATCCAACATTCTAGAGAATCCAGAATTTCTTTTTCTTCTTAAGCTTCTTCGCTTCAGGCTCTTTGGCAGCCGTCTCGATGGGCTTGGTTTCATTCGGGCTGGCTCCGGAATCTATGTAACCCGGCTTAACATCGATGTAAGCCTCTTCGCGAAGCTTGGTTAGAAATGCGCGCAACGCGGGCTGCAGCTTTTGATAGTAGAGCGCGTCCTGAATTTTAGGCTCGATTGCTTTCATGGGCGGAATGCCGGCATCCTGGTGCTCCACTACCTTCAGAATCACATAGCCCTGTTTGGTTTGGATTACATCCGAGACCTCGCCGGCCTTCATGGAAAAAGTCTTGTCTTCGAGTTCCTTGGCGAGAGTGCCCCGCTTGAAAGCTCCGAGGTCCCCGCCTTGCGCAGCGGAAGGGCCATCGGAATTTTTCTTGGCAATATCTTCGAAAGCTGCACCTTTGCGAATTTGATCCAGCAAACCTTTGGCTTTGGCCTCGGCTGCGGCGAGGGCCGCAGCATTTGCCGCCTGCTTTGCGGCTTCATCGGGAGGAGCCTGCGCGGCGTCGGCATTGCCGTTCGCGTCTTTTGCGGTCCCTGGATTTGCCGCCGGCGGAGTTGCCGGTTTGGGAGCGACCAGAATTTCACTCAGGTGAATTTCCTCAGGCTGTTCCATCTCATTCTTGTGCTCGTCGTAAAATTTCTGCTCCTCGTCTTTGCTGATGCTGAGGTGGCCGCCAACTTCTTCTCCGATCACCTTTTGGGTGATGATCTGATTGCGCATGTTCTGCTTAAAGTCTTCGTATGAGATGCCCTGGGCGGTGGCGGCCTTTTCCAGGTCCTCCATGCTGTTTAGTTTCATTTCTTTGCGCATCTGGTCTAGGCGCTTGATGAGATCGGTATCGCCGCTTATGCCCAGATCCTTGCCCTTTTCCAGCAGGAGTTGCTGATCGATAAGATCGCGAAGGATGTCTTTTTCTTTATCCGCATAGAGTTTGTCGGCGTTGGCAGAATCCTGTTGCTTCACATCGTCCTTCAGTTGGTCTTTATTGCGGAGAAATTCGGACCGCGTAATGATCTGATTGTTGACACGAGTGATAATTTCTTCGACCACCTGCCCGGCGGAGATGGAGCACAGGCAAGCTACGATAATGACCAGGAGAGAAAGTTTTTTCATAAGAGTTGGCATCCAAGCCGTTGGCTGGCACACGGCGCTATTTTTGCCTGTCAGATATTTTACCGCGTATGCCGCCAAATAGGGGCTAGCCATTGATACGGCAACGTTCTTTCCTGACAACAACTAAACGGCGCGAACCAGGGCCAGGGCCGTCATATCGTCCATGTTCGAGGGTTCGCAGGTAAATGCAGAAGCTGCCGTCAGAATGGACGAGCAGAGCGATTGGGCGCTACTGCGAGGCTCGCTCCGCAGAAATTCCCGGACGCGTTCCAACCCGAACTCGGGGTCATCGAGCTTCTTGTGACGACATTGACCTTCCACCACCCCGCGCGAAACTAACAACAGACTCGCGCCAGCTTCCATTCCAGCAATAGGGGCCTCGCATGTAGCGTGGGAAAATAGGCCGAGAGGCAAGCCGGTCGCCGGAAGATCGACGACGCTGGAACTATCCAGCAGAAATCCTGGAATGTGCCCGGCGTTGGTATAACAAAGCGTGCCAAACTTTTCGTGATAGCAGCCCATAAAAGCCGGGCTGGAGTGGACTCCTCCCGCGACCTTTAGGACCTCCTGATTCAGCCGCAGGCATAATTCCGCCATCGCTTCGGATTCATTGATGTCAGGTTTGGCAAACAATTCAGCCCCGAGGGTGCGAAAGAGCGTTTTGGCCGATGACAGGATTAATTGATTGTCCTCCCGGCGGCCTGCGACATCGAGCAAGCCGAACAGGACACGCTCCGAGTTGGCACGAAAGGAATCGTAGAAATCTCCACCGACGCGCACTCCGTAGGAAGCAGCGGCGATTCCCGCCCCTGCGATCACTGGGAACTCCATCGGGCTCTCTTCGACTGCCAACGGGGGCTTCACCTTGGAAGAAGTAAACATGTCGCTTCAGGAACTGAACATCAGTTCAGTGGTCTCTGAAACCTAGCATAAGCATAGGTTCGGAGCAACGCGGAATTAAGAGCAGACTGCGGACTTCAGACGTCGGACTTCGGACCTCAGGCGTAGAGTTCGATTTGCCAGTTTGGAGTGACAAAATGTGAAAGGATCTCTGTGAGGTCTGAGGTCTGGCTTTAGCGCTCTCTCATTCGCCGTACTTGTCGCTCAGATACTTGGCCAACTCGGATTCCAACTGTCCGTAGTCGGAATGAATCGTGGCGCGGAGAGCGGCTTCGGTGGAACTCCCTTCGCGCAGGCGTTGCAGAATGCTCTGAATGTCGCTCATGCCGGAAGTTTCGTTGATGTAAGCAACTGCGGCGAGCGATTCGGCGTAAGCCACGTAGGCTTGGGCTCCGGAAAATCGAATGAAACTGCTTTCGAGCGCATTGAGCGGAATATTATTCTGCGACTTGAACAACTGCGCCAATGGGCGGCCATTGCTGCCCAGCGATTTCGGCTCGAGCAGTTGCGCGATTCCCTCGTGCAGCCACGGCGGACAGCGGCCTCCGGAAAGCTGATTGATGAAGGAATGCGCCAGTTCATGCTTGAGCACTCGCGCTAATTCCGGAGTAACGGAATTTAATCCATTGATGGGGATGCGAAGTTTGCCATCGTTGATCGCTCCTGACCACGACGGAGCGTGAGTCACATCAAAGAAGGCTTGCTCGGTGTACAAGGTAACGAGAATGTTATCGCGCGGCGGAGTGCCGAGATCGCGGGCCAGATCGTCGTAGTCGGATTCGAGGGCTTGCAGAATTTGTCCCCGGAAAGCATCAGAGGTTTGCTTGCCTTCATAGTGAAGCACGAAATGATTGCTTTCGTGCTCGGTAAAATTGGCTTCGACATTATCTTCGCGTTGGGCTTTCGCCAGGAATTGCTGCACCGCCGGATCAGGGCGCAATTGCAGGGAATGCTGCCAGGAAGTCACGGCCTCTTTGGTGCGGTCGGAGGCGAATTGCGCGTAGCCGAGAATGGTGTAAGCGTCAGGAGATTTGGGCGCAGAGCGCACGGCGCGTTGCGCATAGGGCAGAGCCAGTGCTGCGTTGCCGGTGCGGATCAGAAGCGCGGAATAATAAATCAGGATGGTCGAATTATCCGCCTGAAAGCGCAGGGCATTTTCAAAGTACCGGCGTGCCTCGCCAATATTTCCGTGCTCGAATTCGAATTTTCCCGCGATGAAATCCGCGGTCGCGGCTAATTCAGGGTTTCCCTTGTTTTCCAGACTGGCCAACGCGGTAGTGTCGACTTTACCTTCGTTGATGACCTTGATCAGAAGATTGTCTTCGTTCGCCAGACTGCTGGCTGGCGCGAACGTGGGAAGATCGCCGAGACGGCTGGCCGCACTGCCGGCTCCAGGTAGGTCGGCGACTGCGGGCTTGCCACCTGCATCCACGTGATCAACCGTCGACTTGGCTATTGCGTAAGAATCGTCGCCAATTTCGTACTCGTAATGATTTCCGTTCTCTCGCACATGATCGGCAAGAATCGTGCGTCCGTTTTTCA
>DATBZH010000111.1:0-60205 GCA_036513255.1 Candidatus Sulfotelmatobacter sp. | reverse complement strand
GAGTGCGCGAAACTCCGGCCAGCCTGTGCCCACTACTAAGGCGTCCATGCCTTCTGCCGCGGAATACGCGGAATCGCAATACCTCACCGTGCTATTTAGCCGTGTCCTGGCTTCCGGGATCGCAACTGGATCGTAAGCCCTTACCCGCGCACCCTTGGAGACCAGGTTCTGCGCCAGCAGAACCGAAGACGATCCGGCCACCGAATTCGTATTGGGCTTGAATGCCAGCCCTAAAATGCCAACGTCCTTGTTCTCGACCGAATTCAGGACGCAGGCAATCTTTTCGACCAACCGATCCGCCTGCGAAAGATTCACCTCGCGAGCAGCGCTCAGAACTTTCAGAGAAACGCCATTCGCTTCTGCCAGTACAGCCAGCGAATCCATATCGGATTCGGCAAATACGCCGCCCATGCCTGCTCCCGGCTGCAGGCAGCGTGGGGCGATCTTCTTGTCCAGGCCAAGGGCCAGCGCCAGATTGACCGCGTCGGCATTTACCCGCTCGCACAGCGCGGCGACTTCATTGATGAAAGAAATTTTCGTGGCGACGAAAGCTGTTGCCGCTTCCCGCACCAATTCCGCGGTCGCCTGGTTGGTCACAATCACTGGAACTCCGCGCATCACCAGCGGATGAAATATCTGTTTGAGAACCTGTATTGCTTCCGTTGAACTCGATCCCAGGATCAGCCGGTCGGGCCAGTTGAAATCTTCCACGGCGCAGCCGTCGGTAAAAAACATGGGCTGCGAAACAATTGTGGCCTGTAAACCCGCGTCCGTGAGGCTTTTCTCCAGGGCGCCTGCCGTGCCCACCGACACCGGCGTGACAATCGTTAGAATGGGCGGTTTGGGAGCGAGCTTGGCGATTCGCAGAACGATGTCGCTGAGGTGTTCGGCATTATCTTCTGCCAGAAAGATGACCTGCGTCTTGCGCGCAAAGGACTCGATATCGGTCGAGTAGGTCAAACGGCCCGCGCGCACGTTGCGGCGGATGATTTCTTTGAGATTCTTCTCGAAAAAAGGAATGTTGCCTTGCGCCATTTCCACCATGCGCGAACGATCGGGGTGACAACAGGAAACCGGAGTACCAAAATCTGCCAGACAAGCCGAGATTACTGTCCCCAAGTACCCTGAGCCGTAAACGCCGATGTGCATTCGTTGTCCTCGCTTCGTCCGGGAACTCGCCAAAAGTGGCGTCTGGCACGGCAACCGGCGCTTTCCCTACTCTCTTGTCTACAGGCCCTATGAGGAGTTCGCAACGCACGGGAGGGAAATGTACTTAGGGCCATGTTACTTCTGTTGGGGCAGTACTGGCAGGATTGACTGGAAGTAACTGGCGGGAGGTACGAAAGGCAAGTTCGGTATTCTTCCCGAAAAAAGCCCGCTGGACGCTTGCTTGGGGCGTGCTCGGGTCAGCGTCCGGCGGGCTACCGTTTCTCCTTACTCACCCTGTTGTTTTCAGGAGTATTTCAATGATTAAACCCCAGAACGCAGTGAAGTTCCGTCTATTTTTGTAAAAGCTTGTAATGATTTCCTGATGGGTTTCGAGCGAGTGAGTTTGTTTCTTGCCTCCCTGGATGCTTCTTACTTTCGAACCGCCCATGCCATTCCATCGGGGCTACGGCCAGTCGCAATGCGGCCGGCTAGGGCCAGCGTCTTCAAGTCGATGACCGCGACATAGTTATCGCGGCTCACGGCGACAAAGGCGCGGGTTCCATCGGCGGTCACCAGAATACCGGCAGCTCCGTGTCCGAGGCTGATATGTTTGATTTCCTTGCGAGTGTGGGCGTCGAAGATGGCAAGGTCTCCGGTGCCAAGATCAGAGATGAGTACCATCCGGCCGTCAGGAGTGAACTTGAGCCGGTTAGCCTGCTTCGTGTTCGAAGTGAAAGTCTGGACTACTTTTCGATCGCCGACATCAATGATGGAAACCGTTCCGTCGTGCGAGTTGGCGGCCCAGATTTCTTTGCCATCGGGAGATACGTCAAAGCCTTCGGGGCCTTTGCCGACCGGGATGCGAGTCTGCTTCCAGCCTGACACATCGGCACCTTTATCGCGATCCAGGATACTGATGATGTCGTCATTCATATCAGAGGCGAAGATCTGATTCTGATCCCGTGAGACAAATAACATGTGCGTGCGATTTTCTCCGAGACCCAAAATCCAGTCGACCTGTCCGTGAGCAGGATCGTAACGGCCGATTGCCTTGCTGCCTTCGACCGTGAAATAGATTTTGTCGTCAACGGTTTGCATTCCGTGCGGTGCGCGGAGAGCCCCCAGATCGACTGCTGGAAGCGGCTTTTGCGCTGCCAGATCAACCACGGAAAGTGTGTGCAGAGGCGTGGCGAAAGCGCCATAGTTGGAAACGTACGCGGTCCTTCCATCGGTGGAAACGCATATTTCGTGGGGATCGGCGCCGACGGGAATCCGTCCGACGATCTTCAGGCCGGCTGGATCGACGATGGCAACCGTCTGGTCGTCTTTTTCAAGCACCAGCAAAGCGGGAGAGAGAGTTTGCGCGAATGCCACCCTGGCCAGCAGAAACAAAACGATTAGAGCGGTCGCACTGTAATGCCACCTGCTTGCGAAAGTCATGCCTGAATTCTAATCCGGAATCGCTGGAGTTTTGGTGCTCACCAATTCCGTAAAGCGTGGATCTTTGCGTAGGGACGTGAATTCCGTGTCCTTGTAAACGTTCTTGAAATCTTTGTATCCCTCTTCCATCGCTTTTCTCAGATACTCCAGCGAACGCTCTGACAAGCCCATCTTGGCGTAGAGTCTGGCAACCGTGTAGTCGTAGTGGGCGCGGTCCTCAGGGCTGGGCAACTTGGCTTGGACGCCTGCGCGCGAAGTGCGTTCAAACACTTCCGGATCCAATGCCAGAGCGTGTTCATAAGCCTCCACCGCGGGATCGAACTCCTTCTTGGAAAACAGAGCCGCACCGAGGTTGCTGAAGAACGATGCAGAACTGCCGTCAATGCCAATTGCCTTGTGGTATTGCTTGACAGCCGCGCTGTATTTCTTCTCTTCGTAGTACACGACACCAAGATTGTTATAAGCATCGGCGTAGGCGTGTTCGGCTTTGATCGATTGCTCGAAAGACTTCTTCGCTTCTTTGAAGCGCTGCATCATCAATTCGGTGATGCCAATCTTGTTGAGCACGTGCGACGAGCCCGGAGTTTTGGCCAGAGCTGCACGGTAGTAATCCAGTGCGTCGAGGAAAAGCTTGGAGCTGCGCAATTGATCGGCGCGCGATTCCAGGTCGTAGGCGCTGGCATCGGGAGCGGGCGGATCAACCACCCGCATCAGCGGCGGCGTGATTTGCACTTGTTCGCCGCGAGAAATTTGCGCGGAGGAAAGTGTGCAGAGCACAAGAAGGGAAACTGTTAGGGCGAGAGAAACCGGGAACGTTCTTGGGCAGGACATATGCTACCCCCAAACGAACAGGCTCGAACGAAGCTATTTTGCCATAGTTTTGCGCGGTTGGCACAAATTTCGTCTTAGTAATCCGGATTCGGGCGGCTTGCTTTCGGAGCGCCCGGTCGATAGCGTGGTACGTTGCCAAGCGAGGAGGAGTCAGATGGAGCAGCGTATAAGCATCGTCACACTTGGAGTAACGGATCTGCAGCGCAGCCGGGAATTCTACGAGCGGCTCGGGTGGCGGCGGTCCATGGCGAAGTCGGAAGGAATCGTGTTCTTCCAGGCGGGTGGGATGGCCCTGGCCCTGTTCCCACGACAAGAGCTTGCAAAAGACGCAAATATTGCCCCCGAGGGCCGTGGTTTCAACGGGATATCAATTGCTTACAATACCCGCAATCGCGCAGAAGTCGACTCGGTGCTTGAAGATGCAGTGGCCGCTGGCGCAAGCCTCCTCAAGCCGGCCCAGGAAGCCTTCTGGGGCGGCTATTCAGGCTATTTTTCCGACCCGGACGGCTTTCTGTGGGAGGTCGCCTGGAATCCATTCTTTCCGATAGCGGAGGATGGAAGCATTCGAATCTCGGACTAGACCGTGGATTCTTCCAGTTATCAGTCGTCCCAAGAATTCTCAGCAGTTCAATGCGGGGATTGTGCAGGCTGTGCTGCCGGAGGCGCCTGTTTGTCGTCCTTGAAAATTCCAGCAATCTTGCCGAAGAAGCCTTTTTTCTTCTGGTTAGGATCGGTGACGGGCTGGCCGTCCGGGCCAAGTGCGGCTTGCGTCGGCGGCGCTACGCCCTGTCTTCCGCCGAACAGCCGTGAAAAAAAGCCCGTTGCACCGCCCTGCTGGTCGCAGGTATCGCGCGGTTCGGTTCCGGCCACGAAGGCGGAAACATAGTCGTCGGGACAAGCTGGTGTAGCCAGGCGGTTCGTGACTTTGTCGAGCTGCACATCGACTACACCTGTGGGCTGGGAGAACGGCTTCATGTCCGAATATTGCGGCAGAGCGGAAACCTTCTTCATGAATTCCGTCCAGATGGGCGCGGCGGTCTGCGCGCCGCTCAGCCGCAAATCGCTGTAGTCGTCGTATCCCACCCAAACAATGCACAACAGGTTCGACGTATATCCCGCGAACCAGCCGTCGTGCGAGCTGCCGGTCTTGCCCGCCGCGGGCTGCATGAAGCCGCGCAGGCGAACTGCGGTATAACCCAGTCCGTTGTTGATCACGCCTTCCATCATGTTCGTCATGACATAGGCAATGCGCGGATCGAGCACCTGACGCTGATCGGTGTTGAAATTTGCGATCACATCGCCTTTGGCGTTGCGCACGGAACTCACCAGAAGCGGTGAAAGGCGGGTACCGTTGTTGGAAAACGAGGTGTAGGCTCCGGCCATATCCAGCGGAGTGGCGTCGTAGGAGCCCAGTGCCATCGCGGGCGTTGCCTTCACCGAACTAATTCCTGCCGATTTCGCCAGGTCTGCGACCTTGTCGTATCCCACCTCTTCTGCTACTTTGACGGTCGCATTATTCAGCGACATAGCCAGCGCGTAACGCAGCGTAACGTCTCCGTGATATTCCTCTTTGTAGTTGCGTGGTTCGTAAATCTGGTCGCCATAAGCGAACGTGGAGGGCGCGTCAGTGACGACTGACGCCGGCGTGATTACGGTTGGCGAACCGTCAAGCGCTGTGTTCATCGCCGCGGCATAGACGAAGGGCTTGAAGATCGAACCTGTCGGGCGCTTGGCCAGCGCGTGATTCAACTGACTGATGCCATAATCCCGTCCGCCCACGAGGGCAAGCACCGCCCCGGTATGTGGGTCAATGGCCACCAATGCCACCTGAGCCTGCGGTCCGGGCAGGACTTTCGTCTCGAACTTCTTGCCGACTTTCGTCCGCTTGGTGCGCAACTTCGTTACCTGATCATCCACCAGCTTGATCCCCGACTCCACTGCTAGTGCCGCAGCTTTCTGCAGGTCAGGATCGAGCGTGGTGTAGATGCGATAGGACTCCTCGTTCAAATCGCTCTCTTTGAATTTATTGATCAGCGTGTCACGCACCATATCGATGAAATAGGGCGCGTCGCTGGCTTCCACATTTGGAGGAGCCAGCTTCAGCGGCGCAGCTTTGGCCTTGTCCGCTTGCTCGCGCGTAATGGCGTGGGTGTCGAACATGGCGTCGAGCACCAGGTTGCGCCGCTCCAGCGCGCGTTCGGGATGGCGGTAAGGAGAAAGATAGCTGGGCCGCTGGATCAGGCCCGCCAGCAGCGCGGCTTCCGGCAGCGAGATGTCCTTCAAGTCTTTATTGAAGTAGGTGCGCGATGCTTCGGCGAATCCACTGACGGCAAAGGAACCACGTTGCCCCAGATTCACCCAGTTAGCGTAGAACTCAAAAATCTGCTGCTTGCTGAACTTCTGCTCAAGCTCCTCGGCGATCAGCATCTCGGTCACCTTGCGCTTGACCGTTTTCTCCGGAGTCAGGAAGAAACCACGAGCGAGTTGCTGCGTTAAGGTAGAACCGCCCTGCTCACGCCGCTGGTGGACTACGTCGCCCCACACGGCCTCCGCCGTGCGCAGAAAATTTACGCCGCTATGCTCAAAGAAGCGCCGGTCTTCGATCGCCAGAACCGCCTGGGTCATCACCGGAGGAATCTGGTCGTACTTGACCAGTTCGCGCTTCGACCGCTGCTCGGCATCGAATAACGCCGTGATGAGCTGCGGTTCCAGTTCGTAGGCGGAGAGTTCGCTGCCCTTGCTGGTAATGCTGGCAACCTTGCCCTCTTCGATCTTGATGACTGCGGTTTCCGGGCTGTGGTAGGACTGGGGGCCCGGCACGATTTCAATTTCATTCCGTGCTACATGGAAGCTGCCCAGGGGCGATTGTCCGTCTTTGGTGGACGATCCATCGGAGTATCCGGCGTGGCGCAGTTCGACGGCAATCTCTTTGGCGTCAATCTTCTCGCCGTCGCGCACAGTCTGCGGAATAGCGTATATCTTGGCGGAGTTGCTGAAGACAGGCGTACGGAAACGGTGTTCGATGATGCGGTCGTACTTTATGTAAAAGTAAGAAAAAGCAACGGTGAAAGAAAGAGCAAGAACCAAAAAAACGATGAGCGCTGCACGCAGCACTGGGTCGCGAGGCAGTCCATTGCCCCGCTTGCCGTCTTTTCCCCCGTTCCCCTTCGGGATCTTGATCTTAATGGCCACTCGACGCCAGGCGGATTGCCCCTCTTAACTCAGACGATGGGACGCGGAAAAAGGTTTGTACAACCTTGTTGCCGAACTCGCACCTCCCCGTCGGGCGCGCTCTGATGCAGGCCGTAACGAGGAATGCCTATTGTACCGCCTTAACGAGGAAGATGAAGAAGCGACGGTTATTGGTGGGTCTCCGGAAGGTCAACAGGACAATCCCGAAGTCGCTGCTCCCGGCCAGCCCGAGTCGGCAATTCTCCGAAATGAGCCGATCCGATCATGCTGGAAGCGAGCAGAGTGGTCTGCCGGACAAACAGCGAGAGCGGAGAATTTTCCTCCGCCCCGCTGAAGTGCTCCTGTATTGATTTTAGTTCGGATCCGTGACGGCCCAATCCAGGTCAGCTCCGGCGTTTGGTATGGCTGTGGTGACGTTGCTGGTCAATGCGCCCGTTGTCGTATCGACATTCACCACAGAAAGAGTGCCCACGGTGTCAAGGAAAAGGTACGCGCCGCTCTGATCAAACCTTCCGTCTGTGGCGGTCAAGGTCAAGAAAGGGGAACCGCTCAGCGCAGTCAGCTGGCCCGAAGTGGCGCTAAATTGAAAGCCTTCCATGGGAGAGGTACCGCTGACGGTCTCGTTGAAGGTGTAAACGAAGTTTCCGTTGGGAGCAACCACCAGATAGTCCGGAATATAAGTTGTTGCAAAGGGGGAGCCTGTTACCGGCGAAATAGCGCCCGCCTGGACGCCAGACTGGGCAATGGAATAGACATAAACATGATTGTCGCTGCCGAAGCCGTTGAGCGCACCGTTCCCCGTTATGCCTAACAAGAACTTGCCGGTGGGTTCGCTTGTGAGTTGCGCGATGCTGATAGAGAATGGGCTGTTGGGTATTGCCGTAAGCGAGCCGGTGGTGGAATCGATCGAAAACACTGCTACCGTGGTGCCGAGGTTGCCTGCCGTGACATAAAGGTATTTCCCGAGCCCGTCGGTCGTAGCCTGCTCCGCAAAACCTACCCCGGCGGAAAATGCGCCCACTTTCGTCAACGAACCATCGGTTTGGTTGATCGTGAAAACGGTAACTTCGTCGTCATCTGCCCCCAAGAGAAACAAAAAATGTCCTGCGGGGTCTGAGGCAATAAAATCCGAGTCCATCGAGGGGAAGGGGCTTCCGGAAATGGTGGTCAGGGCGCCATCGGTGCCATCGATCGCATAAGCATTGACCTGTGAACCTCCGGCGAGTGCCAGATACATCCATTTCTTTTGTACGATCACCATGCCGCCAGTACCGCCCGCAGGCCCCGGCGGGGCCACGAAATTGGGAATCAGACTGAAATTGCCCGCTGTATCCAGGAGGGTTCCGCCGATTTGGCCTTGATTCAGAAAGTAGGTAAATGCGGCGGGAGTGCCAGTAGTGCCAGTGGTGATTCCCGTTGTGCCCGTACTTGAGCAAGTGGAACTGCCAAAGGTGAGGCCGCAGTTATAGTGCCCGCAACTGGCCGTCCACATCGTGGCCAATGCCACCATCAGGATGAGAAAAACGCGAAACTTGATCGTCATGAACTGCCTCCACCGAGCTTCATTGCGGGTTGAACATCCGGCGCCGCGGACGACAAAAAATGTTAGTCAGTTGCGATCTTAGGAGCGAAGTAACGTATTGACAACGTTACGAATGTCACGTCCTCGTTGCCGAATATGGGACAAGGACGGAACTGGCAGTGGTCGGTCTTTTGCGGCGGCCCAAGGCCAATGGTCCGATCGAGGTAGTACCATGGAAAGCGGGAATGAGAGGGAATTAATAATGCGCGTGCGCTACTCCATCCGTGCGGCGAAATTTCTAATTCTGGTTTTAATCTGTGGAGAGCTGGCCAGGGCTCAGGACGCCAAACCTACGCCGAAGTCCGCGCCGCCCGCGCCGGCATCGCAGACTAATTCTTCAGGTGCGCAAGGATCCGTGCAGGAATGGTCAGGAATGTATTCGTTCCTGAAGGAAGGCGAATTCGTACAACTCACGGTGGAAGACGATGGCCAGGTCACGGGCTTCGTTTCGCGCTATGGTGATGGAGATAGCGACAAAGGCGCTTTCCTTGATCAGTTTTTCAAGGACGCCAAACTGGACGGCAACAGGCTGGCCTATACGACGGAAGTGGTGCACGGCGTCTGGTTTGACTTCAAGGGAACCGTGGAGCGCGGCGAAGGCAAGAATCCCGGCGACGAAGGCTATTACATTTTGAACGGCAAGCTAACCGAAAGCAGCACGGATGCCAACAAGAAAGTGATAGCCCGTTCCCGGGACGTAGCGTTGAGAATGTTCCCGCAGGAAGCGGCCGCCGGCCCGGCGCACACAAATCCGTCACCAAGAAACTAATCTGGGAGATATTTCCCGCGGGAATCAGGCGGCTCTCGGATCCTTCCGATGAGTTGGCAGCGGCTTTTCCGGGTGATCGGCCGCGTCCTCGATCCCGGCGAGGGCGTCGCTTTCGAGGGCCTGGCCGGAACCCGCCAGTTCTTCGACGCTTTCGTCGCTGGCTTCCTGGATATCGGACAAGCCTTCGGAACCTCCGGCCTGCCCCGCGCTGTCTGGCCCTACCTCAGCGGGATCGTCGCCCAATTCGTCGAGCCGCGCCTGGTTGTCGCCTTTGAGTTCTGGATCTCGTTCAGGAAGCCCCTGCTGAGGAAGTTCTGGCTCGGGAAGCTGTGGCTTTCGTCCTTGGCTGTTGTCCATTCCTGTTAGAGAAGTTCGCCGCGCAGGATGTTGCCGTCTAATCCGATGTTTTGTAATCGCAGGCGGTGCGGCACGGTTCGCAGTACATGAGGCCGTCGGCGCAAATGCGGATGTCGCCGCCTGATTGGCAGAGGCAGCAGAACTTTTCGCAGTCGCATTGGCCCTCGGGCCTCTCACATTGAAGGCAGCGAAATTTGGCGGTGCCGGTTGCGGTGGACATGTCAATAATTTACGGCTCGCCACGGATAGCGGAAACATGCCCTAGGTAACCCGTAAAGAATTAGCGCAATCTAGGCCGGAATTTACGGGAGCTGTTCCAATTGCTCCGGCATCCAAAGGACAGGAACAACACATTTATTTGAACGAATCTCGATCTTCGATCCAGGAGGCGCAACATGGCAAATACGGTTCGTGTAGCACTTTGGGTACGGCTGGAGGCCAAACCGGGTAAAGAAGGAGAAGTGGAAAATTTTCTGCGCGGAGGTCTCTCTCTGGTGCAGCAAGAACCCGCCACGACGACGTGGTTTGGTGTTCGCATGGGTCCGACAACGTTTGGGATCTTCGATGCGTTCGCGGACGAGAGTGGACGTCAGGCCCATTTGACAGGCCGCGTCGCAGCGGCATTGATGGCTTCGGCCGCCGACTTGCTGGTGCAAGCTCCCACCATTGAGAAGGTGGAAGTCCTTGCGGCCAAGATGCCGGGGGATGCGATCGAAAAAGCGGCATAGAGAATTGCACGAAAAAACACGCGATGCGCATCGCAGTCGTTTCGGACATCCACGGCAACCGGACCGCGTTTGAGGCGGTTCTTGCGGATTTGCGGCAAACCACTCCCGACCTGATCTTCCACGGGGGTGACCTCGCTGATGGGGGCGCAAGCCCCGTGGAGATTGTGGATCGCATTCGCGATCTCGGCTGGCCCGGTGTGGTGGGCAACACGGATGAAATGCTTTATCGCCCCGAGTCGCTGAAGGAGTTTGCGCAGCAATCGCCCAGTTTTCAACCTCTCTTGGCTTTAATTGAGGAGATGGCGGCGGCGACTCGTGAAGCGCTGGGAGAAGAACGGCTCGCATGGCTGCGCACTCTGCCGAGGCTTCAGATTCACAGTCCGACGGCGCTGGTGCATGCTAGCCCGGAGACTTGCTGGCGCGCGCCTGCGCCGGAAGCGAGCGATGCCGAGTTGGAGGCGGTTTACACAGTGCTCGGACAGCCGATTGCCATCTACGCCCATATCCATCGCTCCTACATTCGAAGTGTTTCAGGAATGATGGTGGCTAATACAGGCAGCGTGAGCCTTTCTTATGACGGAGATCCCCGTGCAGCATACCTCTTGATCGAAGACTCGACGCCGTCAATCCGGCGAGTGGTGTACGACGTGGGCAAAGAGCTGAAAACTCTTTCGCTTTGCGGCCTGCCCCATGCCGATTGGATCGCCAAGATTCTAGAGAGCGCGCGCCCGGAGATGCCGTAACCCCGTGCCATATAATTCTTAACAATGACCTTCCAACAACTCTTGGATGGAGCGGAAGTTCTCTCCCAGAGCGGAGACCCGGGCGTAAGCAGTGTGGAATATGACTCCCGCCGCGTGAAGCCAGGCGCGCTGTTCGTGGCCATGCGTGGCGAAACTTCTGACGGCAATCGATTCATCGATCAGGCAATACAGTCCGGGGCCGTGGCGGTAGTGACGGATTCCCCAGCGGAGAAGCCACGCGAAGGGGTGGCCAGGGCTCTCGTCCCGCACGGCCGACGAGCTCTAGCCCGGATCAGCGCAAATTTCTATAAGCGTCCGGCGGAACGGATCGCAGTCATTGGAATTACCGGAACAAACGGGAAGAGTACGACTGCGTTTTTGGTGGAATCTATTCTGACCGCGGCGAAGCGTAAGAGCGCGCTGATTGGGACGATCGAGTATCATGTTGCCGGCAAGATTTTCCCTGCGCCCCATACCACGCCGGAGCCGCTGGAACTGAACCGCCTTTTCAATGAGGCTCTGGGCGACGGTGCGACCGACGCCGTAATGGAAGTGTCTTCTCATGCGCTGGCGCAGCAACGCGTGTTCGGCGTGCCGTTTGACGTGGCTGTGTTCACGAATCTCACGCGCGATCATCTCGACTATCACCAGACGATGGAGGAATATTTTGCGGCGAAGCGGGTGCTCTTCGAAGGTTGCGGCGTCGACGCCCCGCGGGCCGCTGTGACGAATTGTGATGACGAATATGGTGCGAAGCTGGCCGCGTTCAGCAAGAAGCGAAGTTCCACGGTTCTCCAATATGGATGGACGCGCGGAGACTTTCACGCCGAGCAGGCTGACATCAGTCCTCGGGGCACGCGCTTCGACATGATCACGCCGCAAGGAAAAATTCCGGTTTTCTCTCCGCTAATCGGCCGCGTGAATGTCTACAACATCCTGGCGGCGGCAGCGGCTTGTTATGAACGCAAGTGCGATGCGACCTCGATTGCACGCGGCATTGAGAGGTTGACCCACGTGCCCGGCCGCTTCGAGCGCGTGGATTGCGGTCAGCCCTTTACTGTGGTCGTGGACTACGCGCACACCGACGACGCGCTGCGCAATCTTACGGCTCTGGCGCGGGAGTTTGTCTCACGCGCGGGAGGTAAGGGAAGAGTCGTGACGCTGTTTGGTTGCGGAGGTGACCGTGACCGCGCGAAGCGTCCGCTGATGGGCGAAGCAGCGGGGCGGGGAAGCGACTTCGCAGTGCTGACTTCCGACAATCCCCGCAGCGAGGATCCGCTGGCGATCATTAACGACGCCATAGTGGGACTGCAAAAAACGGGAGCGAAATACACGACCGAACCCGACCGGCGAAAGGCGATCACGCTGGCGATTAACGAAGCGCGGCCCGGCGACATTGTTCTGCTGGCGGGCAAAGGACATGAGAAGACGCAGATCAGTTGCGAAGGGGCGTTACCTTTCGATGATGTCGAAGTCGCGCGCGAAGCGTTGAAGGCTGCGAGCTTTGATTGCCAACCTGTCGAGGTCGGCGAGAGCGGACAGGCATGAAGCTTACCCTGCAAAAGATCGCGGAGTTTGTTGCGGGTGAGGGCGAATATCCGCGCGAACAGGTCGCGCACGCCTATTCCATCGATTCGCGAACGGTTGGTTCGGGGGAACTCTTCTTCGCGGTGAAAGGCGAGCGGCTCGACGGCCACGATTTTGTTGCGACAGCGATTAACAAGGGCGCTGTTGCAGCGGTTGTGCGCAAGGATCAACTCGGACGCTTTCCCGAGCGATCTAGGTTGCTGGCGGTCGAGGACACTCTGGTTGCCTTGCAGACCTTGGCCACCGCGGTTCGTAAACTGTGGGGCAAGCCCCTGATCGGCGTAACCGGCTCCGCTGGCAAAACAACCACCAAAGACGCCATCGCGCATGTGCTGGCTTCGCGCTTTCGCGTACTGAAGTCTGAAGGCAATTTCAATAATCATTTTGGCCTGCCGTTGATGTTGTTGAAGCTCGATCCCGAGCACGATCTGGCGGTAATTGAAATGGGCATGTCGCATGCCGGCGAGATTCGAGCGCTGGCCAAGATTGCGCAGCCCGAGATCGGCGTTGTCACGAACGTTGCGCCCGTGCATCTGGAGTTTTTCGATTCGTTGGCTGCGATTGCCCGCGCCAAGTATGAACTGATCGAATCCCTGCCGGCTACTGGCACGGCTGTGTTGAACGCTGACGATGAATATGTTTCTCAATTCGGCCGCGACTTCAAAGGACGCGTAATCACGTATGGAACCAGGGCGATCGCAGATGTGCGCGCGGAAAATATTCAGCCTCACGGTTCAGGCGGGTCGGAATTTGACGTGGTGATAGGTAGCGTCCGCGAACGCGCGAAGCTGGCATTAGTCGGTGAGCACAATGTTCTGAATGCGCTGGCAGCGATTGCTGTAGGCGGGGAGCGGGGACTAAAGCCTGCAGAGGCGGTGGCGGCTCTGGCAACACTCGCGCCCTCGGACAAGCGCGGGGAGGTTCTCCAACTGGGTAACATCACCGTGATTAACGATTGCTACAATTCTAATCCGAAGGCGTTAAGCGCCATGGTCGATGCTCTGGCCGCAATGCCGGCGAAGCGCCGCATTGTGGTCGCGGGAGAGATGCTGGAACTCGGGCCGGCGGCGGAAGAAATGCATCGATCGGCGGGCGCGCATATAACGGAGAAAAAGATCGACGTGCTCGTCGGCGTACGTGGCCTGGCTCAGGCGATGGTTGGAGGGGCAAGCCAGGCAGGATTGCGGGCCGAGTTTGTCGCAACTTCCGAGGAAGCCGGCGAGTGGCTGGCGCGTGAGGCCCGCGACGGCGATGTTGTGCTGTTGAAAGCTTCGCGCGGTGTGAAGCTGGAGAAAGCGCTGGAAACATGGAAAGCCCGGCGTGACGGCAAAAATTGAGATTATAAGGCGGAGTACGGAGGCTGATTGCTCTACTGGCTGTTGTTCGTAAAGCTGCAACATTACTTTCCGCCGTTCCGCATCTTCCGCTATTTGACCTTCCGCACCGCCTTCGCCAGCCTCACTGCTTTATTCACAGGTCTTATTGTTGGTCCGTTAGTGATTGGACGATTGCGAGAATTCCAGATCGGCCAATACATTCGCGAAGAAGGGCCGCAGGCTCACCAGAAAAAAGCGGGCACGCCGACTATGGGCGGACTGCTCATCGTAATTGCTGTCGTAGTGCCAACACTGCTGTGGGCTGACCTGAGCAATCGCTTCGTGTGGATCGCGGTGTTCGCCACCTGCGCCTTCGCCGCTATCGGCTTCACAGATGATTACACCAAGGTGACGCGGCGTAGAAATTTGGGCCTGACGGGAAAAGCGAAGCTGGGTTTGCAGATTGCCGTCAGCATAATCATCGCGGTGATGCTGATTGCGATGCAAACTTATGGCATGTATTCCACCCGCTTGATCGTGCCATTCTTCAAGCAATTCCATCCCGACCTCGTGGTCGAGAGCCTGGAACATTATCCGCATCTATGGCCGCTGGCGTTTCTTCCGTTCATTGCATTTGTGGCATTCGTGATCGTGGCTTCGAGCAACGCGGTAAATTTAACCGACGGCCTCGACGGCCTCGCTATTGGGTGCACCGTGATTGCGGCGGGCGCGCTCACAGTGCTGACCTACGTCAGCGGACACGCCACCTTCGCCACGTATCTGGAAATTCCGCGCATGCCGCAGGTGGGAGAACTGACAATATATTGCGGCGCCATGGTCGGTGCGGCAATTGGATTTCTGTGGTATAACGCACATCCCGCGGAAGTGTTTATGGGAGACATCGGCTCGCTGGCGCTGGGCGGCGCGATCGGCACCATCGCAGTAATGATCAAGCAGGAATTGCTGCTGCCCTTTATAGGCGGAGTGTTCGTGATCGAGGCGCTCTCGGTGATCCTGCAAGTGGGGTCTTACAAGTTGCGCAAGAAACGCATTTTCAAGATGGCTCCGATCCATCATCACTTCGAGTTGATGGGGTGGTCGGAGTCGAAAATTATTGTGCGGTTCTGGATCGCATCTCTGGTGTTCGCCCTGTTCGCGCTAACGACTTTGAAACTGAGGTAAGAAAAATCTACCACGGAGACACAGAGTCACGAAGAAAAGCTTTAAGAGTTCTTCATCGAGGGCTGTTTCGTTTGTTTTGGTTTTCTCCGTGTCTCTGTGACTCCGTGGTGAAATAAATTTCATGGAACTCAACGGCAAACGCGTGCTGGTGGTTGGCCTGGGCAAGTCGGGCGTGGCGTCGGCTTTATTTCTGAAGGCACAGGGCGCACGCGTAACCGTTTCTGACACCAAGAGCGGAGACGAGCTACACAACGAGATTCCCGTGCTGCTCGATCATGGCATCACGGTCGAAACCGGTGGTCACGGCGAACGTACATTTCGGGGACAGGACTTGATCGTGGTCAGCCCTGGGGTCCCTGTGGATGCTCCGGCACTCGTGCAGGCGCGAAGTCAGGGCGAGGCCGTCATCGGGGAGATTGAACTGGCAGCGCGGTTTTTGCCGGGACCAATCGTTGCCATTACTGGATCGAATGGCAAAACGACCACGACCGCACTTATTGGCGAAATCATGACCGCTGCGAGCTTTCCTACGCTGGTGGGTGGCAACATCGGCACGCCGGCCATTTCACTTGCGGGGCAGGCCAAGCCGGAGACCGTGATCGTGCTCGAGGTTTCCAGTTTTCAACTGGAAACCATTGAGACTTTTCGTCCCAAAATCGCAATAGTGCTGAACATCACACCCGATCATCTGGACCGGCACGGTACGTTTGATGCCTACGTCGATGCCAAGGCCCGCATCTTCGAAAATCAAGGCAGCGGAGATTTCGCGGTCCTCAACGCCGACGATCCTACTTGTGCCGCGATGGCCGCGCGGACCAAGGCACAGGTCTTCTGGTTTAGCCGTCAGAAGGAAGTGCATCGGGGCGCATGGGTGCGCGATGGGAACATTTTATTTCGCGATGCGTCGAAGCGGAGCGAGGTCATGCTGGTATCCGAGATTCCGCTAAAGGGCGCACACAATCTGGAGAACGTGCTGGCTGCGGTGTGCGCGGGCGCGCTGATGGGATGCGCGCCGGAGAAGATTCGCCAGGCGGTGCGCGACTTCAAAGCGGTGGAGCACCGTCTGGAGTTCGTGGCCACGGTACGCGGCGTGGACTACTACAATGACTCCAAAGCCACCAATGTCGACGCGACAATCAAGGCGCTGGAATCGTTTTCAGCAGGCGTTCACCTTATTCTCGGCGGCAAGGACAAGGGCAGTGACTACAGCCTCCTCAACGATTTGCTCCGCCAGCGGGTAAAGTGCGTGTACACGATTGGCGCGGCGGCGGCGAAGATCGAGTCGCAGATTGTCTCTTCGAAGGACGGCGGTCCCGAAGTTGTGCCGGCGGAGACGCTGGAAAATGCGATCCGCAAAGCGAATGCCGCAGCCCAACCGGGTGATGTGGTGTTGTTAGCTCCGGCATGTGCCAGCTTCGATCAGTTCAAGAACTACGAACACCGGGGGCAGATGTTTAAGGAGATTGTGCGGAGTCTGGAGTGAGTGCGGCTTCCATGACAAAAAGCATTGGTGCGCCTGGGGCTCGTAAGGGCTTCGCATTGACTTGGAATTCGATTTTCTGAAAAACTAGGTTCTAAGCGTACGCGCTCAACTGTGGGCCAGGTCTTCGACCCGTGATCGTTTTCCTGGATCGTTTGGTCCGAACGAAAATGGAATTGTTACTCAACTTGGTTTGGCTGCTCCTGGCGCTGCCCGCCTATTGCTTGTGGCGCAACTCTCGTGATTCGCGCAAGAGCGGCAGCCCTAGTCCATTCCAGTGTCTGCTGGCGCTGGGCTGTGCGCTCGTGCTGCTTTTTCCTGTGGTCTCCGCTACTGACGATCTCCATGCTATGCGGGCGGAGATGGAAGAATCGAGCAAGCGCAGCATTCGCCAGGCAGGCGGCGAGAAATCTTCCGTAGGCGACAGCCGGTGGCACAACCCGCCGGCTGCAGTGGCCGCATTTGCTACGCTGGCTCCTTTGTGCAAAACCTGGCGACTGTTCCACGTTCCGCAGTTATTTTTCGCGGTCGCCGCTTCTGCCGTCCACTCCGGCCGAGCTCCTCCTGTCGCGGTCTCCAGCAGTCTTCAGAGTTAGTCTCATCTGCCGAATTTTCGTCTTGTTCTTTAGCTGAAAGATCGTTCAGATCGAAAATTCGATAGCCAAATCAATTCACCTTTACGAAAAACTTACAGGCAGGACCACACACTCACTTGCGGTGTTGTCAAAGGCTGCTGGTCAGCTGTGCGGCAGAGGTATCCGTTTAGTCTTGCGGAGCAATTCACGGAGTTGGCGAATGTGGAAATTGTTGTGGCGGAGTTTATCTCGGCTGCTAATGCTGGGCGCGGCAACGCTTGCTGCTGCGCAACAGCCCTCCGTGCCGCCGGCGCCGCGCGCCTGGACCTGGGACAACGTGAAAGATCGTTTCGAACAGAACAATCCGACGCTGCTGGCGGGCAAGCTGAACATCGACGAATTAAAGGCCGACGAGATTACGGCGCATTTCCGGCCCAATCCTGATCTCGGCCTGCTGTCCGATCAAATCGATCCCTTCAATGCCGGACCCAACCATGGAGCTCTCGCCTACCTGCTGCCTTCCGCAACGATTAGTTATCTCCATGAACGGGCGCACAAGCGGGAACTGCGTACCGAGAGCGCAAAGAAGGCGACTGCGATTGGTATATCTGAGCAATCGGACCTGGAGCGAACTTTGCTTTTCAGTTTGCGCGGCGCTTTTGTGCAGATATTGCAGGCCAAGGCCGTGTTGCGGGTGGCGAGGGACAATCTCGATTACTACGATCACGTGCTCAAGGTTAGTCGCGACCGTTTTCAGGCCGGTGACATCGCGCAAATCGATCTGGACCGGCTGGAACTCCAGCGTGTGCAGTACGAATCCGACGCACAGGCCGCCGAAGTGAATCTGCGAACCTCGAAGATTGAATTGCTGATGCTGCTCAACGACCGCACTCCGTTGGAGCAGATGGATGCGGTGGGAGTCTTCGACTTCAACGATCAGCTTCAGCCGCTCGACGACTACCGCAGAATGGCCATGGACACGCGCCCGGATTTGCAGGCGGCCGTTCAGTCGGTGGACAAAGCGGTCACCGATCACAAGCTTGCGGTCGCGAATGGATCGACTGATCCGACCTTCAGCTTGGATGTTGGACGCAACCCTCCGATCGATCTCTATTTTGGCGTGGGCGTGAATTTTCCCCTGCGAATTTTTGACCGCAACCAGGGCGAGAAACTGAAAACACAGATCGACATTGCGCGGAATGAAAAATTGCGAGATGTGGCGCAGGCTCAGGTCTTCAACGACGTGGATTCGGCCTACGCAACGCTGAGCAGCAATCTGACTCTGCTGCGGCCTTACAAAGAAAAGTATCTGCAACAGGCGGTGCGGGTACGGGACACAATCTTGTTTTCCTATCAACACGGCGGAGCGGCGCTACTCGATTTTCTCAACGCACAAAGTGAGTACCGGAGCGTCGAGCTGAACTATGCGAACCTTGTCGGTTCCTATTTGACGGCCGCGGCGCAATTGAATCTGGCGGTTGGGCGAGAGGTGATCCCATGACATTTCAATTCCGTGCCGGCCTTTACGGCAGCGCGTGGGTGTATGTCCTCAAAATAAAACGCACGGTTGTGTGTTTACTGATTGTGCTTGCGGCGCTGGCCTTCAGCTTGGCATGCTCAAAGGAAACCCCAGCAGCCACGACCAAGCAAACCGTCACGCTTGATCCGGACGTTTTTGAAGCCGATCATCCCGAATTGTTCAAGACAGCAAAAGCGGAAACGCAATCTCTCCCCACTCAAATTACCGCTAACGGCACGGTGAATCCTGACATTAACCGCACTATCCACATGACCTCGCTTGGATCCGGACGAGTTGTGGACCTCAAGGTAAGGTTGGGCGATCAGGTCAAGAAAGGACAAACGTTGCTGGTGATTTCGAGCCCGGACCTGGCCGCCGCCATGTCCGACTATCAGAAGGCGCAGGCGGATGAAGTTCTCTCGCGTAAAGCTTTGGACCGCGCGAAGCTCCTCTACGACCGCGGCGCAATCGCTGCAAAAGACCTGGAAACCGCACAGGACGTGGAAGACAAAGCCAAAGTGGATGTGTCCACATCCGAGCAGCACGTGCGTGTGCTGGGAGCCGATCCCGGGCATCCTGGCTCGCTGATAGATCTGCGGGCTCCTGTCGCGGGCACGATTGTGGAGCAGAATGTCGCGGGATTCGAGGGCGTGAAGAGTCTCGACAATACTGTCAATCTTTTCACGATTGCCGATCTTTCGCAGGTTTGGGTGGTGTGCGACGTGTTCGAAAACGATCTGGGCGAAGTTCATGTGGGCGACTCGGCTGACATTCGCCTGAACGCGTTTTCCAATCGTGTGTTCCACGGCAAGGTCGCCGATATTGCCCGCGTACTGGATCCAAACACCAGATCAGCGAAAGTTCGCATTGTGTTGGGCAATTCCGACGGCGCGCTGCGTCCGGGAATGTTCGCCGTTGCCAGTTTTCGTTCGAGAAAGCTGCAGGCGCGAACCGTTGTGCCGGCGACGGCAATCATGCGCTTGCACGACAAAGACTGGGTCTTTCGCAGAGAGGCAGACAATCGCTTCCGCAAAGTTGCAGTGCAGGCCGATGGACTTGCCCCGGATGGCATGCAGGAAATTCGCGAAGGCGTGAAACCGGGCGATGAGGTCGTCGCCAACGCGCTGGAGTTCTCGACCGATGTGGCGGAGAAGAAGGCGGAGTCGAAACAATAATGATCCGCACCATGATCGATTTTGCTCTGCGAAACCGCCTGATGGTGCTGGGTGGTGCGTTGGTGCTGTTCGTGTGGGGCATCGTCTCGTTTCACAATCTCCCGATTGAGGCGTATCCCGACGTTGCCGACACCTACGCGCAGATCATCACGCAGTGGCCGGGACACGCGGCCGAAGAGGTCGAGCAGCAGATCACAGTTCCGCTGGAAGTCGAATTGAATGGCGTTGCGCATCTGACGCACCTGCGTTCGGTCTCGCTATCCGGTTTGTCGATGATCACGATCATCTACGACGATGACATCACCACGTTCAATGCGCGACAGGAGGTGCTTGACCGGTTGCAATTGGTGACGCTGCCGCCGGGGGTGAATCCGGGAATTGGGCCGGATTACAGCCCGACTGGCCAGATCATGTTCTACACGCTGACCAGCACGAATCCCAAGTACGACGTGATGGAATTGAAGACGTTGAATGACTGGTTCGTTGTGAACCAGTTGAAGTCGGTGCCGAACATTGTGGACGTAAATCCGTTCGGCGGGCCGACGCGCGAATATCAGGTGCAGGTCGATCCGGGGAAGTTGGTGGCGTACGGGCTGTCGCTGGCACAAGTGGAAACTGCGCTGATTGCCAACAATATCAACGCGGGCGGCGGATTTATTGAGCGTGGCGAGCAGGCCCTGAATGTGCGCGCCGTGGGATTGATGCAGACCACCGACGACATCGCAGCCACTGTGGTCAAGGTGCAGAACGGAACGCCGGTACGCGTCCGCGATTTGGGTAACGTGGCGCAAGCCCCGAAAGTGCGGTTGGGACAACTGGGCAAGACGATTCGCAAGGAAGACGGAACGATCATCGACGCTGACGATGTCGTCGAAGGCATCGTGCTGTTGCGAAAAGGTGCGGTAGCCGAGACAACTCTCGCGGCGCTGCACCAAAAGATTGACGAGTTGAACGGAACTAACGGGCATCATGGGTTGTTGCCTGCAGGTGTGAAACTGGTTCCACATCTCGACCGCAGCGAGTTGATGCATCTCACCACCCACACTGTTTTACGCAATCTTACGGATGGCGTGCTTCTGGTGACACTGATCCTGTTTCTCTTCCTGGGAAATGTTCGCAGCGCTCTGATCGTTGCCGTAACGATACCGTTTTCATTGCTGTTCGCGGCGATCCTGCTTGATCTGCGGCAAATTCCCGCCAACCTGTTATCGCTCGGAGCGCTCGACTTCGGCATGGTCGTCGACGGCTCGGTTGTGATGGTCGAGAACATTCTGCGCCACACCTCGTTCGGCGATAAGAAGAAGACGTTCATGGAAATCATCGCCGTCGCCGCGCACGAAGTGCAGAAGCCGGTGTTTTTCGCGCGTGTGATCATCATCGTTTCCTATTTGCCGATTTTTACTCTGCAACGAGTAGAAGGGCGTTTGTTCAGCCCCATGGCATGGACTGTCGCGTTTGCTCTGCTCGGGGCATTGGTGTTCGCATTGTTCATCGCGCCGGTGTTGTGCAGCATGTTGTTCAGCCGCGAGGTGAAAGAATGGCGGAACCCGGTTCTGGAATGGGTAAATCGCAACTACGGTCGTTCGCTCGATTGGTGCTTCGACCACATCAAGCTGACTCTCGGCTTGGGACTGCTCGCACTGGCCGCGATGTTGCTTCTTGTGTTTAGCGGAATCATCGGCTCGGAGTTTCTGCCACATTTGGATGAAGGTGCGATCTGGGTGCGTGGGACGCTTGCGCCGAGCACCGGGCCGTCGGCGGGAATTGGAATGGCAAATCAGGCGCGGCTGGTGCTCGCGGGATTTCCCGAAGTCAAGCAGGTTGTCAGTCAGGTCGGGCGTCCTGATGATGGCAGCGACGCGAGCGGTTTTTACAATACCGAATTCTTTGTCGATCTGCTGCCGCGCGAACGCTGGCGCTCTCAATATCACACCAAGGATGAGTTGATCGCAGCGATGGATACGTCGCTCAGCAAGTTTCCCGGGGTCGACTGGAATTTTTCGCAGCCCATTTCTGACAACGTCGAAGAAGCGGTGAGCGGCGTCAAGGGCGAACTGGCGGTCAAGCTCTTTGGCGGCGATCTGAAAACGCTGGAGCAAAAAGCCGAAGAGATGCAGAGCGTCATGAGTCAGGTTCCCGGTGTCGCCGACCTCGGAACGTTTCAAGTGCGTGGGCAGCCAAACGTGAATCTGGTTGTGGATCGCGCGGCCGCGGATCGCTTTGGCATCAACGTCAGCGATATTCAGGATGCGGTTGAAGGCGCTGTCGGCGGCAAAGGCTTGAGTCAGATTTTGATCGGCGAACAACGATACGACTTGACGGTGCGTTATCAACCCCAGTTTCGCAGGAGCGTCGAAGATATCGGCAACATTCGTATTCTCGCGCCATCGGGTGAGCGCGTGGCTTTGAGCCAGCTTTGCCACATCACGCTCGATGACGGCGCTTCCACAATTTATCGTGAAGGGAACTCGCGCTACATCGCCATTAAATACAGCGTGCGCGGACGCGATCTCGGCAGCACGGTGCGGCAGGCGATTGAAGAAGTTGGACAGAAGGTGCAGTTTCCGGAGGGATACCATCTCGATTGGACGGGCGAGTATGAAAGCCAGCAGCGGGCCAACCGGCGTTTGGCCTTCATCGTTCCTATCACTTTGTTGCTAATGTCGTTCATTCTTTATTCGGCGTTTGGATCGTGGAAGTGGGTGGGGCTGATTCTGGCCGTGGTGGCTTTGTCTCCGCTGGGCGGATTTCTAAGTTTGTTAATTACCGGCACTCACTTCAGCGTTTCGTCTGGTCTGGGATTTCTGGCGCTGATCGGCGTTTCGGTTGAGATCGGCGTGATCATGGTGGAGTACATCAATCAACTTCGCACGCGCGGATTGCCGGTGCGCGAGGCGGCCAAGGAAGGCGCGGCGTTGCGGCTCCGTCCCATCATGATGACGATGCTGGTCGCGACGTTGGGTCTGCTGCCGGCGGCAATGTCGCATGACATTGGTTCTGATTCTCAACGGCCGTTCGCGATCGTGATTGTTGGAGGATTGATCGTGGAGTTGCTGGTGAGCGTGATCCTGTGGCCGACGCTTTATGTCTTCTGGGCGCGACCCGGTGATCGGTTGCCTCCGGCGGAACAGAGCTTCATGGCCGAGGGAGAGCACGTGGATTAGGGCCAGCGTGCGAACGCTTGCGTGGTCGGCTTTTCGGTGGAAGTTCCTGTTGAAGCCGCAGGTGTACTAACTTGCGTGGGATCCTCGACTTCGCAAGATGGTTCGCGAGCGAACCATCCTGCTCCGCTCGGGACGACAGAGGCAGGGGCGGGACGATTTATTGTGAGGGGTTCACGGCGGCGACTGCACCGCATTAGCGCAGCGCCTAAAGAGAACTCCGTTGCGGGTACGCTCGCGATATGCCTGAAGGCATATCCTGATACGAATCCCGAAGACGGACCCCGACGGATATTGAAGACGAATCCTGATGAGGGATTGTTGAAGAAGAATTCTGAAAACAAAAAATAAGAGTTCCGAGGTGGTGTGGGGTCCGTTCGTCTCGGCCAGTAGCTCGCGTTAGACCCTTGCTCGACCTGCTTTCACTGCCTTCCCTTTGCAGGGATGCCGCGCGCGATCTTCGCTTGGGCTCCGGGCTTACCGCCAACCGGATAAACCTACCCTACGCCTCGGAACTCTATCCTGCCTTCAACGTTTCTTCCTGTTCTCCTCGACCAGCACTTTGCTATAGACCCTTGCTTGCCTTCCTTCTGATTCATCTGCGATGCTCGAAGGTGACTGCGCTTGAGCCCCGGACGCTGCACCAACCGGAAAAACCGAGAAGCTGTCAAAGAACGATTTAGTTCTACGCTTTCTATTTTTGGAGTCAATGAAAAATCGCGCGTTGTAAGTGGATGTGTTTTCAATCGAGTGCAGGCCGTTCACAGGGGCGTGACAGGATTTGGTGCATTGGATCTCACCAGGTTTCCAGTTGCTTTGAAACTGTCGTTTATTTCGAGATTAGTGGGCCGACAGCCACGAATTCAACGAGACGGCGAGTCATTTGAATCCTGTGACAAATTGGGGAAATGCGCGTCAAACGGGGAGTTTAACTCTAATGAAAAATGCGCGAGGACTATAGTAGACCCATGAAATTCCAGACCAACTGTTCACTGGCCGCTGTCATTTTGCTGGTTTCCAGTTGCCTTTCGGCGCAGGTACAACTTGCCGACACTCCCGCGGCGCATCAGCTTTCGGGATGGCTTGCCGCTTTCAATAGCGGTGACAAAGCAACGGTTCTGGAGTTCCTCCAGAAGAACTATCCGGTTCGCGTCAAGGAGATTGACGGAGAGATGCGTTTCCACGAACAGACGGGAGGCTTCAACCTGAAGAAGGCCGAGGAATGCGCGGCCACGAAATGTGCGGCGATTCTGGAGGAGCGCAATTCCGAGCAGTTTGCCCGAATCGAAGTAGAGGTTGACCCGGCAGAGCCGCATGTGATCAAGGCGGTCGAACTTCGCGCGATTCCGCGTCCCGCCGAATTTCCCATTTCCCGCATGACGGAGGCCGACGCACGCAAGGTTTTTCGCGCCTACCTCGACCAAACCGCCGCCGCTGACCGTTTTGCCGGAGCGGTGCTCGTCGCGAAAAGCGGAAAGCCGATTTTCACGGCTGTCTACGGCATGGCCGACCGGGACAAGAAGATTCCCAACAAACTCGACACTAAGTTTCGCATCGGGTCGATGAACAAAATGTTCACTGCGACGGCGGTGCTGCAACTCGTGCAAGCCGGCAAAATCAATCTTGACGATCCGCTGGGCAAATATCTTCCCGACTATCCCAACAAAGACGTGGCTTCCAAAGTCACCATTCATCACCTGCTCACTCATACCGGAGGCACGGGCGACTTCTTCGGCCCGGAGTTCGATAAGCACCGTCTCGAGCTGCGCACTCTGCAAGACTACGTCAAGCTCTACGGCGATCGTGGTCTCGCTTTCGAGCCCGGCAGCCGCTGGGAATACAGCAACTACGGTTTTCTGCTGCTGGGTCTGGTGGTCGAAAAAGCAAGCGGCCAGGATTACTACGATTATGTTCGCGAGCACATCTTCAAGCCTGCGGGGATGAACTCGACTGACTCGCTCGCTGAAGATCAAGCGGTCCCAGATCGTTCTGTCGGCTACACAAAAATGAATGACGCGGGAGAGTTGCGTCCTAATGTCGATACGCTTCCCTATCGCGGCACGTCCGCTGGCGGAGGTTATTCGACAGTCGAAGACTTGCTCGCCTTCGCGAACGGATTGGAAAGTCATAAGCTGCTCGATGCCAAGCACGTGGAACTGCTGACCACTGGCAAGGTGGAAACACCGCGCGGCCCAAAGTATGCCTATGGCTTCGGTGATGACATTTCCGCAGATGGGGTCCGCTGCTTTGGACACGGTGGGGGCGCGCCGGGAATGAACGGCGAACTAAAAATCTGTCCGCAATCCGGACACGTCATTGCAGTGCTGACAAACCTGGACCCGCCGGCCGCCAGCCACGCCGCGGATTTCATCGCCGCGCGCCTGCCGAAAAACTAGACTCCTATTTGCTCATCGGCGACGTGAATCTTTTCGTCGACCAACTGCTTGTCAGTTTCGTCCGTGCCGGTGAGTTCGAATGCGTTAGTGATAGCCGCTTTTCCTTTTTCGACGGCGGTAATAACGTAGGAGCAGCCGAACCAGTGCGCTTCGGCGAAATCAGTGGGCGACCATTGCGCGGGGTGATCCGGGTGGGAGTGGTAGAAGCCGATGATGTCTTCGCCGCGCTCGCGGCCTTCGCGCTGAATGCGAATCAGTTCACGCGGGTCGATGTTGTAGCGGTTGTGAGCGGAGTCGGTGCGCGTGTTGCCGGTGCGAACAGTGGAAGTCACAATGCGCGCGCCGTCATCTTCCATACGGCCGAGCAGGACGCCGCAGCATTCGTGCGGATACGTTTCTTCACCGTGGCGGCGGAGGGCTTCGTAGTCTTTGCGGGCAACTTTCAACATGGGAAAAACCATTTCACCACGGAGTTACAGAGACACAGAGAAAACCTTTTGGGAATCAAATCAAATTCGCTTTCGCTCTCACTCCGTCCAGAATCTCTCGCTAAGATACTTGTCCCCGGAGTCGCACAAGATCGTTACGATTACGGCTTGCTGACCCTTTTTCAAAGACAGCTTCCCCGCGATCTTCAAGCTACCTGCGACGGCGGCGGCTGCGGAAATTCCTACCAGCATTCCGCCTTCCCGCGCCAGGCGGCGTGCCATCACGTAGGCTTCTTCGGTGGCGATTTCCAGATTTTCATCCGCTAGTTTGGGATCGTAGATCGGAGGCACAAGGGCGCTGGGCATGTGCTTGGCGCCTTCGATGCCGTGGAAGGCGGAATCCGGTTGCAGCGAGATGCATTGCACACTGGGATTGAGTTCTTTGAGCCTGCGTGTAGTGCCCATGAAGGTGCCGCTGGTGCCCATCATGGAAATGAAGTGTGTGATGCGACCTAAAGTTTGCTGCCAGATTTCGTTGGCTGTACCCAGATAGTGGGCCTGCCAGTTGGCGGCGTTTGAGTATTGGTCGGCGTAAAAATATTTGTCGGGGTCTTGCGCCTGGAGTTCACGCGCCTTGCGGATTGCGCCGTCGGAACCGTCGGCAGGATCGGTGTACACGATATTCGCGCCGTAGCCGTGCAGGATCTGCTTGCGCTCGAGGGAAACATTTTCCGGCATGCAGAGCGTGACTGGAAACCCTTCAGCCGCTCCCAACATGGCATAAGCGATGCCAGTGTTGCCGCTGGTGGCGTCGAGCAAGATCTTGCCGTCGCCAAAAACTCCACGGCGCCGGCCGTCAGCAACGATGTTGGCCGCGGCGCGATCTTTCACCGAACCGCCGGGGTTGTGCCATTCGGCCTTGCCCAGAAGTGTTACTCCCGGCAAGTCGCCGGTGAGACAGTCGAGCCGCAATAACGGGGTGTTGCCGATACGATCGTGGAGACTCTGGCCGAGAGTCAGCTTGCTGTGCTCGCCGTTATTCTGCGGCGCCGGCGGTGACACTTCCAATCGCGGCTCGAGATCTTGTTTCATAGTCCTATCAAGCGTCTCTATCGGCTCACCGTGACCAACGTAATGTGCTCCGGAGCGAAAAACGCGGTATGTAGTATCTTGCCTTAGACGATGTTCCCTTCGGCGACTCCGCTTTAGATGATAAAAACATCTTACGGATGCAGTACAGCATAAAGCGCTACATTAGCAGCGGCTCACGCATCAAAGAAGATAACGAAAGGTTGGCGCGAGACATTCAATGGCGAAAACTGCAGAAGAAGCCAGAACCTACGAAGAAGCTCTAGCTTACGTGCGCGAACATGGGTTTGACGTCACGGATGCGCCGGGGACCAACGGACGCGTGTTCCTGCGCAAGTACAACGTATCGGCGGCGATTCAGAAAACGCCGGACGATGGGGTTAAGATTTTCGCCTATCCGGGGTATCTGGTGGGCAGCGAGATCTCGAAGCTGGTGAACCGCGGATATCAGCAATTCCTGAAGACATCGAAGAACGAATTGCCGGCTACGGCCGATCATCTGAAGGCGCTGCATTCTTTTGCGGAAGAACTGAAGGTGGCTTTGGGACTCCCCAGCCTGTACAACGAATCTCTGGGGACAGTCAGCGAATCGTATCAATACGACCGCATTGTGGATCGCGATAAGCCGGTGGTTGACCGGCCCAAGCGTCCTTGGGAAACTGCGGGCAAAGCCACGGCTGGCAAGGCGGTCGCGGCCAAAAAAGGCCGGGTGTAAGAGTTTAGTAGGTGGTCTGATTCGAACTTGACTCAATAGGGCGCGAGTTGTGCGAAACTGGGGCGCTCAATTATTGCGGAGACCCCATGAGAACGTGCATTATTGCTTCCTCAGTATTTCTACTCATTTTCCTTCTGACTTTCTGCTCAGTGGCGCCACTTTACGGCGCGCAAACCAAGACCCCTACTGATGCCCAGTCCTTCGATGAGATCGACCATGTTTTGCATACGCAACAGGACGCCTGGAACCGTCACGACCTGGATGGATTTATGGCGGGATACTGGAATTCTCCGCAGCTTACGTTCTTTTCCGGCGCGACGCAGCGTGATGGATGGCAGGCCACGCTCGACCGCTACCGCGCGGCTTATGCAAGTCCCGGGCATGAGATGGGAAAACTGGAGTTCTCGGGGCTGCGCATTGAAACGCTGGGGTCTGATGCAGCGTTCGTGCGAGGAGCATGGCAGTTGACCATGCCGGATGGAAAAACGCCGCACGGGCTGTTTACGCTGGTATTCCGGAGGCTTCCCGAGGGATGGAAGATTGTGCATGACCATACTTCGGTGGCGGAGTAGGAAACCGTCTTCGGTCGTTATCGTCGGTCGTTGGCAACTTCCTTTGCTGCGGGGTGCTGCTGTTCCAAAGCGAACGCCACGAGTTATTTAGAGTTGTTTTCCACTAGAGGCTGGAGTTGGCTTCAACGGGATAAGCAGACGTTCGCTGACTTGATCGCCTTCTTTCAACAGTTCGGTCAGGGGGAAGCGAATCGGCTCGAGCGTTCCGTCTGGTTGGTAGATCGCGCCTCCGCCCGTGGGGATGCCGACTCCGCGAGCACTGGGTTGAGAAAGATGCACCAGCGCGCGCAGGTTCCACCATTCCTCTTTCTCTTCGTGCGCGCCGACGAACGGCAGAAAGCCAAAGAGGTCAAGCTTCTTCGGCTGTGGCGCATCGGTGAGCGCGCCCTGGCCCAATTGGACCGCTCCCGCCGAAACGCCTATGAGGATGCTCTTGTCGTAGCGTTTTTTCAAGATCAGATCTTTTAACCCGTTACCTTCGAAGGCGTGCCAGCCGCGTTCGACATCGCCTCCAGCCAACAGCACCAGGTCGGCTTGCTCCAGGAAGAGCCGGTCGTCATTATTATTCGCTAGCCGGGTAGGTATGTTACGACAATTGGATATCCCCATTCCCTGCATGGCGGCAACAAACAAATCATAAAATTCCGCGCGGTCACCGTTCGATGCCCCGATGTAGGCTGCCTTGGGATTATCAGCAGGCAGGCTGCCTCGAATTCTGCCGATCAGCCCGTTGTCGTTGTTGTTCCCCCGCCAAAAAAGCAACTGGCTGTCGGCCAGGAGATAGAGGGGCGAGATCGTTTTGCTGTCATCCATTTTCTGACCACTATCACACCTCGAAGGCGTCATCCCGAAAGCCGGCGTATTTCAGCCGGCTGAGGGATCTTGCGTGGGCTATCCCGGCTTTACTGCGCGAGATCCCTCACTACGCCTGAAAAGCGGCTCCGTTCGGGATGACGCCCCTTGTAGACGCCGGCACGAATTTTCAAACTGAGCCACTACCCGAACTCGATTAGACTCCCTTTTTTGTTCGGAGTTGGACGCGAGTGCCGTCGGGGAGTTTGGCATTTACTAACTCCACTACGCCATTGCGGACTATGCCTTCGAATTCCTGCTGGCTTTGTGATGCTGCCGGAGGCCGGGCGTCCGAGGCGGCCGCTGCTACCTGAGCTGAACTGGCTACGCGGCCTGTGCCCTTGTCCATGGCTTGGTTGGCCAGGCGGTCGGCGTCTTGATTGTGTTCGCGCAGGGCGTGGCCGATCGAGAACCACTCCAACTGCGCGATCAATTCCTTGGCGCGTCCGTGAAGATCCTGGAGCGTGGCATTCTTCACTTTGTAGATGCCTTTGATCTGGCGCACCAGGAGTTCGGAGTCGCTGATGAGTTTCAAGGCTTTGGGACCATGCTCGATGGCATATTCGAGCGCCGCGATCAGTCCCTGATATTCGGCGAAGTTGTTAGTCTGGTGGCCGAGATATTCGCTGAGTTCCGCGACTTTGCGCCCGGCCTCGTCTTGAATGACTACGCCGAATCCGGCAGGGCCGGGGTTGCCGCGCGCTCCGCCGTCGCTGTGGGCGATGAGGTAATGTTCGGGTGTGCGCTCGGGAAGCGCCGACTGTGCAGCGCTGCGGGAAGAAGAGTAAGAGGGCATACCAGAGTTTGACGCGTCACGCTGGCTTCGCGCAAGCGGCTGGAAAAACCTCTCAGCGTCCCGCGGCCAGGCGCGTAGCCAATCGCGGAGGAAGGTTTGCCGCGAAGATACGGTCCTGCGCGGCTTTCAGGTTATAAGGCGTGCGGTGAAAGTGAACGACATTTGCTTCGCTGTCGAACAGCGCGAATGCGGCGCGCCAGTCGCCGTCGCGGGGCTGGCCGACTGAACCGGGATTAATCAGGTAACGGGCGGAATCTTTAAGTTGCAACGGAACCGTCTCAGCCTGGCCCACAGTGCGGTATTCGGGGCGGAAGGCATCGGCGCCTGTGCCGTTGGCGAAGAATCCGCCTTGTAAGTGCGTGTGCCCAAAAAAAGTAATGGGGATATCGAGCACAATCAGCCGGGCAATCGCGTCGGGCAGCGAGACCAGATATTCGTCTTCATCTTCGGGCGAGCCGTGCACCAACTGCACGTTGGCCGCACTTTCCAGCGGCAGCGGCCCCTGGGGCAATGCTCTGAGCCACTCCAGATTGCCGGGCGTCAACTGGTCGCGCGTCCAGGTAGCGGCGGCCGCGGCCATGGGATTGAAATCGTTGAGGTCCATCAATCCGGTGGCGGCCTTGTCGTGATTGCCGCGCACGAAAATCTTTCCCAGGTCGCGAGAGCGATCGGCAACTTCATTGGGACTTGCTCCATAGCCGACGACGTCGCCCAGATTCGCCACCAAATCGAACGACGGAGCCGCGGCCAGGCACGCTTCCAGGGCTTCGAGGTTGGCGTGAATATCGCTAATCAACAGAATGCGCAAGAGTCACCGGACAAACTGGCGATTATAGCCCAAGGCCGCTGTGAACATGACAAGCGCGGAGTTTTGTTCGGAAGGCCGAACAACTACGAATGCGGATCTCAGCATGACCAGGCAGTGTTGTCATGCATTTATCACCGGGCAGCGCGCCCAGTGTGCTTCAGTCACCTCGACCAAATCCGGCAGAAATTGGGCGCATTCTGGCACGCGGTAGTGACAACGGGGTTCGAAGGCGCAGCCGTGCGGCATCGCGTGGAGTGGCGGGACCGTTCCCTCGATCGTCTGCAATGGGTGAGAGCGGTCCGTCCTGAGGTCGGGCACTGCCTTCAGCAGGCCGCGCGTATAGGGATGAGCCGGCGTCTGAAAAATATCATGCTTGCTTCCGAGTTCTACGAGATTGCCGGCATACATCACGGCGACACGATCCGCGATCTGCGACACAACCGCAAGATCATGAGAGATAAATAACATCGTCAGACCGAAACGTGCGCGCAGGCTGGCGAGCAAATCGAGAATCTGTGCTTGAATGGTTACATCGAGGGCCGTGGTCGGCTCGTCGGCGATCAGCAGGCGCGGACGATTCACGATGGCCATGGCGATCATGATGCGCTGGCGCATGCCGCCGGAAAGCTGATGAGGATAGTCGCGGGCGCGGCGGGCGGCGTCAGGAATGGCGACATCGTTCATTGCATCAATTGCCCGCTTCCAAGCTTCGCTCTTCGAGACGGCATTATGCGCGAGCACGGCTTCGGCAATTTGGTCGCCAACGCGCATTACCGGGTTAAGGGCTGTCATCGGTTCCTGAAAAATCATTGCCAGTTGAGAACCGCGCAGGCGGCGCATAGATTCATCGGGTAGAGTCGCGAGATCACGCTGTGCATCGCCATCCGCATTGGTGAATAGAATTTTGCCGGTGACGCGTGCCTGCGGCGGCAACAGCCGCATGATGGCCAAAGAAGTAATCGACTTGCCGGAGCCGGACTCGCCGACCAATCCCAGAACTTCTCCCGGCGCGATGGAGAAACTAAGATCGCGAACGGCAAGCAGGGACTGCGGCGTGGCTCCGCTATCGCGTGCAACGCGAGGACTTACCTTGGCGAGAAACTCGATGTTGAGCCGGCTGACGCTCAATAGAGGGGGCACGAAGCTATGGTAGCAGCGGGGCGGACTTAGACCTTGCTGGAGGTCCGCCCCGCATAGGCCATTCGAATCAGCGTTCGTTCTGAGAACGGCACATAGAGCAATGCTGCGCAGGCTGCGAAGGCCGCGCCCAGTCCGATCTTTTGCATCAGCAAGAAGGGCGCAATCGCCCACAGTTGATCCAGTCCGAGCACGAGCGGAAATATTTGTCCGAATTTTTCACCTAGCCGCTGATAGTCGAAGCTCACAGCCGATATCAGATAACATCGCAGCGGGATGCCGACACCTGTAGTTACCATGACCGCAGCCACCAGGGTGATTGCGGTCGATTGAGGCAAGAACGAATCTGCGATTCCCTGGATGGCGTGCAGGCGAAAAAGTGCTGCGACATAAAAAATCAAATACATCCCCTGGATCAGCGCAAACAATCCTCGCGTGATTTGACGGCGCGGGATGGGAACATCGAGTTCGGGATGCAGACCGGCGGCGCTGGGCGCATTCGCCTGCTGCACATCGGACGTGGCACTAGTGATGGTGTGCGAAGGTTGAGACTTTGCCGCATCACTGATCGGCGCGATAAATCGATATCCGCGCCGCGCCAGGGTTTCCACGAAACGCGGATTCGAAGCTGAATCGCCGAGCACTTCGCGCAGCTTGTTTACCGCCGTATTGAGACTGTGATCGAAGTCAACGAAAGTGTCGGAGGGCCACAGCTTATTACGCAATTCTTCGCGCGTAACCACGTCGCCGGCGCGCTCCAGCAGAACCGTCAACACCTGAAATGGCTGTTCCTGCAAGCGCAGCTTCACCCCGCTCTTGCGTAGTTCGCCCGCGCCAAGGTCGAGTTCAAAGACTCCAAAGCGCGCGATTCTGCTGTTGCTTTCGGACACCATGGACGACGCCGTAGTTTAGCATCGGAGCTTTGATGGTTTCTCGCCCCTCTGGCGCTACAATATTCCCGTGCCCGTTCGCCCGCGCCAAAACAATTCCCCAAACAAACACCGGCACTCGGTTTATGCCACGGAAACTGCGGGCCTGCTGTTGATCGCATTCGTGCTTCTTGTTCTCACGCTGGTTCGCTACTGGCACGACATTCACTGGAGTTGGCGCTGACCGTGGGGCATGAGCCGCTGCTGGTAGTGATCCTTGGGCCAACCGCCAGCGGTAAGACTGCGTTGTCGCTGGCGATCGCGGAGAAATTCCACGGCGAGATTGTCAATTGTGATTCGGTTGCCATGTACCGCGAGTTTGAGATTGGCACGGCGAAGCCAAATGCGGTGGAACGTCAGCGCGCACCACATCATCTTCTCGATTGTGTCGAGCCTACCGCCTTCATCACTGCGGGCGAGTATGCCCGGCTGGCCAGAAAGGTGCTTGCGGAGATCGACTTGCGCAATCACCTGCCCGTCGTGGTGGGTGGTACGGGCTTGTATCTGCGAGCGCTGCTCGAAGGCTTGTTCCCCGGACCGCAGCGCTCGGAGGAATTGCGCGAACGCTTGCGTGAGCGCACGGCTAATCGTGGATCGAACCACCTGCGCAAGATTCTCGGTCGGCTCGATTCCGCGGCTGCGGAGAAAATCCATGCCAACGACTTGCCCAAATTGATTCGCGCGATCGAAGTGTGCCTCGCTTCGCGGCAGAAGATGTCCGAACTTTGGCGGCAGCAAGGCCGCGACCCTTTGCGAGGCTTCCGCATTCTGCGCCTGGGCCTCAATCCCGACCGCCAGGCTTTATATGGCCGCATTAACCAGCGTGCGGAAGCGATGTTTTCTTCAGGATTGATGGAAGAGGCGCAAGCTCTGTTGCAAAAATATGGCGAGGCCACATGGCCGCTAGCGTCGCATGGTTACAAGCAGGCAGTGCAGTGCATTCGCGGAGAACTTACGCGCGAGCAAGGCATCCAGGACGCCCAGCAAACTCACAGAAATTATGCTAAGCGGCAGATGACATGGTTTCGGCGCGAGCCGGAAGTGCGCTGGCTTAGCGGTTTCGGCGACGATTCCGGGATTCAGCGCGCAGCGATCACGGTGGTGGATGCAGCTCTGCCTTCGCATGAATGACAACGCATGGCCGAATCCGCCAGTCTGAAACTCACAACGATTCTGCTATTGTTCTTCGCATGTCCCGCGTCTGTGTATTGTTAATCGCTTTTTCGCTTGCCATATCCTCCTCTGTTTTCGCCAAAGAAAAATATCAGCGCACCGGCCCCATCCATCTCACGCACAACGGCGAGAAGTGGGCTGAAAAAACCTTGCACAAGCTCACACTCGAAGAAAAAGTGGGCCAGGTCTTCATGATCTGGTGCCGCGCCAGCTTCCTGAATGTCGAGAACCCCGAATACCTGCAGTGGCTCGACGATATGAAGAAGTATCATGTCGGCTCCTTTGCCATGACGGTCCACGTGGACGGCCCGTTACTTCTGCGCAGCGAGCCGTATGAGGCTGCGGAGTTGCTCAACCGCCTGCAGCACGAGTCTAAATTGCCGTTGCTCTTCGCTGCGGATTTCGAGCGCGGCGTTTCGATGCGGCTTATTGGAACCACTGTTTTCCCGCACGCCATGGCGTTCGGCGGCGATGGAAAGCCCGAAGATGCGGAGACATTCGGCCGCATTACCGGAGAAGAGACCCGAGCCATTGGCATTCACTGGAATTTTTTCCCCGACGCCGATGTGAACTCCAATCCCGCCAATCCCATCATCAATACACGCTCGTTCGGCGAAGATCCTACCCAGGTAGGCGATCTGGTCGCGGCCTACATCAAGGGCGCGCATGAGGCCGGCATGCTCACCACTGCCAAACACTTTCCCGGACATGGAGATACGGCGTCGGATTCGCATCTTGGCGTGGCGAGCGTTACAGTCGATCGCGCGCGCCTAAACTCTGTCGAACTCCCGCCGTTCGAGCACGCTATCCAGGCTGGCGTAGACGCGGTCATGGTGGCGCACGTCACGGTTCCCGCACTCGATCCCGATCCCAATCACGTCGCCACGATTTCTCCGGCGATAGTTTCCGATTTGCTGGAAAAACAACTCGGCTTCAATGGGATCGTGGTCACCGATGCGCTCGACATGGCGGGACTGACCCATCTTTTTATCAATGACATCGGCCGCGCGGCGGTCGAGGCTTTCAAGGCCGGCAGCGATTTGTTGCTAATTCCGGCCGACCTCGGCGCATCTTATAACTCCATGGTGCAGGCCGTTCGCTCGGGAGAGATTTCGCAAGAGCGCCTCGACCGATCAGTTCTCAAGCTTCTGAAAGCAAAGGCTTCTCTCGGCTTGAACGAGGCCCGACTGGTGGACCTGAATGCGATCTCAACCCTGGTGGGCAGTCCGGCAAACCTCGCTTTCGGGCAGCAGGTCGCGGACTCTGCTGTCACGCTGGTTCGCGACAGCGGCAAAGTTTTGCCTCTAAAACATAAAGGAACTGTTGGCCCTAAGCTTCCGTATATGACACAGGAGGAGACCCACAACCAGGTGGTGGCCGTGCTTTTCTCCGACGATGTGCGAACGGATGCAGGCCGCGCCTTTGGCCGCGAAGTCCGCGCCCGCGTCCCAGACGCGCGTGTGATCTATGTGGATCCGCGCATCGCGGCAGGCATGAGCGATGATGTGATTAAAGCGGTGAATGAGGCGCAATCGGTTATCGCCGCGGTATATGCGGTGCCGGTTCCCGGCAAAGTTGGAAATACGATGACCACATCTGATCCAACGGCAACTCTGTTGCAACAAGTGCTCGACCATGCCGCGCCAAAGACCGTGTTAGTGGCCATGGGGAACCCTTACGTGGCAACTGATTTTCCCAGGATCGAGACGTATCTATGTACGTTTTCCAATGCCACGGTCTCGGAAATCGCCGCAGTGAAGGCTTTGTTCGGTGAAATCGCGATTCGCGGACATCTTCCGGTAACGATTCCCAACGTTGCGCAACGCGGCGCGGGCATTGAACGACCGGTGCAGATCGCCGGGTGGGAGACGAGTCATTAGAAATCGAATATAAGAGGCTGAATCATGAGCAGAATCAAGCTACCAAGTTCCATCTGGCTCCCCCCGGCGCTAATCGGGGCGATGCTGGTCTCCGGTTGCAGTGTGAACGTGAAGAAAGAAGCCAACGGCCAGGATAAGCAAGTGGACATCAAGACTTTGGTCGGCGGCATCCACGTCAGCAAAGATGCCGATGTTTCGGACACAGGTCTGGCTGTCTACCCCGGCGCTCAGCCTAAGCCGGAGACTTCCAATGGCGACGACAAGCGCGCGAACGTCAACATCTCCGGCTTCGGCTTCGGAATAAAAGTTGTCGCGCTTGAGTATGAGTCCAGCGATTCACCTGACAAGCTCATCGCTTTTTACAGGGATCAGCTTAAGAAATACGGCAACGTGCTCGAGTGTCACACGTCCGGCCATTTTGATGTGAACACAAACTATTCGGATAAATCCGATCGTAACTCGCACGAACTGACCTGCGACAGCGGCCACGGCAACAATGTGGAACTGAAAGTTGGGACGAAAGAAAATCAGCACATCGTGGCCGTCGAGTCCGATGGCAAAGGGTCAAGCTTCTCCCTGGTTTACGTCCGCACTCACGGGAAAGATGCCGACATTTAGTTTGGCGGGACCGCCTACAAGGAGGCAGTTATGCGTTGCCATTTTATGAGTCCAGCAGTCATCGTAGTTCTGTTTTCTCTGTCCGTTTTTGGGCAGGACTCGGGCAGTCAGGATAAGAACTTTGACGTGCGGAGTTCCGTCGGAGATCTGCACATAGGTGCGGACGCCGATGCCCGCAAAGCCGGGCTGCCGTTGTATCCGGGCGCGCGCCTGAGCGTCAAGGATAAGGAAGATAAGGACAATGATGCGGACAGCGACAAGGTCAATCTGGGACTTCTGACCGAAGCCTTTGGCTTCAAGCTAGTTGTCGTCAAATACGATTCCGATGATGCACCGGGCAAAGTGATCGATTTTTATCGCGACAAGCTCCGAAAGTACGGCAAAGTTCTGGAGTGTCACTCCCAGAAACACGGCGTTCACGTCGACAGCGATGACGAAGATTCCAAGGATTCGAAAGATTCCAATTCCAAAACTTCCAAAGAGTTGAAGTGTGAAGGCGACAATACCGGTCCGGTCACGGAATTGAAAGTTGGCACCGAAGACGAGCAGCACGATGTGGCCGTCGAAGCGCGTGACGGCGGCAAGGGAACGACTTTCTCTCTCGTTTACGTGCACACGCGCGGCAAGCGCGGCGAGATTTAGCTGCCCCTGAAATGACCTCGGAAGTCCGGCGAAGCCCGGGCCTGTCCTTGCCTGGATGCCGCGTCGTGCGATACTTTCAAAAGCCAATCTTCACATCGATCTTGATGGAACATTCTTGCCACAAATGCGGACAAGCGGTCGAAGATGGCGTGGCGTTCTGCTCGCACTGCGGTGCTCCTCAAATTCGCGTGGCAATCGCACAACCCGAGGCGGTTGCGATGTCGCTTAGCGAAACTGCTTTAGTGCCGGATCATCCGGGCGTTGCCGAAGCCGAACCGCAGCCTGTTGGATCTTTCGCGGTGTTGTGGAACCACGCATTACCCGCGTGCGCGATTGCGGCGCTGATCGCCGCGCTGCTGATGTGCCTGGGTTTGATGGTGCCCGTGCTGGCCATGCTAGGCGCGGGATTTCTCGCAGTTGTTCTCTACCGGCGGCGCACGGTTGGAGCTTTCGTCAAAGCTTCGACCGGGGCGCAAATGGGTGCGGTTAGCGGCTTGTTTTCATTTGGCATGGGGGCCATTATTGAGGCGGTTGCTGTGGCTGTGTTTCGTTCGGGCGTGCAGATCCGCAACAAGATGCTGGAAGCGATCCAGCAGGCCGCTTCCCGCACCGCCGATCCACAGGCGCAGCAGGTGTTCGATTACTTCAAGACGCCGGGCGGAATGGCGGTGATGATGGTCTTCGTTATCATCTTCGCCTTGATCTCGTTCATCCTGCTGGGCGGGATTGGCGGCGCGCTCGGCGGCGTCTTCTTTGGGCGGCGCGACCGGAAGTGAAGGAGGGCTTTCATCGCTCCGTCGCAGCGGCGCGGAAAAAGGCAAGACTCTTCAGAACCGTTTACCGGCGGCAGTCAGGTGGGTCCGCATTCAGGTGCTGCAACAGCTTTCTGGCTTCCGTTAGGTCGGGGTTGAAATGAAGCACACGTGAGACGTAGAGTCGAGCATCCTTCATCTGACCAGCTTCGCAAAATGTGCGGGCGAGATTCATTCCAATGCTGCTATTTCCAGGGGCGCGAATGAATGCCCCCTGCCAGAGCGCCACTGCGGCGCTCAAGTGCCCGCTCCGGGCTTCAATCACACCCAGGTTCGTGGCGGCATCTATCAAAGTTGGATCGAGCGCAAGTGCTTTCTGATACAACTCCCGCGCCCGGTCCTGCGCATGATGGCTCAATTCAACATAGGCTAATCCGGAGAGGACCGCCGGATCATTAGGCAATTGCTTTGCTGTGAGTGGGAGCAAGCGATCTGCCTGGGATGCCGCTTCCGGTGTGCCACTGCCCGCAAGTGATTCCCAGGCCAGGGCGAGATCACGAACGTCATCCGCCGCTTCTTTCGAATAGGGAAAGGGCAGTAGAGAAGAAGAGGAGGTTTGTTTTGCGACTGGTTCCTCCAACAACTCAGGGGACAACCCGGGAAGCCGTGGAATGCGGTGGTCCGTCACCTCAGTGTGAGCGATGTCTGTACTCAACGAGGGTGGCATGTGGCACGCTGTGCAGTCCGGCTTGTCGGGATGGTGCTTGACGCCGAATGCAACGCCGTGGCAGGCGAGACATTTCCCGCGATAGAAAGATGCGCGTTCATCGGCGGAGGGATACGAATGAGGATCGTGGCAGCTCATACAAGACATTGAGTCGCCGGATTTCTTCTTGCATTTACTTTGTGCCAGCGCTTCAAACTGGCTGTTGGCTCCGAGACCAGGTGCCTGGCCCGCGGAGAGAACGTAATGCCGGATGTAGTCGTCGAGAACATCGCCCGGCCGAAAGTCAGAGGCATGGTGTCCGGCGCGTTCGATGGCCACGCTTCCTTCGAGATGACACTGCATGCAAACCGAGTCCCGTCGATCCGGCGTTAGTTTCATAGGATTGACGATGGCAGCGCCTTTTGCGTGCGCCGCTCCAGGACCGTGACATCGCTCGCAACCGACTCCATCTTGAGTGAAGAGTGGCATCGGATATTCGTTCTGCGAGCCGTTAATTGGCGACTGCATGCCGCTGGTGTGGCAGCGTAAACATTCCGGATAAGCCGGCAGGTTCAGAGGAATTTCGCGAGCCATGCCATAGGCCGGGGCCATGTCCCAGCGATGCCCGTCGGCATACCAATTGACCGGTGACTCGAAAACGAAACCATCCACTGCGAAGAGATAGCTTCGGCCCCGACGTCCGGAACCGATGGCGTAAAGCAACTGGCGCTTGCCTGTCGCGGCGGGGTCGCCCGGACGCTCAAAGCTTAGCCATGCCGTATTGCCTTCGGAATAGATCCGGTAGTGCACCTTTGATTTTTCGTGCACGAAGTCCGCAGGCGCCAGATTCTCAATAGCGTCTCCACTTGCGTGGGCCATGGGAGTGCGGGCATAGGAGTTATAAATCGAGGCATGACAACTAGCACAGGCGTGGTTGCCGACGTAGCCGTTGGGCGGTTGATGGGCGGTATTGGAATTTTTGGCATTGCCATTGATCTGGGCGAACCCTGCGGCGGCGAATACGGAGCCGGCAAAAACGATGGCCCACACCCGGCGGAGTAATTCCGGGACGCGGTCGCGGCGAGCGGTCACTGGGTTCAGGTTCGAACGCAAGGCGGTGCGCATCTTGTTGGATGATACCGTGTTTAATTTCTGGGAATAAGTGTCAGGTCTCTGGAGGGTGGCCTTCCCGTTCGGCGCTCGCAGCCGCGTGAACCAAGACAATCAACAATCAGCAATCAACAATCAGCAATTCTTTCTCGCCTCTCCGCTGCTCCGTGGTGAAATGAACTTCCCATGGCGAAGCGGGTGAGCGTCGATCGTTGGCTGTTTACGGTGACCATGCTGTTGGTGTTTGTGGGGCTGGTGATGGTGTTTTCGGCCTCGGCGGTGATGGCGAAGGAGCGGTTCGGGTCGGAGTATGCGTTCCTGTCGAAGCAGTTGATCTGGGCTGTCGCGGGGCTGGCGGCGATGGTCGTGACGATGCGTGTGGACTACCGGCGTTACAAGAATCCAGCCCTGGTTTTTTCGCTGATTGGGCTGACCACGCTCCTGCTGATCTCCGTTTTCTTTCTTGATCGGTCGCATCATACACATCGCTGGATTCACGCGGGCGGGTTTTCCTTTCAGCCTTCTGAACTGGCAAAACCGGTGCTGATTTTGTTTCTTGCATACTTTCTCGAAGGGCGCAGCAAAAGCATGGACGACGTGCGCAACACGCTGTTACCCGCGGCCGCGCCCGTGCTCGTTTTTTTGGGGTTGATCGTGTTGCAGCCGGATCTCGGAACGGCGATTGCATGCGCGGGAATTGCGGCTTGCATTTTGTATGTTGCCGGCATGCAAATGAAATATTTCGCGTATGCAGCGGGCGCGTCGTTGGTGCCGCTGTATTTTCTTATTTTTCACGTGGCCTTTCGGAGGGATCGGATTCTGGCATTTATCAATCCCTATGCCGAGCGGCAAAAGGCTGGATTTCATCTGATTCAATCTCTTATAGCAGTCAGTACCGGCGGGATCACGGGCACGGGATTGATGGAAGGAAAGCAGAAGCTGTTCTATCTGCCCGAGCCGCACACGGATTTTATTTTTGCCGTGACCGCGGAGGAATTAGGGCTGGTGGGCGCGCTGTTTGTGGTCTTGCTGTTTGCGATTTTCCTGTGGCGGGGGATGCGGGCTTCCTGGCGCACGCAGGACGTTTTCGGACGATATCTTGCCGTGGGAATCACCAGCATGGTGGTGCTGCAGGCGTTTATCAATATCAGCGTAGTACTGGGCATGATGCCGACCAAGGGGATTCCGCTGCCACTGGTCTCGTATGGAGGGTCGTCGCTGTTTGTGACGCTGGCGTGTGTGGGCGTGCTGCTGAATATTACCAAGCAGGCGGAATGAAAACCAAGAACGCCACGGATTTCACGGGTCTTCACGGATATTTCTTGAGGTCTATTGGTTTATCCGTCTAATCCGTGTAATCCGTGGCCTGGTTTATAGTCACTGCATGCGGGCCATTCTGGCGGGCGGGGGGACAGGCGGGCACGTGATCCCGGCGCTGGCCATCGCCAATCAACTCAAGAAAAGTTATAACGCTGAGGTGCTGTTCATCGGCACAGCGCGCGGGATCGAGAATCGTCTCGTGCCGGCAGCGGGGTATCCGTTGCAACTGGTGCGCGTGGGCGCGTTGAAGAATGTCAGCTTGATGACGCGCGCGAAGACGGCGTTTGATTTGCCGCGGGCGGTTTGGGATGCGGGCCGCATGCTGAATGAGTTTGCGCCCGACGTGGTGATTGGCGTGGGCGGGTATGCGTCGGGGCCCGCGATGCTGGCGGCGCTGGTCAAGCACATTCCGACGCTGGCCTTTGAGCCGAATGTGGTGCCGGGGTTTGCCAACCGCATGGTCGCGCGGTTTGTTTCGGCGGCGGCGGTGCATTTTGAGGAGACCGCGAAATATTTTCGCCATGCGGAAGTCACCGGCGTGCCGGTGCGGCAGGCATTTTTTGAGATTGCGCCGAAGCGCGGCGGGACGCCGACTGTGCTTGTTTTCGGCGGCAGCCAGGGAGCGCATGCGATCAACGACGCAATGATTCGCTGTCTTCCCGTGTTGCAGCGCGAGGCGCCGGGGATTCACATCATTCATCAGACGGGTGAACGTGACTACAATGACGCGCTGGCGGCGTATCGTGGACTCGGCGAATCGGCGGAAGTGTTCAAGTTTATTGAAGACATGCCAGCGGCGTTTGCGCGCGCAGATTTGGTTGTGTGCCGGTCGGGCGCGAGTACCGTTGCGGAGATTGCGGCAGCGGGAAAGCCCGCAGTGTTCGTGCCTTTTCCGCGGGCGGCGGACGATCATCAGCGGGTGAACGCGGAGGCGCTGGCGCGTGCTGGGGCTGCGGTGGTGGTGGAAGAGTCGAAACTGGAAGGTGTGTGGCTGGCTGAGACGATTGCGGTGCTGCTGCAAGATGCCTCGAGTTTGCAGCGTATGAGCGCGGCCGCGCGGGAGTTGGCGCATCCGAATGCGGCGCAGGATATTGCGGCGATGGCGGCGCGGTTGGCGGGGGTAGAAGAAAACTAGTCGGGATTTACACGGATTTCACGGATACTTCTTCTATTTTTTAGGCTTATCCGTGTGAATCCGTGAAATCCGTGGTGAGACTTTGACTTATGTTTGCCAAGATTCAGCGCATACATTTCGTGGGGATTGGCGGGATTGGCATGAGCGGGATTGCCGAGGTGCTGCTGAATCTTGGCTACAAGGTTTCCGGATCGGATTTGAGAAGTTCTCCGGTGACACAGCGACTTGCCGGGATGGGTGCGGCGATATTTGAAGGGCATCACGCGGAAAATATTTTGGGCGCGGAAGTTGTAGTGACCAGTTCGGCGATTGCAGCGGAGAATCCGGAAGTTGCCGAGGCTCATAGGCTGCATGTTCCTGTAATTCAGCGGGCGGAGATGCTGGCTGAGTTGATGCGGCTGAAATATGGGATTGCGATTGCCGGGATGCATGGCAAGACTACGACGACCTCGATGGTTGCGGCGGTGCTGGCGGCGGGTGGGCTCGATCCGACCGTCGTTGTTGGTGGCCGCGTGGATGCGATGGGGTCGAACGCGCGGTTGGGCAAGTCGCAATATCTGGTGGCTGAGGCGGACGAGAGCGACCGGTCGTTTCTGAAGTTGTCGCCCATTCTGTCAGTTGTCACGAACATTGACCGCGAGCATATGGATTGCTATCGCAACATGCGCGACGTGAAGAAGACGTTTCTGGAATTCATGGACCGCGTGCCGTTTTACGGCATGATCGTGGCCTGCAATGACGATCCTTTGCTGCGGCGGTTGCTGCCCGAGGTGCAGCGGCGGACGGTGACATATGGGACTAAGCGCGGGTCGGATTTTTGGATCAAGCTCGGGACAACGGGGAGGATGCTGGAGAATGCGGATGCGGAAGCGAGGCCGTTGAGCAGTTTTCAGGTGAGTTATCGCAAGCAGGATCTCGGCGAGTTCGCGCTGCATGTTCCCGGCGTACACAATGTTTTGAACGCGACGGCCGCGATCGCCGTGGGCGTGGGTTTGGATATTAGCGTAGATGCGATTCGCTCTGCGCTCAGTCAGTTCCGCGGAGTGGACCGGCGTTTCCAGGTGCGCGGACGGGCGGCGGGCGTGACTGTGATCGATGACTACGGACATCATCCCACGGAGATTCGCGCGACGCTGGCGGCGGCGAAACAGTGTGGGTTTGGCAAGATTCACGTCATATTCCAGCCGCATCGGTTCACTCGCACGCGTGATTTGATGGAGGAGTTCACGACCGCATTTGGCGATGCCGACTCGCTGTTCGTGCTCGATATTTATGCGGCGAGCGAGCAGCTAATCGAAGGGATCAGCGGGGAAGCGCTGGCGCGGACCATTCGCGAAAAGGGCAGATGCAATGCTGGATATGCCGGTTCATTTGCCGATGCGGTGAGCGCGGTTTCGGCCGCCGCACAGCAAGGCGATATGATTCTCACGCTGGGAGCGGGCAGCGTTTCGCAGTTGGGGCCGCTGATTCTGGAAAGTCTGGAGGGACAGACGCTTGCGGCCAGAAATTAGACGGCCGCAAGGAATATCAGGCTCATGTTGCCGGAGGTTACCATTGAAAACGGCTCGAGTACAGGTCCTAACGACGCCTGCCTTTCGGAATTGGCTCCAAAAAAGAAGCGAGAAATGCCGGTGTCAGCGTAGGAGAACTGGTGCGCAGGCGGTGTGAAGGCGCGTCCCGTGAAGAAGAAGAGGCGTAGCTGAACTGGGCTACCCAGCTTCGCAAAGAAGTGCGGAAGGCGCAGCTCTCTTTGCGAAGCAGTCTGACCGAGGCGGGGACGTTGATCGCGGAACTGAGGTCGAACCGGGAGCGTCGCCGGGCTGCGGGGCCCGTTTCATAAATCCGGAACTTATTGGTCCTTTTCTTCGTACCTTTCATTGCTAACGGATTTGGGTGAGGTCCGTCCAATTTGCCAGATGGAGAAGATGGCGATGAAAACCATGCAAGGTTGGGGATGGCTGGCGGCGGGAGTTGTGGCACTGGGACTGAACGGCTTTTATCACGATGGCGGCCTGGAATTGGCGCACCGCGTGGCGGATCGAATCTCTGACCGGTCCCAGGCGGTAGTGGCGCTGGCATCGGGTCGAGCCGATGATTTGCTGGCCCGAGTCGAGATGGTTTCGGCGCGCGGGGAAACGCAGTCGTGCCGTCTCGCGACCGCAGCGGCGCACTTGCAGGCTCAGGTTGACCGGACGCAGGCGAGGCTGGTGAGGATAAGCAACGCGCGGAGTGCCGAAGGGGTCGCGCGCATCGAGGCGATGTCCGCACGGCAAGAGGAGCACATGGCCCGGCTGGAAGCAAACCGGGCGCGGATTGAGGCACAAGCGGCGCGCTTCCGTTTTGCGGCGTTCAATCCCGTTGTGGTCAGGGTTCCCAAGGTTCCGGTTGTTTGTCCCCGGGTACGCGTCTTCGTTCCACAGCCCAATATCAATATTTCAGTGCCGTCGATTCGAATCAGCACGGGCGGCACGGGGCCAATCTAGATTTTGTCTCTCCTTAAGGTTGCGGGCACGGCAAAGATGCCGTGCCCGTTTGCTTTTACCGTGGTTTTAAACCAAGGCCAGCCGGGTTCTTGCTATTAACTGATTTCCAATTCGATTCCTGCTGTGCAAAAGATTAATTTTTCATCTACCTCCGTTTGAAAAATGCGGCTATAGTGAAAAGGCTCAAGCGATTCCTCTCGACAACTGACCTGAACGGATGGGGCGAAAAGGCAGTTCCACCATCGTGCAGGAAGAGTTGTACCCGCCCAGCGCTCAACATGCGCGCGAGGAGTTGGACGACGCGCGCCTGATGGATCTGGATGTGGAGGAGGAATCTCCTTTTCTGCGCGGGCAAAAGCGTGTCTCCGCCCGCCGCAGTTCGATTCCGAAAAAGACCGCAAATCATTTGTTGTGGGCTGCCGTTGCAGCGATGGTTTTGTGCTGCGCCGGATTGCTGATGGCCGGGCTCTATCGCTACGGCGAAAAGTCGTGGCGCTTCCGCGTGGATTCGAGTGACGACATCGAAATCACCGGCACAGAGAACGTCACCAAAGCGCAAATCATGGAAGTGATGGGCGCCGACATCGGAAGAAATATTTTCTTTATCCCGCTGGCGCAGCAGAAAACACAACTGGAACAGATTCCGTGGGTGGAAGCGGCCAGTGTGATGCGCTTTGTGCCGAACCAACTGAAAGTTGAAATCCAGGAACGAACGCCGATGGCATTCGCGCGCGTGGGTCCGCGAATTTTCCTGATCGACGCCGGCGGCACGTTGATGGAGTTGCCGCAGAAGCACAAGTATTCGTTTCCCGTGATTCTGGGAATGAATCCGGGCGAGCCGCTTTCGACGCGCGCGCCGCGCATGCATGCTTACGACGAACTGGTTCGCGGCCTCGATGCGGAAGGCGCACATTACTCCCAGGACTTGAGCGAGGTCGACCTCACCGATCTCGAAGACGTAAAGGTGCGGGTAAATGATCCGGCGGGCGATGTGCTGGTGCATCTGGGTTCGGTGGACTATTTGAACCGCTACAAGATTTATGTGGGGCACGTGAAGGAGTGGCGGCAGCAGTTTCCGAAACTGGAGTCGGTGGACCTGCGCTATGACAACCAGATCGTCGTGAATCCTGATGTGCAGACTCCCGCGGCGGGGCAAAGAAACGGCTCTGCACGGCAAGCGGCGCTGGCGCCGGCGACGGCCAAGGCAGCGCGGGGGGCGGGCGTGCATGCGGCTGCGCTGATTACTCCTATCGCAGCCGCAAATCGGGCACTGCCCAAGCCGGCATTCGAGATGCCACAAAGCAGGTTGAACCCGCAGGGCGCCGAATCCTTGAAGTCGGCGAAGAAAGTTGCGCCGAAACCGCAGACGCCAAAGATCACGCGGACCAGCATGCCGAAGGGCAAGACTAAAAGGGCGACGAAAAGGTCTGGAGGCGCGATTCATCATGCGCACACGGGGCAGAGTTCGGCGACAAAAAGTGCGCCGGCTCCCAGGCGGACCGGAAGCCAGACTGTCGCAGGCAGCGGGGGACCGAAGCCCAGCCCGGCGATTGCGAAGCAACAGGGAAGTCCGAACTAGCGGAAGCACTCTATGAGAGTCGAGAAATTCATGGCGGGAAATTCATAACGATGGCGAACCAGCAGGGAAGCTTTCTTACGGCAATTGATGTGGGCAGCGCCAAGACATGCGCGCTGATGGCTGAGGTCACGGAGCATGGCCTGCGCTATCGCGGACACGGCATGGCAGAGTCGCGTGGATCGCGCAAGGGTGTAATCGTGGAACTCGACAAGGCCGTGGCGACGATTCAAAGAGCTGTCGAGGCGGCGGAGGATATCGCGGGTGCTGCAGTCGAGCACGCGATTGTCGGGATTGGCGGGGCGCATGTGCGCGGCATGAACAGCCACGGCGGCATCAGTCTGGGCAACCGTCCGCGGGAGATTGGGCGCGATGAGATCAAGCAGGCGGTGGAAAAGGCACGGGGAATCCCTCTACCCGCGGATCGCGAAATTCTGCATCTGTTGCCGCAGGAATTTATTTTGGACGATCAGGCGGGAGTTCACGATCCGTTGGGCATGATGGCGGCGCGGCTCGAGGTTCACGTTCATATGGTGACAGCTGCGACGAGTGCCACGCAGAACGTGATTACCGCAGTGAATAAAGCGGGCGTGCACGTGGACGACACGGTGTTTGAGCCACTGGCCGCTGCGGATGCGGTGTTGCGGGCCGATGAGCGGGAACTTGGTGTGTGCCTCGCGGACATTGGCGCGGGGTCGACTGAACTGATTGTGTTCGCGCAAGGTGCGGTGGCCTACACGGGAGTGATTCCGATTGGCGGCGACCATTTCACCAGTGACTTGTCGGTAGGAATGTGTACGCCGTTGGCGGAGGCGGAAAAAATCAAGCGGGCATACGGCAGCGCGATCGTGACGCTGATTCCCGAGGGGAATGAAGTTGAGGTGCCATCGGTGGGAGACCGGCCTTCGCGCCTGTTGCCGCAGAGACTGGTCGCGGAAATTTTGGAGCCGCGGGCGCGCGAGCTGTTCGAGATGATGCGCGAGAATCTGCGGCACAGTGGGATGTTTGACGTTTGCATTGCGGGAATCGTGCTGAGCGGAGGAGCGTCGCGGCTGCCGGGAATTTTCGATGTGGCGGAGTCAGTGTTGCGGCGCGCTGTGCGGCTTTCGTGGCCTACGCCGTTGGCGAAGATGCCCGCGACATTAGCCGAGCCGGAATACGCGACGGTGCTGGGAATGGTGAATTACGGGCAGAGAGCGAGAGTTGCAAGAGGATTACAGGAAGATCGATGGGGATCGAGATTGAAGGCGCTGCTGGTGGGAAAAGGAGCGTAAAAGAATTGCTCGGCGATTAAAAGCTTTTGAACGCAGAGAACGCCAAGAACGCAGAGAAATTCAGCGGCAAAGAAAGCGAATTCAATAACCAGGTGGACAACATGAAAAACGATTCGAAGATTCGCATCAGCTTCAATGAAGAGCCGCGCAACGATGCCAAGATCAAGGTGATCGGTGTGGGCGGAGGCGGCGGCAACGCGGTCAATCGCATGATCGACGCCGGCGTTGACGGCATTGAGTTTGTCGTCGCCAATACCGACTTGCAGGCTCTGCGCATGTCGCATGCGCCAGTGAAGTTGCAGCTGGGCGTGAAGCTGACTAACGGTCTGGGCGCGGGCGCGAATCCGGAAGTTGGGCGCAAGGCTGCGCTCGAGGATTCCGACAAGATCATTGAAGCGCTCGAAGGCGCGGATATGGTTTTTGTGACCACCGGCCTCGGCGGCGGCACGGGCACGGGAGCGGCGCCGATTATCGCTTCGCTGGCCAGCGAAATGGGCGCGCTCACCGTTGCCGTGGTGACCAAGCCGTTTTCGTTTGAAGGCAAACGGCGCATGGCGCAGGCCGAGCGCGGCATCGCCGAGTTGATGGAGTCGGTCGATACGACCATTGTGATTCCCAACGAGAAGCTTTTAGCTGTCGCCGAAGACGCCGGCTTCTTCGAGTCATTCCGCATCGCCGATGACATTCTGCGACAAGGCGTGCAAGGAATTTCCGACATCATCACGATCCCCGGCATCATCAACCGCGACTTTGCCGACGTGAAGACAATCATGGCGCGCATGGGTTATGCGGTGATGGGCACGGCGACGGCCAGCGGTCCGAAGCGGACGATCGAAGCTGCGCAGAAGGCGATCGCGTCCCCGCTGCTCGAAGCCGGAGCGATCGACGGAGCGCGCGGCATCCTGATCAACATCACCGGATCGGCCTCGCTCAAGCTGGCGGAAGTACAGCAGGCGTGTTCCATCATTCAGGGCGCGTCACACGAAGACGCCAATATCATTTTCGGCGCGGTGCTGGATGAGAAGATGAAAGACGCGGTCAAGATCACGGTCATTGCCACCGGCTTTAAAGAAGTGGGCGCGTCGCGCCATCGTCCACAGGAAATTCGTAGTTCGTTTGCGTCGGCTCACGATCATGCGATGGATTACCCGGAGAACGCCGACGATCAACACTCAGAGCCTGGTCGTCCGCCCGAGATTGTGATGTCTGGATCTTTCATTCCGGACTCAGCCGGTACGCCAACCATGTCCGACGAGCGTCCTTTTATAGCCGAAGCGGCTCGGATGGGCCTTGCCGAAAATGGCCGGGAAACGATTTCGCTGGATTCGATGCGCAATGCCATGGTGTCCAACTTTGAGCAGGATGATCTCGATCTTCCTGCTTTCCTTCGGCGGCGCGGCGAAGTGATGTAATCAGGAGAAGGCGCGGGCCAGGCGCAGAACGTCCGGCAGGCAGCTTTCAACCGTGCGCGGGTGCCTTTCTGGGTAACCGGCGGGGAGTTACTGAAGGTGCGGGAACTGGTGGTGACCGAGCTTATGTCGTTGTTTCAAAATGGGTTAAATCGAAATTAATGTTTCAAGAAATCTAAAGTTTGTCGTTGCGGTAAACATACAAGCCCCGTATTATTTGGTAGTCGAGTACTGCACGCGAATCGAGCCTCTTCTGGCTGATTCCTGGTTCGTGATCTGGTCAAGTAGTCGGGGATTCGGGGGAAACAAGCAGGATGTCCAAGCAGGGTGTGCGCGCTCTTCGTCTGACTCTTACTTTTCTTGCCAGTCTGGCTCTGGCGCAGTTGAGCTTTGCTGCGCACGTGAGCACCCACACGCTCAATACGAGCAAATCCAAGTCGCAAAAGATCAGCGAGAGCCAGCACACGCGCCGGCGCCTGCATCATCTGGCGCGCAGCCGCGGTTCCGCGGTCACACGCGCTTCGGTGCATGCTTCCTCAGTCCACACATCTTCCGTTCATGCCACTTCCGTTCACACATCTTCCGTTCACACCGGGCGCCGGCATCATTACTACGAGCGCTTCTCTATGAGTTCATTTGCCGATTCGCTCACCGACGGTGATGTGACCGCGGGAGAAGATCTGGTCGTACGCCAGGCGGCGATTGATGCGCTCGGTAACATGAATGGAACAGTCGTCGCGATTCAGCCCACCAGCGGCCGCGTGCTGGCCATGGTTAATCAGAAGCTGGCGTTATCGAGTGGCGCGCAACCTTGTTCCACTATTAAGCTTTCCGTCGCGTTGGCGGCGCTGAGCGAAGGCCTGGTTTCGAAGGATACTCCGGTGCGCCTCGGCGGCAGCTACCGCATGAATCTGACCCAGGCGCTGGCCCATTCCAACAATGCTTATTTCGAGGCGCTGGGGCGGCAGTTGGGTTTTGAGAAAGTCGCCTATTACGCCCACGAATACGGCCTTGGTGAGCTGGCAGGTTACGATATTGCCGGTGAACAGGCGGGAACCTATCCCGAGGAAGTGATTCCGGCCAAACTGGGCGGAGTCGGCAAAATGTGCTCGTTCGGCGAAGGCGTTTCCATGACACCGCTGGAATTGGGCGCGATGGTCACGGCAATTGCCAATGGCGGAACTCTCTATTACTTGCAACATCCGACGAATGCCCAGGAAGTTGCCGACTTCCAGCCGCGCGTAAAGCGCATGCTGGATATCGCTCCGCTGATTCCGGAAATTTCCGATGGCATGGCGGGCGCGGTGCAGTACGGAACAGCGCGCAGCCTGCGCCTGAATTTCAACGAAGAAGAAATCCTAGGTAAGACCGGAACCTGTTCCCGCGCCGGTACGCGATTTGGATGGTTTGCTTCTTACGCCAACACGAGTGTTGGGCGCGTCGTAGTAGTGGTATTCCTGCAAGGCGGCCGGCCGACATTTGGTCCCAAGGCGGCTGAAATTGCCGGGCGCATGTACCGCAACATGTACGATCATAACTTCTTCATCGCCGGTCCTACGGTGCCCTCCGACGCGGCCACGGCAACGGAGAGGTAAAGCGACTTCGTAGTTTCGCCCCGTCATTCAGGCTCCGGAAATTTCTTTCTGTGCCATTTTGATCTGACGATTCCTACCAAGCTCGCACGTCGAGTGTCGCGAGAACTCCTCTTTCGCCGCTTTGCGGCTCGGTTATTTTCCACTTCGTGTCTCATGGCTTGCGCCGTACGTTTTGTTCTTCCGCCGCTTCGCGGCTTAAAGCCCCCGGCACTGACAACTAAGAAATTTCTTAAGCAAAGTAATTGCCCACCGGCTGCCGATAAGTAGAGGTGTAGCTGCGTTCAACAATGCTGCGCCGTGAAAACTATGAGCAGTGCTTTCGCTTACTGGCTGGTGGCCCTCCCTGTCGTTGTTGTCCTTCTTTCTGTATATGCGGGACTCAATTCGAAGGGCAAGGCAAACGCGATCGGCCGTTGGGCAGGGATGTCCTGGACTGCCTTGCACAAGGGTCTCAACATGGCGCGAGAACGCGAATTGTATTTCCAGACGATGGCGGAAGCGGTTCCGGAGATCATCTGGACCGCTGACCCTGACGGCGCCGACGACTACTTCAATCAAAAATGTTTCGACTACACCGGCATGACGCTCGATCAGATGCAAGGGTCCGGCTGGAAAGAAATCGTTCATCCCGACGACCTGGATGAAGTTTTTTCCAAGTGGCGAAATGCCCTGCGCACTGGCGAACCCTATGACGTGGAGTATCGGCTGCGGGGAAAAGACGGAAATTACCGCTGGTTCCTGTGCCGGGCCAATCCTATCCGGAACGCGAAACAAGAGGTCGTCAAGTGGTTCGGATCCTGCACGGACATAGAGAGTCAAAAGCAAAACCAGCAGATTCTGGAACAGCAGATTCTGGAAAGAACGATTCAGTTGGCCGACATGAACACCCGGTTGCAGGAGGAAATGGTCGAGAAAGACTGTGCCCGCAAAGAGCGTGACCTGCAACACGAACGAATGATGGGGGAACTCAAGGAACGCTCGGAGCGGGCGACCGTGCTGGCCAAGATGGGCGAACTGCTGCAAAGTTGTGTCAGCCGCGACGAAGTGTTCGCCGCCGCTCTCGGTTTTGCGCCCAAGATATTTCCCTCCCCGGGAGCGGTTGCCTTGTTCAATGCGTCGCGGAGCCTGGTTGAAGTGATTGGCTCGTGGACCGGTTGCCAGCTTCCGGCTACGGATTTCGAGCCCACCGATTGTTGGGCGTTAAGAACCGGGCATCCGCATTTGGTGGTAGCGGGAGATGCGACAGCGCGGTGCCAGCACGCGGCCGGTGTCAATAATACCTACTTGTGTATCCCTATCCTGGCGCAGGGAGAAGCACTGGGTATCCTCCATTTTCAGACCACCGATGAGGCGCCTTCCATCGGCGAGTCTGAACTCTCGTTCAAAAACACATTCGCCGGCCAACTCGGCTTGTCGATCGCAAACATAAGGCTGCGTGAAGCGTTGCGGGCGCAGTCCGTGAAAGATCCTCTTACCGGTCTTTATAATCGCCGTTATCTGGAAGAGACGCTGCAGCGCGAGATCCGGCGGGCGGTGCGGGCCAAGCAGTCGCTGGGAGTTCTGATCCTCGATCTGGACCGTTTCAAGAAGTTTAATGACACCTACGGACACGAGGCCGGCGACGCGGTATTGCGCGAGGCAGGCGGATTCTTTGCCAGGAGCATTCGTGTGGAAGATACGGTATGCCGCTTCGGCGGCGAAGAGTTTGTCATCATCCTTCCCACTGCCAGTCTGGAAGCGGCGAGTGCGCGCGCCGAATGCATTCGCTCGAAACTGCGGGAGATGACGGTCCATCATCAGGGACAGTCACTGGGGATGATCACGGTGTCTGTAGGAGCGGCAGCATTCCCGAGACATGGGGCCTCACCCAAACAGCTTCTGGCAGCCGCGGATGCCGCGCTCTATGAAGCAAAGAAACGAGGGCGGGACCGTGTAGAGAAAGCCATTGATCCTGTGGGGCTGGGTGAAACGGAGGCAGGAGCCGCTACAGCCGAGAACGCGGAGGTAGTAGGCGCGGCCGAAGGCGCACCCGCTTGATGTGCGTTTTTAGCAATCTAGGACTTGGCATCCTGCGCCGGGGCAACTGGAGTTGCGCAAGTGACTTGGTGAGCCCACCGCATTGCCTCGTTGTACGTTTTGTTGATGAAGAACAGGGAAAGATCGAGTTGTTTTCCGAGTTTGGTCACCGCTTCCCACTCACCTGCCTCGCGCATGACCATAAGATCGTAGATGGGAGACAGCGGCGTCTTGCCCCCGGTCTTGCCGCAAAGCAACTGCTCCTTGGTTTCAGGACTCAAGGGAATTTCCTCGATGACGACTCCTATGGGCAATTCGAGGATTGCATCCATGAGCGAAACGATGCCCATGAGAAAGAGGTCAGATTCGACATGCTTTACCTTGGGAGCAAGGAGTTCGCAAAACCGAGCGCGCACCAAAGATGCCAGGATCAAGTCGGAGGATTTTTCCTGTCCCAGGGCCAGGGTTGTCGCCATACGTATCCAGCGTACGAGTTCACGCTCTCCGAGCACGCTCAGCGCATGCCGAACGGACTTGACGGGCGACGATAACCCCATCAGAGGCGAGTTCAGATAACGCAGCAGCCGATAGCACAACGGAGGGTCTCGTTTGATGAGATCTTCGATTTCCGCAAAGTCAATTTCGTTCCCGGACACAGCTTGCAGAAGCCGCAGGCGGGACAGTTGGTTGGCGGGGATCTGGCGGGCGCGCAACATTTCCGGTTCGCGAAAGAAGTAGCCCTGGAAAAGCGTGAATCGGTTCTGCAGAGCGGTAACGTGCTGCAGGCGGGTTTCGACTTTCTGCGCCAGCATGAGGCGTTTCTCGCTGGCATATTGCGCGACGAGGCCGGCCGCGTGTTCGGGAGGAATTTTCTTGATGTCGACTTTAATGAAGTCTGCGCACGCGACCAGCGCTTCCCTCTGGTCGCCGGGCTCGAAATTATCCAGGGCGATTTTGTATCCATTTTTTTTAAGCTTTTGGCAGGCGTCCACGATGCTTTCGTCTGCCGCTACTGTCTCCTGAATCTCCACCACCACCTTGGCGGAAGGTAACAGCGTCAAGCATTCATTCAACAGCATCTGCCTTGTGCAGTTGATAAATGCATTGTGCCCATCGCACAACATTTCGAATCCCATTACAGTCAGCGCATCGATCATGGCTGCCGTCGTATCGCCGCCATCGGCGCTGACGCGAGGTTCGTCCGTGCTCATCCCGAAAAATAACTCATAGCCAAGCACGGTTTCTTCTTTCGTCAGGATGGGTAACCGGGAGATGCAAGGGGCGGATCTCGCCGCCGAAGCCGCCTGCGAGTGAGTATTCATAGGGCCTCATAGCTTCATCGGCAGGCGGAACTCTGACTTTAGGCGTGCGGGATCGCGCCTTCTCGCTCGACGCGGCCCGTTCCGAGGTTGTAATTGAGGTTTGTGGATAGATTCGATGAAGTGAGCGGCCAACTGAGAGATGGCGCCACGAGTGGACGCAGAGCTTATCTTGGGACGAAAAAGACGAAAACTTGCTTCCTTATCTCCGCTGGCCGGGACCTTTGCTCTCGTCGCTGGCAATTACGCCGTCTTTGATGTGAATCACGCGATGCGCGTATTCGGCAATGTCGCCTTCGTGAGTCACCAGAACGATGGTATTGCCCTCGCTCTGGAGGCGGTCAAACAAGGCCATAATTTCGTTGCCAGTCTGCGAGTCGAGATTTCCGGTGGGTTCGTCGGCCAGGATAATCGACGGGTTATTCACCAAGGCTCGGGCGATGGCTACGCGCTGGCGCTGGCCGCCGGAAAGCTCATTGGGCTTGTGGGTCATGCGCGATTCCATGCCCACGGCTGCAAGTGCGCTTTTGGCGCGTTCCATGCGCTCATTGGTAGGCATGCCGGCGTAAATCAGAGGAAGTTCAACATTGTGCAGAGCCGTCGCACGGGCCAGCAGGTTGAAAGTCTGAAAGACAAATCCAATTTCTTTGTTGCGGATGCGGGCCAGTTCGTCGTCATCCAGTTCGCTCACTAATTGACTGTTCAGCCAATAGTTTCCTTTGCTGGGTGAATCAAGGCAGCCGATCAGGTTCATCAAGGTCGATTTCCCCGAGCCGGACGGACCCATGATGGCGACGTATTCGTTGCGCTGAATGCGCAAGTTCACGCCTTGCAGCGCATGCACCTGTTGCTCGGAGCCCATGTCGTAGGTTTTCCACAAATCTTCGGCGGCAATCATGCAGGACTGCGGCGGGGCCAGCGCGGCTGAATTGGGCATTGTGGAAGTGGGCATACTAATTATTTCGGCGGTTGCCATGTTTTTCTCCTGGTCCAGTGCCACTGACCTCTCCTAGTCGTGAGATGCTCTGCTTATCCGATGCTGCTTCAACCGGCACAAGCTGTTTACTGCCACGTCGCTGGACCACTTTCCCTTGGACGTGCCAGCCCGGCGAAAGTTATGTCGATTCTTCGTCTTCCTTCTTGGGCGCTGAATTGTCGATCTTTACGCCGCTGCCGGGACGAAGGGTGCGCAGGACTTTGTAGCTCCCGGTGATCACTTCATCGCCTTCTTTCAGGCCATTCAGAACTTCGATGTCGCTCGTGCCGGTGATTCCAGTGGTGACGGAGACGAACTCGGCCTTGTGGTTGCGGATCACAAATACGCCCTGCAGGTCATCGTCTTTCTTCGGCGGTTTCAACGCGGCTTCCTTGGGTACGGGCGCAGCCGCGTTAACCGATCCCGGAGTCGAATCCTGGCGCTCCATTTGCGTTTTGCTGCGAATGGTCAACGCCTGTATGGGGATGGAAAGCGCGTTGCTGCGAGTTGCGGTGGTGATCTTCGCCGTTGTCGAAAGCCCCGGACGCAAATCTGCGGGAGCATCTTGCAGAGTCACTACCACTTTGAAGTCTTTGGCCTCTTCGCTGGCTGTTGCCGATTGTGAAGTGGACACACCGCTGGAGCGCACAATGGCGTTGTCGCCGATCTCGGAGACGGTCCCATGAAATGTCTTCTTGGGAATAGCGTCAATGGTAATTTCAGCGGGCTGGCCCAGACGCACATTCACGATGTCGGTTTCATCCACCTTGACTTCAGCCGTAATCACCGACATGTCGGCCAGGGTCATCAGGGTGCTTCCCTGCGCGTTTTGAATGCCGATCACCACAGTTTCGCCTTCGCGAACCGGCAGGTTGGTGATGACACCGTCAAACGGCGCCGGGTAGGTGGTCTTCTGCAACAAGTCGGTGTAGTGGGTGAGCGTGGCTCGAGCCTGCGCGATGTGCCCGTCGGCCGAATCTTTCTGCGCTTTCGCCTGCGCTAGGCGAGTTTGAGCTTGCACCAGTCCCGCGTCTGCAGTCGCCCAGGCATTCTGGCGGCTGTCGAAGTCCGATTTGGCGATCAAGCCGTCTTTGTACAGGCTCTGAGCGCGTTCCCAATCCAGCTTGTTGCGGTCATAATCGGCCTGCGCGCGACGCAGATCGGCTTCCGAAGTCTTGACCGCGGCGCTCGCCGCTAAAGCATCGGTTTCGGCGGCTTGCAACGAAGCCTCGTTGGATTGCACATCCGCCGAAGACTGGACATTTTCCAATTGCGCCAGCATCTGTCCCTTCTTTACGTGATCGCCTTCCTTGACAAATAAATGAGTGATTTTGCCGAAAGCGTTCGCGCCGATGTTTACGTACGTCTTGGGTTTGATTTCGCCCGAGGCGCTCACCACCGTGGCGAGGTCCTCTCGCTGTACTTTTCCCGTCTGCACCGTGACCACGTTCTTGCTGCTCTGGTGCACGGTGAAACCAACAATGATGGCCACCAGCAAAACCGCGACCACCCCAATCGCTATTTTTTTCCAAAGCTTCATCGTTTCCGTCACTCCCCAGAAAATCTGTGTAATCTCCAATCGCCAATCGCCCGTTTCTAATCTACGTTAGCGATACTCTCTTGCGGGAACGTAAGCTGACGATTTCTTGCGTTGCAACATTTGCCAGTGACGGACACACACATTCTGTTACGCGCATCCTTGCGAGAAAGTTCCCGATTACCGAAACAGGATTTGGCCGCACGCCCGTGACAGGCAGAAACCCATCTGAAACTAACATTATAGCGTGCGCCGCGAATCGATGAGGGCAGTCTTTCTAGCGGCCCCCAAGCTTCGCCGAATCTTCAAAAGGTTGCTCTTAGCGACACGACGGCGGCAGCGGCAAAGAAATCGGCCGCTGGGCAACTCCCTATCCGATGGCAGGTTCTAATGGAACGGGTCGCGCTTAAATCTTGCTTTCGCACTCCGTAAGGGCCTAGAATAGAAGCACTAAGGTATCGTGTAGCAGGAGTTCCCCTCATGTCCCGGGTAGGTTCGAGTCCAAAATTCTTTCTTATTCTCCTGATTGCCGCTGCGCTGGCTGGCTCGTCGGCTGCTGCTCAGGATCCTAAGCCGGTAGGCGCGGCCGCTGGGACCACGCCCGCAGCCGAGAACCCACCGCAAGACCCAGCAGTCGATCCTCTAAAGAAGCCTCTTTCCGAGAAGCAGAAAAAGAAAAATGAAAAGGCTCTGAAGCAGGAACTCCGTGGGCCCTATAAGAAGTGGCTGGACGAGGACGTGGTCTGGATTATTACTGACGAGGAACGGCAGGCTTTCAAACAGCTTTCCAACGACGAAGAGCGCGATCAGTTCATTGAAGCCTTCTGGCAGCGCCGCGATCCCACCCCGGACACGGAAGAGAACGAATACAAAGAAGATCACTATCAGCGTATTGCCTATGCGAATGAACACTTCGCGGCAGGCATCCCGGGCTGGAAGAGCGATCGTGGCCGCATTTACATCATGTATGGCAAGCCGGATGAAATCGATTCCCATCCTTCCGGGGGCAGCTACGAACGTCCCATTGAAGAAGGCGGAGGCGAGACCTCGACCTTTCCGTTTGAAGACTGGCGCTATCGTTATCTGGAGGGGATTGGGCAGGAAGTGATCATAGAGTTCGTCGACACTTGCATGTGCGGCGACTTCCACATGACGCTGGATCGCTCGGAAAAAGATGCATTGCTCTACACGCCGAATGCCGGCTTGACCATGTACGAGCAGATGGGGATGGCGAGCAAGACTCAGCGATTTACTGGCGGTGGTCTGGAGCGACTGGGGCTTGGGCCCGACAGCGCTTCGCAATCAACCAAGGAATTCGACCGGCTCGAGCAGTTTGCCAAGCTGCAGGCTCCGCCTCCGGTGAAGTTCAAGGATCTGGAAGAGATCGTTAACACGAAGATCATCCTGAACCCGATGCCCTTCGATGTGCGCTCCGACTTCGTGAAGGTGACCAGTGACACTGTCCTGGTGCCGGTTACGATTCAGATGAGGAACCGCGATATCACGTTCGTGAATAAGGACGGCGTCCAGCGTGGAACCGCGAACATCTTCATCCGCATCAGCACCCTGACGGGCAAGATCGTGCAGACCCACGAGGACACGGTACAGGTTGACGTCCCGGCGGAGTTGCTGCCGAAGACCGCGGAGAACGCCTCGGTCTACTGGAAGGCTTTTCCCCTGCGTCCCGGCCGTTACAAGTTTGAAATCGCAGTGAAGGATGTGAACGGCGATCGCAAGGGCTTGTGGACCCGGGGAATAGTAGTTCCGGACTTCTCCGATGATAAGCTGTCGAATTCCACTCTGATCGTTGCCGATCAGATGGAGCCGGTTCCCACGAAAGCCATCGGCACCGGCAGTTTCGTGATTGGCGCCATGAAGATCAGGCCGCGCGTGGGGCCGGCGAACGGCAAGCCGGCGGTTTTCAAGAAGGATCACGACCCCAAGCTGAATTTCTGGATGCAGGTCTACAATCTTGGCGTGGACGAGAAGACGCACAAACCTTCGGCCACGTTCGAATACAACATCACCAACGTTGCCACGAACAAATCCGTGATCCAAAAAACGGAGTCCACGGACCAGATGGCTAACGCGGGCGATCAGGTGACGCTGCAAAAATCGATAGTTTCGGCTAATCTTCAGCCGGGTGTTTATAAGATTGAAATCAAGATCAACGACAACATCTCCAAGCAGACGATTGATCCGTCCGCGATGTTTGCAGTAGAGTAGCGGCCTGCTTGTTTCCCCCGGGGGTGGGTGGACTGATGCTGCGCAAGCTCGGTACTTGGGCAGTCATTTTCGGGTTGTCGCTTCCGCTGTGGGCGGCGGACGGGACCGGAGTTATTTCCGGACACGTGAGCAGCGCCTCGGGCGCTCCGCAGATGGGCGCGGTCGTGGAAGTTCTTGGCGCCGCAAACCGCACCCTGACGGTGTTTACCGACGAAGCCGGATTCTATTCCGCAACCGGACTTCTGCCCGGTCTTTACTCCATCAAGGTTTCCGCTCCATCCTTTCTTCCCGCATTGCGCGAGCGAATTGGGCTGCGGCCAGGAAGCCACTTGAGCGTGAACCTCACGCTGAACACACTGCTTGGCGCGATTCAGTTGGGGCCTCTGCGTTCCGCGCCGGATGGGGACGATTGGAAATGGACTTTGCGCTCGGTTGCGAACCGTCCGGCTCTGCGGGTCTTTGACGATCCGATTATCGCGGAGGAGAAGCAGGATCATCAGACCAGCGGCACTCTGTCTTTTCTGGCCGGCTCGGCGGCCGAGGGTTACGGCAGCGGTTCGGATATGAGCACTGGCTTTACCATCGAGCGCTCAATCTTTGCTGCAAGCCATGTAGGACTGAGCGGTAACATGGGATACGGCGAGGGTATGCCAGCGGCGGTTTTGCGCGCCACTTACTCGCACACTCTTCCAAATGGTTCAAATCCCTCCGTAGCTTTGACAGTGCGGCGTTTCGCGCCTTCCGATCCCAACCTGCACAATGCTGCCTTGCAGGCGGCGTCGCTTTCCGCGGGCGACGATTTTTCGGTTGGCGACGTGCTTGAATTTAAGTTCGGCAGCGAACTGCAAACGGTCCAGTTCCTGGGACATGTGACCGCATTTCGCCCTTACGGATCTGCAGACTTGCACCTTTCGCCCAACACGGTACTTGAATACAGCTACACCACGTCACGTCCCGATAATCGCAATGCGAAGGGCTTCGACTCCGCGCCGGCGGATTTGAGCGAAGCCGACCCGCGGGTCAGCTTGCAAGGGTACTCGCCCAAACTGGAGCGCGCTCATCATCAGGAAGTGAGCCTGTCACGCCGGATAGGCAAGAACAGCCTGCAACTCGCGGCCTTTACCGATCGCGTAGGCGACACGGTCTTGACCGGAACAGGTGAAGTCAGCGCCGCCGGCGGGTTTTTGCTGCCGGATGTCTACTCCGGGACGTTCAGCTATGCGGGCAATAGTTTGGACACAAAGGGTCTGAGAGTCGTGCTGGAGCACAAGTTCTCCTCCGACTTGGCCGCTACGTTGGATTACGCCTATGGCGGTGCCTTGGAGCTCTCGCGGCCCGGAGTCGCTCTGCAAAATGCGGAACAGTGGATTGATACGGAGCAGCATCACGCATTAGCCGCCAAGTTAAGCGGCACCGCGCCGCGCACGCACACCCGCTGGATCGCCTCCTATCGTTGGCTCAATGGCCCGGCATTGACCCCTGTGGACATGTTCAATGCATCTCCGGGTCAGGCCGATGCATTCCTTAACCTTTTCGTCCGGCAGCCAATCCCGAGCATGGGTTTCCTGCCCGGCCATATGGAAGCGATCATTGACATGCGCAATCTGCTGGCTCAGGGTTACGTGCCGGTCCTCGGTCTGGACGGTCAAACGGTCTATCTGGTTCAGGCTGCGCGGTCCGTGCGCGGCGGAGTGGCGTTCACGTTCTAAGACGTGGGCTTGGTCACGTTTGTTCGGATATTCTTCTTTTCACGCCTAAAAAATTCAAATCAATAGTTACGAAAGTACCAGTAGCAGAATCCGCGCTGGACGCGCTATTTGCAAAATCTATCGTTCCGATCAAGAACTCCTTGGTTGACTGTGGGGATGCGGATTCGATAAGGTCGGATTGCCTATGCGGGAAGCATTGGGGCTGCAACTTATTCCTGCGTAAGACATTGCGCCCAGTTTT
>DATBZH010000110.1:0-118708 GCA_036513255.1 Candidatus Sulfotelmatobacter sp. | reverse complement strand
CCTGATAGAGATGGTCGCGCTTGGCTTCAAAGAACTTCCGTCGCTGGTCAATAGCCGCTTGAACAATGGGATCATCATATGTTGCGAACGGTATGTCCGGGCGATTGGATTTGAAGAGGTATTGGTAAACATGGAAGCCTGGGCCAAAGGCTTTCAGCGCCGCCTCCAACCGCTTGACCGCGTACTCCTGTTCCGAGCGGTCAAGACTTTCGTAGTCCACGCCGGGAACGCTCAGAACCATGCCTACATCGCCACTCTTGGTGAGGAAGGCTGTCTCATTCCAGAAGCCGTAGAGGTTGATGTGGTCGTTGAGGGCCGCACTCTCTTTCCACGGTTTGATCACCTTGTCGAGACGCAGCATCACACTACCTCCACGCGGGGAACTTGCTGCTTCGCGGCGTCATAACGCAGCTTGTAGCGTTCGGACTTTGCGAGGATGCGGAGGAAGGCCGGATCGCTGTTCGTTGCCCAATGCCCGAAAGCAAAACCCCCGATGAATACGGCGATACCGGCGAGGATGGAATTGAAGAGGTTGAATGCCCCTACTGCGCCGACGCAGACGAAGTAGAAGAGCGTGCGCTCAACGCCCAGATAGGTGAGGGGCTTATGCAGGCTTTTGAAGACTCGATTTGTGCGGCGCCTCTGCTGCAGTTTGTCGGACATACACCACTCTCAAGCATTGCGGATTGAAGGTCGCTGGAAGAGCGCTAGACGCCCCAGAGCCAACTCAAGACATTCACTGCCATAACGGCAATGCCCGTTCCGGCGGCGACGCCGGCGAGCGCCTTTTTCGCGCCGGGTTCGCCGTGTGCAAAGCCGTAGCCGCCGATCACGATTGCAACCAGACTTGCAACCTTCGCAATGGTGCCGGTGAAAAGGCTTTGGATGGCGTTAAAGCCGGTGTCGAACGGTGAGCCCTGTGCCAGCGCCGTCACCGGCATCAGAAGAAGGAGGGCGAGAAGAGCGGCGGTTGGATGCGCCCACTTCGACCGAAGAAGCAGCTGGATTTGGCAGATCAGATAAATTTTGGATCGTGGCATATGCACCTCCGGCAGCACCTCAAATCGTCTGCTCTTGGCGCAAAGCTAAGCCCACTCAATCACGATGTCCAATGAATGTTCGGCGGACAGCTATTCGTGGCAGGAATAGCCGGGGAAAATTGGAGTGATGGCCATCTCTTCACCCCCAGCCCATCGAATCGGATCTAGTACCGTGCCGATCTATAATCTTCTGATGTGTGGCGTTACGGTTCTCAGGTGTCGATCACGCTGTTGGATCTTTGAACAATCAGCGCCATGGAATACAATCGGCAATCGGTCTTTGCCCTCTCTCGAAGGCTAGGACCCGTTTTTAGTCAGGGCAGTCCTTGCGTTTCTACCTCGGCGTAGTAGCGGTTTCGCCGTAATTGGTGCACAGAGGCAGTCAATTTAATGCGGGCGTAAATGATTGATGGAGAGTATCTTGCACAGTCAGGGGAATACATTCTAAGCAGATGAACAAGAAAAACATAGGATTGCTTGTTGTCGCGGCTCTGGTGGTCGTAGGAATAGCCTTCGTTCTCACACGAGACCGAAAGAGTGAGCCCTCGTCTGGCACGACGAAGATCACCATTGCCCAATGGGGTCAGGAAAGATATCTAATATACCTGCCCGTCTACATCGCGCAGGAAAAAGGCTTCTTCAAGGAACAGGGCCTAGACGTCTCGATTGTATTCAGCGGAAACGATGATCAGGTATTTGCAACTGTGGCACGAGGAGATGCACAGTTCGGCGTCGGCGATCCTATCTTTACGGCGATCAGTCGCAATCGCGGATTTGACGGTATCGTTGTCGCCTCCATTGTGGATCGTGTGGCACTGTGGGGAGTAACCAAGTCGGATAAGAAATACGCCAAGGCCACAGACTTTGCTGACACCAAGATCGGGACTTTTCCTCGTCCGTCGACCACGTACACCTTGGTGAAGGAGATGATAGATCAGAACAAAGTGCGCGGTGCGACCATTGTTGAGGCGGCAATTGGAAATGAGTTGGCATTGCTTGAGAGCGGGAATGCAGATTTGGTTATGCTTCTTGAGCCTGCGGCATCAATCGCGGAGTCCAAGGGATACCACGTGGCAACAAGCTTCCCCTCGCTTTGGGGTCCCTATGCGTTCACCGGCTTGACTTCCACCGAAACATACCGCAGAGCAAATCCCGCAGCTGTCAGCTCCATGCGCTCCGCGATCTCGCGGGCGTTGAACTTGGCTCACGAAAAGCCAGAGGAGGCTGTCGCTGTTGCGCAGAGACTCTTTCCTAATCTCGATTCTCGCGTGCTGCAGGTTGCTGTAAAGCGCATGATCGATGATGGTACGATCCCAACGAATGTGGACGTCTCAAAGGAAGGGTGGCTAAAAGCGGTTTCGGTTCGCCAAAATATGGGTGATCTCAAAGCGGGGTCTCAATACCTGGAGTGTGTCGAACCGAGATAATCGACTGATGGCAGCTATCTCACAATTTCTTGCTGACCACTCAACGGCGGTCGTAGTTCTAGCCGAGCTGCTCATTCTCGCCCTTGCAGCGTGCACCGCCAAGTTGAATTGGGAAAAACTAAGGCGACTTCTCCGCGCGGAGCCAAAGGCAGTTGCGGAAGTGCTTTCTGGATCGTTTGGTTTGGTCCTCGCCTTTTACGGCGTTGAGCACGATCGCCCCGGATTTTCTGTGACTGGCATCTTTGTTGCATTGGTTGCGTTTGTCTTGATCGAGAGATTGGAAACGCGCAACACGCGGAAGGAGATTGTTAAGCAGCAAATTGATATTCGAGACCATTTCGACCGTATTGATTGGTACCTGAAGGCTTCAGAAACCGATAAGCTCACTGTCGCGATTTTTGCTGACCTCGTGATTTACCTGCCGTTGTATGTGGCGCACAGCCTCGGTTATCTCCAAGAAGAAAGCATTTCGATCGATTACACGCCGAAGCCTGGCGACGAGAAGGTCGCGCAGGCGGTCGCATCATCGGAAGCTGACATTGGATTGTGTGATCCTTGCATGTGTGCCCGCGAGGAATTTGCCCGCCCGGGGGAGAGCCTGCGTATCCTTGCACCTCTAGTCACGAGGAACGCCGTAAAAGCTATAACGAAGCGGGAGTTGGAAATTCATGCACGTCGGGAGAAAAGAGGCGAGAAGATCTCCATTGCGACATATCCTCCCCCCTCAACCACATTTGTGATGGCCGCGGCCCTCAGACATGAATTGGAGCGTTACAACGAAGCGAGGGGAAAAGCGAAACCCAACGTCATCCTAAAGCCAGTTGACATCGATAAAGTGAGGGATGATCTCAGAAACGTTCTTGAAGAGAACGATATTGTCATGCTTTGGGACCCTCAGCTAACGATCGCGAAATCATGGTCAGAAGTTACGGAGTTTAGTTTTGATAGTGAGGGGCAGGGTGGAAGTCAACAGAACCCTCTGATGTACTCTGCCCTTGTCATACCCGAACGCCTTTTGAAGGATAAGCCTACGCTGGGACTGCGACTCTTCCGGGCGCTTTCTAGAGCAAGTTTTGCAATTTATCTCTCCGCTCGGGAGCCTGAGCTCCTCGATAGAATCGTGGTGGCAGCGAGTAACCGAATATCGGTTCAATGCGACCTTAAGTCTTTGGTCGAGGGGATGATTCGCGACAAACTTTTCCCTCTCATCCAAGATCCTAGTCAAATACACGGCACGCCAGAGTGGAGAGAGCAACTCTTCCGCGCACTTCAGTATCGCGAAAGAGCAAGGGATTCACATGCGGGTGCATTGGCGAAAGAGAAACTGGTTACGGTTGAAAGCGCCGATGAGTGTCGAAGGCTCTTTTGTCCTCCTGAAACCTTTGATTCGATCGTGCAAAGGAATAGCTAGGGTATGTGCGGAATCGCAGGTGTCATTAGACGTGAGGGTTCGACTTCGCTGCCAGGGCTCGTCTCGTTGGTCGAGGCAATGCTCTCAAGACTTCGTCATCGGGGTCGACAAGACGGTAAGGTCCTACAGGTTGAGACTGGTTGCCTTGGGTGTTGCAGACTTCCGGTGGTTGATCGCGAGCATGGCCACCAGCCGATGACAAACGAAGACGGAAGTGTCTTCGCTGTCTTCAACGGGGAGATCTATAACCACGTGGATCTCTACTCGACCCTCGTCAGCGAAAGACATACACCTGCGTCCGACTGCGATTCCGACTTGATAGTACATCTGTACGAGCACAGCGAACGAATTCCTAGCAACATGCATGCGGATATGCGTGGTATGTACGCCATGGCCATATTCGACGCAGAACAGAAGCAATGGGTATTGCTACGAGACCCCGTTGGGAAGAAGCCATTGTACGTACTTGAAACTGATACTCTAGTTGCGTTTGCGTCTGAGCTCAAAGCGTTCGGGCTCCCAACTGAGTTGCCAGACTTCGGCAGCAACCCCCGCATTTGGGAGCTGAAGCCTGGAGGAACGGCCATCTTCAAAGACGGAAATGTCGAGATGACATTCCAGACGCCGCCGTGGAAGAGCCACAATCGATCCGCAATCACGGATATGGAAGATGCCGCTCGCCAGCTTCGCAGTATTGTGGAAGAAGCTGTCGAGATACGAGTGCCACGCGATCTCCCGGTGGCTGTGCTGTGTAGTGGAGGCATCGACAGTGTAATTGTTGCGCACTTGGCCAAGAAGTTTAGCCTGAGAAAGAATGCCAAGCTTAAGGCCTATGTTATCGGAGCCCCGAACAGTCCCGATGTTCGTGCGGCAACTGCGACCTGTGAGCGCCTGCAAATCTCGCTCGAAAAGCTGCCACTTGATGAGACGTTACTACATTCAATAGTGGGCGAGGTCGTTTATCACACTGAATCATTCGAACCTAATATTGTCCGAAACAGTCTACTTTCCTACATGTTATTCAAGCGAATTCGGAATAATGATTATCGCGTCGCTTTGTGTGGAGAAGGTGCCGATGAATTATTTTTTGGATACGCAGATTTTGAGAATCTACCTTCTCCCGAAGGCCTAATGAGCGACTTGATGGACGACCTCCACAGGACGCAATTGCTTAGAGTGGATCGAACTTCAATGGCATTTAGTGTTGAGACTCGCGTTCCGTTCCTAGACCGAAAAGTAGTAGAACTAGCCTGTGCCATTGCACCTCAACTGAAAGGCACCAGCATTTATGGCCAATGGCAAGGAAAAGCAGTCTTGCGCCAGGCGTTCAAGGATGTTTTGCCATGGGAAATAATAACTCGAATGAAGGCAACCCTTTCGTATGGAGCTGGCTTTGGAGACGTCAGCATGAGCGGCCACAACCCCCTGGAGGATTATGCAAAGAAGGTCTTGCGCAATGAGGAGAAATCTCGCCTAGAGAAGGCCTATCCACAATTGGGGATGCTAAGCACATTCGAACGAGCCCTCTATCTCTACTACTACGAGCAATTCTACAAAGTGCCAGACAATTACATTCCTCCTGTTGTCGCCAAGAAAGAAATACGCGAAGCAGAGGAGCGGACTACCGTCGCATGATAGCTGCAACAAGAGTCGGTTACAGTTTTGCCGGCAAAGGCGGATCTCGGGTCCTTCATGACATCTCATTTGTGGCCTCGTTCGGGGAGATAGTCGCGATTGTGGGCCCGAGTGGGTGTGGTAAGACGACTCTTCTGCGCCTGGTCTCTGGGTATCTGAAGCCCACGGAAGGCCAAATAGAGATCGATGGAGGAAAGCCGCTTGATTATAAACATTCTATCGGCGTGGTCTATCAAGACAGCCGCTTAATACCCTGGCGAAACCTCGTGCAGAACATCCAGTTGCCTCTTGAGGTGCTGAAGAGGCCCATAGATACTCCATTGCTCCCAGAATTGCTGGAGCTGCTTAAACTGACGGGGCACAAGAGCAAGTACCCGAGCGAGTTGTCAGGCGGGCAACAGGAACGGACCGCCTTAGCGCGTGCCCTCGTCTCTTCTCCTCGATTCCTGTTGTTGGACGAACCTCTTGATAGTACCGACTATGTTCACCGGCTTGAAATTGAGGACTACATCTACGAGGACGTCAGGAAAGACCAGAAGTGTTGTCTGTTGGTCACGCATGATCTGGAGCAGGCCGCTGCAGTAGCGCACAGGATAGTGCTTTTGGGGTTTTCGGCCAGTGCTCAAAGGTTCGAGACTTTGGATGTGCCAAAGAGAATTCAAGAAACGCGGCCCTCTCAGGCTCGGGTCATGCCTGAGGCAGCAGAGTTCTTGTCGAGATTACTCGCGAAATATCGGATGGTGACTTCTTCATGAGCGAGCGCCGCAGTGCCGAGCGATGGCTCACCATGATGCCACTTATTGCATTTCTCGCAATTTGGCAGATAGTGGGCTCAAGTTCGTCGAGGATGGAATTCCTGTACGCGACGCCAACGAGGATTGCGTCCACGCTGGTGGCCGAATTGCAGCGTGCTGAGTTCTGGGCAGACATGGGAGTTACCGCTGCGGAAGTGGTTGGAGGACTGGTACTCGGGAATTGCTTGGGTACCATCGCAGCACTGCTTTTGTGGCTGTTGCCGAGCATCGGTAGAATCTCACGACCGTACATAGTGGCGATTGGCAGCATTCCGGTGTTCGCGATCATGCCGCTGTTCATTCTGTGGTTTGGAATAGGGTTCGGCGGCAAACTGGCGATCATTGTTTTCTCAACAGCGTTTGTTGCTCTCGCGTATTCCTTTGCGGCGGCAGTTGAAGTTGGCACCAGGTACGATGAGGTAATTGCGTGTATCGGCGGTTCTCGCTCAGATTTGTTGAAGAAAATCGTGTTGCCCGGCATCATCTCAAGGAGTTTCGTCGCCTATCGTATTAACGTGAGCTTTGCCCTGATAGGAGCTTATGTCGCAGAGTGGGTAAGCGCGAGGCGAGGATTGGGACAGTTCATTCTTCGCGCCACGAGCCTCTACGATGTGCCTCGCGTGTGGGCAGGACTGATTATGTTCTTGACCCTTGCATTCGCCCTTTACGCTTTGACATCTCTAATTGAGCGCCTGGCTGTAGCAGGGCCGGACAGCCCGCGTTCCCGTCCTCTTTGGTAGGTGTTTCGAATCGATGAAATTTCGCACATCTACTGGACGCTCGTGTCGGCGTCAACAGAGACCCGTTCCGCGGTGAGGCTCTGGAGGCTGTGACCGGTGACGCCTTAGCCGAGGTCGAAATGGCGATGCTAGTTGGCGTTGAACTCGATTCAGGAGTTGCGGAAATGCCGCCCTCGTTGACTCACCGGCCATGGTTGGAGGCTGGGTGCTTGTCTCGATCCGTCCCAGCGAATCTGTGCAATACTGTGGTCGCTGTTGTTCTGTCTGTGGAACGCCAGAGCGAAGAGCATTTTCGTACAATAAACGTACAATGGAACGGGCAATGGAGCCTTTTTGGCCGTTGTGGCAATTCCTAGAATCAATAACTTGCGTGTTATCAACACGCCGAATAGTTCGACTCCCGCCGCCTCCACCATGCTTAAAATAATTTACTATCATACACATACAAAAGAATTGGATGTGCCAACACTCAGGCGCATCACGCTTTCTACTGCGCGCTGCGATCACTTACTTAAGGCGTGTCCTCTTCCACTTCGATAGCATCCACGCTTGCGTAGTTGACGTCAGGGACGAAAGCGACAATTAACTTGCCTTGAGCATTGGGCCGAAGGCCATGATAAGTCCTGACCAACGCGTGTCCAGAACCTGTTGCTTTCACAATATCCAGGTTGCGCGTCAGTGCGGCGCCATTGCAAAGGACATCGAAGACACGGCTGCCCACTCCACCCCTCTTCGAGACTTCCGACCCCCAGTATTTCTCGGAAAAATATAGAGTCAGCCTGTAACTCCCCTTATCTACTGGAAGGGCGTAGTTGAAGTTACCGTACCGTTCACCCGCATATAGGCCCGGCTCCGAGGTACCGCCAATAACAACCTTATCGGATGCAAGCTGGCCGCTACTAAAGTAGGTATCGGGCATCCACAGGTTACCTGCCGCGTCCACGAAGAAACTGTTCTGCGCCACCATGCGAATTGGACGCAACCGACGCGGCAAGCCCGGCACGATCTCAATCGCATTGATGATCGGCAGGCCCAGCGAACCAGCAAAGTCCAAATGAAGATAGCCGTCCTTGCTGGGTGATATATCCCGAAATACGCGCACATCGGCCGTATTTGCTCCCGCATCTGAAACGATGTCGAATTGCTGCAAGAGCGGGCTTCCATTGAGTTGAACATCGAATACACGGCTGTTTTCTCCGCCGCCGAGCGAACTGGCGGGACTATAAGTAGTCTCGGCGAAATGCAGCCGCAATTCATAAGTGCCCGGAACGAGAGGTATCTTGTACGAGAAGACTCCCGTTCTGGCAGAGAGATACAACTCCGGGTTTCGGGTTCGGGCAATATGCTGGTTGGGAAGTTCTGTGACAAAGCCGCCAGCGAAGTATCGATCCCCGGTCCATACATTTCCTTCCGCGTCCTTGAAGATGGGACGCGAGTATCCGCATCGAATGCGAATTTCCGGTCCCGCAGCTAAAGCAGGAATAGGAGGTGATGACGCATGCTGTGCGTCATTGGCGCTCACATGATGGTGGCGATTGGTCCACCACATTGTCGAAGCCCCAGCCACAACCGCCAAAATTACGGCGATGATCAGAAATCCCTTTCGGCCCGGCAGGTTCTTCCGTACCAGCCTTGGTGGACCTTTTTCCAGATGAATGCGATCTTTTCGATTGGCGTTTTCTCGTTCTGAAGTCCACGAAGGGTCTTTGGTTTCAAGTCCCCGTTCCGGATTCGTCGCAGCCGCCATTAGCACTGAATTGCGCGGCGGATTCTGCAACCGGGTTCGCGGAATCCGATCCACGAACTCAGGACGATAATGCCCGGTGGCCACGACGATCTCTATCGGTTGATCGGCCCCTTCGCCGCCATAAAATTCTCGCAGCTTTTTTCGCAGCCGAAAAACCTCCACTCGAACAATGGAGTCCGTGGCCTGGTCGAAAGACGGGGACCGGTTAAAGACATCCGTCGCGATGCAATACTCCTTGATTGCATCGGTGTCGCCGGCAAAATATCTTTCGCAAATATATTTGAGCAGGTTGGCTAACCGCACCCTGTTTTCAAAGGTGCCAGAGGTCAAGACTGCATATAACGCTGCCTGCTCCTTGGCCCTGCGGCCCGGATCTACATGGTCCGGATGAGGAATCACTCCCCGAGTCGTCATACGCAACATCTCCGCTTGATCGCACCGATGCGGGCGCGATTCCAGTTCCGGCATCGTGGCCGGAAGTAAAAGCCGAATATATACCTCCCCGCACGCCGTGTAACCGTTGGCGTGTAACCGTTCCAGAAACCGGAAGGTAACGAGAATAACGTTTCGCGTTCGGCGTCGAATCGCTTAGAGTCTGGGCATTCGCAAGATGAGAAGAAAAGTGTCCCATTGTGTTCAGCCAACTGGCAGGCAAACGGCTTCTGGCTGGCCTTCTTAACGCTGGGACTATGGCTTTAATACCGCATCGGGCTCGCCGGACTGCAATCCTGGACGGAGCCAAATTTCGCATAAATAGCGCAAATCGCGCCAATCATGAGCGTTTAAGGAATTGAGGATAACAATGAGAAAAGCTTACTTGATCTCCCCCGCAATGTGCGCAGCTCTATTGTTCTGCATCGCGAATGTTGCTTTCGCAGCCGAAGGGCCTTACGGCGGAACGCCAGCCCCCATCCCTGGTACGGTTCAGGCCGAAAACTATGACACGGGCGGCCAAGGCGTTGCCTATAACGTCCTTTCGATCAACGGGAGTGGAAATAGCTACCGCTCCGATGGCGTCGACCTGGAAGGTACCGGCGATACGGGCGGAGGCTACGATCTCGGTTGGACAGCGAGCGGACAATGGTTCCGCTATACCGTCAACGTGGCAACGGCTGGCACTTATACGGTTACTTTTCGAGTCGCCGCCCTCAACGCGGTGACCGATGCATTACATATTTCCAACTCAGCAGGAACCAACCTCACTGGCTCAGTCAATGTTCCCGCAACTGGCGCCTGGCAGACATATACAAATGTCACGGTCGCCGTCACGCTGCCAGCGGGTCAACAGACATTGACGATTAATCAAGACAATGCCGGCTGGAACATTAACTACACCACGTTTGCTTCGACCGGCGGAGCTTTCGGCGGAACACCTGCGCCAATTCCCGGCACAGTGCAAGCAGAAAACTACGATCTCGGCGGACAAGGGGTCGGCTACAGTGTTACGTCGATCAATGGGACGGCGAACAGTTACCGCTCTGACGGCGTCGACCTGGAAGTAACCAGCGATACCGGCGGCGGTTATAACCTCGGCTGGACGACCGGCGGCCAATGGTTTAAATACACCGTCAACGTGGCCACGGCGGCGACCTACACAGTCACTTTCCGTGTGGCCGCTCTCGACGCCGTAACAGATGCGTTGCATATCTCCAACTCATCGGGAACTAACCTGAGCGGCTCCGTGAGCGTACCTGCAACTGGCGCCTGGCAAACCTGGACCAACGTCACGGCCACCGTGACGCTGCCCGCAGGTCAGCAGACGCTGACGATCAACCAGGACAATGCAGGCTGGAACCTTAACTATGTAATGTTTACTTCCGGTTCTTCCGGCAGTGAAGGTCCGTACGGCGGAACTCCCGCCGCAATCCCGGGCACAGTGCAGGCTGAAAATTACGACACCGGTGGCCAAGGAATCGGCTATGACGTCAGTTCAACCAACGGGACGGCGAACAGTTACCGCTCAGATGGTGTCGATCTCGAAGCAACCACCGATACGGGAGGCGGCTATGACCTCGGTTGGACAGCCAGCGGACAGTGGTTCCGTTACACCGTCAATGTAGCCACAGCGGGAAGCTACACGGTCACCTTCCGCGTGGCAGCTCCCACCGCAGTCACCGATGCGTTCCATATATCTAGCACCGGAGGATCGAACCTTAGCGGGAATGTCAGCGTTCCCGCGACCGGCGGCTATCAGACGTGGACGAACGTAACAGCCACCGTCACGCTCTCGGCAGGTGAGCAGACGCTGGTTTTCGACCAGGACGCCGCCGGCTGGAACATCAACTACTTCACGTTTTCCTCAGGCGGTGGCGGATCCGGCTCTTGCAGCGGAGTTTCCAACATCACCGTCGGCGCGACCACATACGTGCCGCAATGGTGCCAGGAATTTAACGGCGCCGCTGGTTCTCCCGACACCACCGTTTGGAATTTTGACCTCGGAAACAACGGGGGCTGGGGTAACGGCGAGGTTGAGGTTTACTGCGGGCCTCCGGGATATTCAGGCAATCCATCCCAGTGCCCGACAACGTTCAGCACTTCCACCGCTCCCGTCTATATCGATGGCAGCGGTCACCTCGTGATCCAACCTAGAAACGTGGGTGGAACGTGGATCTCTGGCCGCATGCAGACGGAAGGGAAACAAAACTTCACGTATGGCATCCTCGTGGCCAGTATCCAGCTCCCCAACACCACAAACCAAGGCCTCTGGCCCGCCTTCTGGACCCTGGGCAGCAATATCACCACGGTTCCCTGGCCAACTTGCGGAGAAGCGGACATCATGGAGAACTGGTCTCCGCAGGTGGATGGTGGAGCAGGCACGACCGGGAACAATTCCACGATTCATACTGCGAAGACTGGAGGGGATGGAATCGGAGGCCGCTACACCTTCCCCAGCGGAGAAGCAACGGACACTGCGTTCCATACCTACGGGATAGTTTGGACGCAGAACGAGATGCAGTTCTACGTGGATAACGCATCCTCGCCGTTCTTCACGGCTACGCCCAGCATCCTCCCTTCGGGAGATACATGGCCATTCAATCAAAGTATTTTCACAATCTTGAATGTGGCCATTGGTGGCACCCTGGGTGGATCGACCAGCGGCCTGACCAATCCGCAGCCCATGATGGTGGACTACGTTCGTTGGTATACGCCCCAATAACGATGCCGCCATCGCGGTTATTCGCGAGGTGAACGTCAGTTCAAGGTCACCACTAACGGGATGAGGATAAGGCACTCGTCGGGCAACTCACGACGAATGCCTTGTCCTCAGACCAGGCCGCGATTCCATTCAGCATCGACGACAACACCTGCGGCGGTATCAAAAGACCGGGGCAAATTATCAACGACCTAACCCACGACGGTACAATTAAGCTCAGGTTCTTAGCTAAAAACGCAACGTCGCCCCCCGTGCACAGAAGCGACGTGCGCTTGTGCGCGCTATCACCACACATCGCTTCGGGTGTGGGCGGAACGGGCTATCCGGAAATTATTTCTGTCAGTTTAGCGTGCTCGGCATTTGGCTACCAATTCTGTCAAACGGTCCAGAAGTCGGCTTCCAGGAAATGATCGTCGTTCTCCATAAGCCCGTTTCCGCGTGGCGAAGCGAAGTGTGTCGTGGAAGACGGCACAAGAGCTGTCCGGATGCAGAAAGTGCTCATCTAGCGAACTCTGTACGACTCCCGCCGTCTCCACCACATTCATATAACTCACATCCCGGATCAACTAGCCGTGGGTCGTCCTAACCGCATCGATGGCAAATCCGAACCGGGTACGTGCTGGTGTCACAAGGCCTGCGCCGCGCCCGGCGCTCGCTACTTGCAGCGTCGTAGTGGGCGTTCATACTCCGCTTACGGGTCAAAGAGCCACGAGCGGCTTGGTCGTGGAATCGCGCGTTATTGTCACGCACGGACTACAATCTGACCTCAAAGATGACTGCGTTTCCCGAAGATCTGAGTTCAGACGTGAAAGAAACAGCAACCAACAGATCGCCAAAGCAGATGCTTGCAATTGCCGAGTGGATTCTACTGCTCGCCTTACTCACGCTTTTTTTTACACGCGCTGTTGTTCCCGGCTGGCGCGTCTTGAATACCGACTTTCCCAATTACTATCTGACCGCTCTGCTTCGTTCCCAACACGAGCCGGTGGGTAGCGCATACGACTGGACCTGGTTTCAACGGCAAAAGGACCATAACAAGATTTCTCAACCGTTGGTCGGGTTTGTACCGAACCCTCCGCTGAGCGCCGCCCCAATATTGGCACTAGCCCCGCTGGCAGCGCTGCCAGCTAAGCGCATTTGGATCTTGATGAACGTCGCGTTTCTGATAGCTACGTTATGTGTCCTTCATCGCCTGACACAGATTGGGTGGCGACGCATACTTCTCATCGCCGGCTTGTGCCTTCTTCCGCTGCGAACCAACTTCTTATTTGGGCAATACTACGTCGTGATTCTGTTGTTAATTACTCTCGCCTATTTTGCAGTGTGCCGAGGCCATCGCTTTACTGCAGGGACTTTGTTGGCAGCCGCAGCATGGTTCAAGGTATTTCCAGGAATTTTCCTTCTTCTCTTTTTGCGCAAGCGCGATTGGCGTAGTGCTGCAGGACTGATCGCGGGATGCGTGGCCCTTGGGGCGGCTTCTGTCTTGATCTTTGGGCTGGATATGCATCGTATCTGGCTTTTTGAGGTCTTACCCAGGGCCTTCCGCGGCGAAATGGTCGGTCCTTACGATTTGCAATGGAGCTCGTTCAGTTCGCTTTGGCATCGGCTGTTTCTATTCGAACCAGAATTGAATCCGTCACCCTTTTTCAGTTCGCCCCTGGTTTATGCGCTGGTGCAGGCCTTGACGGCCACTACGCTACTCTTCGCGTTTCTATTCTTTACTACCGAACAAATTAATAAGACAACCACAGCGTGGGAGTGGGCTGCGTTTATTCCTTTTTTGTTGCTGCTCTCTTCCATGCCCGGTTCTTATCATTATGTTGTTTTGATCTTCGCTCTCATCGTGGGGGCAGACACGATGCTTCGAACCGGCCGCTGGCGTGTGGGATTGCTGTTGGTAATTCTTTATGCGGTAGCGTGTGCACCCCGTCCGTCAGGAGGACCATTCTTTCTTCGGCGTCTGCTGGCTACGCTTGCGCTGTACGTCGTGTTGCTATGGAACGCTCCCGCGGTCGTAGACGGGAAGACACGAAAGAGTCTGTGGGGAATGGCCGCTCTGGTCTTCGTTCTAGTTGCCTCACTAAATTTGCGCACTTTGAGCAAAAGAGATGAGGACTTCTCTCGGCGTCTTCCTCAGATTAATTCCGGATACGCGTCTTTCAACCCGGTAGCCACGACTCACGGAGTGGCTGCAATAGAAATGATTGATGAGGGTTATCGGGCCGCCATGCTTGCGGATGGCCACGCGATTTCGATGCCTGCACCGGGCGATATACTTTCCATTACGGCCACTGCTGACGCCCCTTTCGCTTACTTCGAACTGGCGGACCAAAGCTCACATATTTTCCGGATTCCTTCCGCCCAACTCGATCGGACAGACGCTGTTCCTGAATTTGTAGCGGAGGGCCAGCAGCCCTCGATTTCTTACGATGGACGCTGGCTGGCGTTTCTCCGCGAAAGCCGTGCGCAACCCACAATTTGGTTGTCGCATGACGGCGGTAATCCCGTGAATGTCACAGGCGAACAGAATTTGTCCGCTGTGTTGGAGGTAAGCGTGGCGACTAGCGGCGACATTATCGCCGCATTAAACGGGGCGGCATCTCCGTACCTGGCCGTGTTGCACCAGTCTGCGGGGGAATGGACCCCGCTGCGAGAGATTGCAGGCGCAGTGCGATATCCCGCTATATCCCCCGATTCCAGACGCCTGGCCTTCACCCGCCGTGAATTCGGCTCTTGGCATTTGTTTGTACGCGAATCCTCCACCGGCATCGAACGGCGTTTAACGAACGGCGCCTGCAACGCAACGAAGCCGGCATGGGAGAATTTCCATACTATCCTCTACGCCACTGACTGCGGACGCGGCTACGACTTGAATGCTATAGCCCGAATCGTGGTGAACGAGTAGCTTTTTCCCTCCGTGCTCTTCGAACTACTCAAGAGCGGAAACAGTCTGCTCAAGCGCGAAACTATAAAAATGCAAAATGTTAACAATTTCGCGACAAGTTTCGCGATGTCCGCTTCTAGCATTGTCCTGCCACGGGCCACGGTATAAGTGCCGGCTACGGCTCGGGCTTTTTTCTCGGTAAAAACAGCAAGCAATGGCCAATCAGCCACGCTATGTTACTGCGCTAGTCTCCGCGCTTAGCTTTCGCCGCGCACAGCCCGAACTTCTGCAGAGGCTCGACGATTCTGACTGGGAGCAACTCCTGGTTTTTGGCGATCAGATGCACTTGACGATTCCCATGGCCCAGGTTTATGGCAAATGTCCCATCTGGGTGCAGTCGAGAATCGACCGGAACATTGTCGACAACTCTCGGCGCTTCCAAACACTTAAGGCTACATACGCTGAAATAGCCGACGCTCTGCGCGAGGCTCGCGTCGAGCATGTGATTTTGAAAGGCTTCACCAAATCGCCGGATTATGCGCCAGATCCTCGGCATCGGATGCAGTCCGACATCGATCTTTTCTGTCCCCTGGAAACTATTTTCCGTGCCCGGGATGCGCTCTCCGCTATTGGCTATAAGGCGCAGCACGGTTTCGATGACATGCCGTGGGATCATTTGCCCACGCTGCGCCGGAAAACAGACTGGAAATGGCGGGGAAACGCATATGACCCGAATATGCCACTAACGGTAGAGCTGCACCACAGTCTTTGGGATCGTGCGGCCGCTCGTTGTGGTCCGCAATCGCTGAGCAGCTTTTGGCAAAGACGTGTTGTGCGGCGACTTGAGGAGATTACCTTCTCTGCGCTCAGTCCGATTGACAGTCTCGGATACGCGGCTCTCAACCTTCTTCGCGATCTCTTGCGGGTGGGAATCGTGACGTCCCAGGTGTATGAGCTGGCATGGTTCCTGCATCACAATTCACGGAACGACAATTTCTGGACCCGTTGGGTGCAGATGCACGACGACGAACTCCGGCGCATCGAGTCGGTTTCCTTCCTGTTGGCGACAACCTGGTTTCATTGCGATCTTGCGGAAGCGGCGCAGGCAGAGGTCAGGCGTCTTCCGCTGGGCACACGGCGGTGGTTCGAAAATCCCGCCACTGCTCCATCTCCGATGGGCTGGTTGCGACCCAGCAAAGATGCCGTTTGGCTGCACAGCAGTTTGATGGATTCCGGAGCGGACAAAAGAAGGGTAGTTTTTGGAAGATTGTTTCCACGAGCAGTCCTGCCGGTCGATACGGCAATGGCATTGCGGACGCCGAATATCTTTCCCCACGAACAGTCGGTTACACACAACTACAGCCGGTATCTTGTCTACTTGTTCGCGAGAATAATTTATCACTTGAAGATTGTTCCGCGCACTCTCTGGCACGGGTGTTGCTGGAGATGGTCTGCAAGAACTTCCAATCGGGCTCTGCTTTAACTCTTGCGAGGCATGCGCTGCATGTGAAGTAACAAAACAATGACAATCGGATGACAAAGCCTCCTGATCGCCTGGACTAACCTCGACGGAAATAAAACTGTCAGTCCAGCCTGTTTGGATCATGCTTCTGGATTTGGACACGGCAGCAATTGGGAGAAGCAGATGGGTTTTGCACGAAGATGGCGCTGGTCCGTGTGTGTGATCGCAACCGCCGTGCTGGGAACTGCGGTTCCAGCTTTTGGTGTTCCCGCCTTTGCCCGAAAATACAATCTTCGTTGTTCCGACTGTCACGAAGCGTGGCCCAAGCTCAACAACTTTGGCCAGACATTTAAAGACAACGGCTACCAGTTGATGACTGGGCGCGACGCTCCAATCTATCAGCAAACGTCGTACTTCCCCATTGCGTTCCGCACCATACCAGAGTGGGATCGCGAGTCCAGCAATCGCGTCGCTGTTGATATCGTTCCAGGCAATCCAGCCGGTGGCCAAAAGGAGTCGCAAATCACAACGTCCGGATTCAACATATCCGGACTCGACATTTGGACGGCGGGCACACTGTACAAAAACATCTCTTTTGCAGTCCAACCGGATCTGGACAACAGCGGAAAACTTCACCTTCTTACCTACTTTGTTCGTTTCGACAACTTGCTTGATTCGCGCTGGCTCAACCTGAAGGTGGGTAAGTTCGAATTGGACACATTAGTTTCCGAAGATCGCGAGCTGACGCTCAGTAATACCGGAGGGTTTTATCGGAACTATCATTTCACTCCTGCGGGCGATAGCGTTTCTTTTGGATTAGGCGATCACCAGTTGGGCGTCGAGCTGATGGGTCATTCGCGCAACGACTACACGCGCTATTCATTTTCAGTGCTCAATAGCACCGACGGGGCGCCGGACACTCCCACCAACTCCTACGATGTCTACGCCGATTTTACCCAGGGATTTGAAATTCCGAAGCTCGGATTGCAACGGGTCGGCGTATACGGATATGTTGGGGAGCGTCCCACGTTTTCTCAGACCGACAATGGAGCGGCGATCCCAGGAACTGGTTTGGGAAATCGAAGTTTCAGCCGCACCGGCGTGTATGGCCTCTGGTACGTGAACAAATTCGATTTCACCACTTTTTACATGCATGGCGAGGACAATGTCTTTCTCGGAAACGGAGTGCAGGCAAACCAACCGTTCAATCTTCCGGCGGGTGCTGTGGGACCGGCATGGAATGGAGGATTTGTCGAAGCACACTATACCTACAATCCGCAGTTCATCGTCTTCGGCAGGTATGAAACCGTGGAAATGTCGCGGCAGGCCAACCCTGCGACGCGCAAAGATTTGGGCAATGTGAAGGTCTGGACCGCGGGCTATCGCTGGTATCCGATTATGAGCAGCCGGGCCGGACTGGCGTGGCACCAGGAGTATTCGCTCGCCCGCTCCGCTGCCGCCGCTCCGCTAACGGGCAGGGACGAAGTGAGCAGCAGTTTCTTCATGGGATTTGATTTCGATTTTTGATGAGATGAGAATCAGGACAAGAATCATGATTAGAAGTAGTGGAGTCGCACTGGCATTGTTTGTGTCTTGCAGCTTGTTCAGCTCAGCCCAGGAAAGCAAGATCGAAGGCCTCACCGGAAACGCCAACGCAGGCAAAGCTCTGTACCGGCGCTACTGCATTACTTGTCATGGCGTGCATGGCGACGGCGCCGGGGAGAACGCGCCGCACCTCGATCCCAAGCCACGCGACTTTACAAAGGCTGCATTCAAATGCCGATCAACTCCCAGCGGAGATCTTCCGACGGATAGCGACCTATACGACACGATCAGCCGAGGAATCTATAACAGCGCCATGCCGCCCTGGAGGCCTCTGACCCGGCAGCAGCGGGCGGACCTGATCGCATACATCAAGACTTTCTCTCCGCGGTTTCACGAGGAGCCGCCCGTCGCCTCCGTGGTCATTCCGCCAGAACCACCAACCTCAGCCGAAAGCGTTCAACGAGGAGCGGCACTGTTTCAAAGCATGAATTGCTGGAGTTGCCACGGAAAAGAAGGACGGGGAAACGGTCCGTCGGCGCTCACTCTGACCGACAGCAAAGGCTATCCGATTCTGCCCTTCGACTTTACTAAGGCGCCATATTTCAAGTGCGGCGAAACTCCGCGCGATGTATTCAAAGATCTGTCGACTGGACTGGACGGCACTCCGATGCCATCTTTCGCCGATTCTCTCAAGCCTGATCAAATTTGGGATGTGGTGCATTACATTCAAATATTTGCCGAAGGCAACCGAAGTTTCTTCCACCGTGCCAAGTCCGAGGGAAAGCTCCAATGATTTCCCTCATGCCCCGTAGTCTGCAAACCTTACTGCTGGAGGATATGTGAGCAGATATTCCTTTCATCTACCCGTACTCACTGTACTTGTCGTGTCCACGATTATGCTGTGCGCCGCAGGCCGAAGCGGCTTTATTCTGGCGGGCGGCGGAGCGGCGGTAACCGGTGTTGTGAAGTTCAAGGGAACTGCTCCGAGGCCCACGCGGATCGACATGTCCGCAGATCCGTATTGCGCCAAAGCACATCCTTCGGGCGCAACCACAGAGGATGTGCTCACGGACGCGAACGGTAATCTCGAAAATGTTGTTGTATTTGTCTCCGATGGACTTGGAACCGCCACGTTCCCTATTCCTGATCAGCCAGCAGTTATGGAGCAGAAGGGCTGCCAATACAAGCCCCATGTGCTTGCCATGAGAGCGGGACAGAAGCTCAACGTTGTGAACAGTGACACGACCACCCACAATATTCATCCCATGCCGAACAACAACCGGGAGTGGAATGTGTCTCAGCCTTCGGGCACTCCTCTCGAACAGGTCTTTGCCCGCGAAGAGATAGCTATCTCGGTGAAGTGTAACATCCATCCCTGGATGCGGAGCTACATTGCCGTTCTAAAGAATCCGTACTTCGCCGTGACGGACAAAAACGGCAGCTTCGAAATAAAAGACCTTCCGCCCGGCAGTTACACGCTACAAGCGTGGCATGAAAAGCTGGGCAGCAAAATGCAGGAAATAACAGTCGGAGAAGGTACCCCGCAGACTGTAGACTTCGTCTTCCAATAGGAACGGTTAACGAGGTGCGATCTTTCCTCCTCGCTGACTGGCATGAGCAAAAACGGAAGATAGAAATACTAAAATGGCCAGCGTCCGTGCACTGCTTTATCGGATGTTCTTTGTCCTAAAGAAGTCTGCCGCGGAAGGTGCATTGCACAGCTGGCCTGGCGCCAGCCGAAAGCTTGAGCAGTTCCAGCAGCTAATTCAACGCTTTTCCACCAGGACAGTGCAGGCTTGGGTTCGGGTTCAGTCCGGACTATCGAAGGAAATGTGGATAGAAATCGCTGTTCCCGGCGAAGGATTCCTCTGGCGTGGCGAACATGAACCCGAAGTGCAGAATGCTATCTCGGCCGTTCTCAGGCCGGGAGCCGTCTTCTATGACGTCGGCGCCCACGTCGGAGCTATGGCTCTTGGCGCCGCTAACATGGTGGGCGAATCGGGCCGGGTTGTAGCTTTCGATGCTGAGCCAGAGAACGCTCAACGCCTGCGCCGTAATGCAGCGAGGAACGGATTTGAGGGCCGACTTCGCGTCGTTTATGCCGCCGTGTGGTCGCACAGCACACAAAACGGAATCTCCTTTCGTCGCGGTGCAACGGTCCGGTCTCAGGGAGGCGTTGAAGCGGCAGGAAATCGCCCAGTGCTTGCGAGTGGGGAAATCATCAACGTGCCGGCCATTACGCTGGATGACTTCGTAGCGACAGGCGAGCCTCCACCGCAATTGATCAAGATCGATGTGGAGGGCGGCGAATACGAGGTACTACGCGGCGGCGCTCGGCTTTTCGCGTCCCAGCGGCCGCGTATCATCGTTGAAGTTCACCACCAGCAGGCAGCTGATCAGATAACCACGTGGTTACGTGAATACCAATATGAGGCACGATGGAACATACCCAAGGAAGATTTTCCGCGACGGCTGTTTGCGTGGCCGGCGGAGCAAGAGGAAAAACTTTGGCGGGATATGTGGGCTAATGCGGACTAGTTAAATTTGGCCCTGCCAACTATCAGCGGCTATCAACTAACGCTTCGAGGCAACCCACAGCAGAATCCAAGTCGCTGTATTGCAATTCCAATACTTCTCCGCGAAGCAGATCCACTAGCGCTGATTTCTGCGCATCACGAACGCCTTGCTCTCCGTAGCAAATCACCTGTTGCAACAACGCGGATGCGCGTTCCTTTGAGAACGGACGAAGACTCGGATGACATGAGGAACGGCGATTGAGAAAAATGAGCCAATCAATGTGTGACTGCGCCGCGGTTCGAATTTCCGGCAGCAGAGATGTTGTCAGCTCAATCGCAATCTCTCCATTGATCCGTGAAGTGAGGCGATGGGATTTCAAGTCACTGAATAACTCGGTCGCGGATTCGCGAAAATGGAGATAATGAGGGTTGCCCACGACAATATTGTGTTTGGCTCCTCGGACAAGGAAGCTTGCATCGTCGGACACGAATGTCCAGCCCCGGCGCGCACAAGCAAACGATAGTGAGGACTTTCCCGCTCCAGAATCTCCACACAACAGCAAACCGCGTTCATGAAACGCGACGCAGGCTGCGTGGATTGGAGTCAAGTACCACGCCTCGATCAGGAGCAAAGCCATCGCGTCCAGAAAGTGATACCGGAGATACGCAGCGTTCTCGACTGTGCTCTCCAACAGCCAGCACGATGCGAACCCGGAGGTGAGATCGCAAACGGCAAAGTCATGCGGCCCCGCTACAAACATCACCAAATTGCGTTGCCCCCGGCAGGTGGGCGGAGGCAGACATGGATTTATGGAGCCTGTACGCACAGCGATGCGGAGTTGCACCGGCGGCACATCAAACTCACGCTGAAATGATTTCCAATTCTCGCCCGCTGCTGCCAAGACATCTGTGGAATTGGTGGCAATTTCCACTGGGAAACCGAGCGGATAGAAAATAGCCTTCAGCGGAAGCTCGAAGTCGCAGCCGATGGGATCGAGGTCCAGCCCCGGCGATTCCAAAGGGAGGGCAAACTCCGAAGAGATGCCGGAATCAAGTGCAACTGGGTCAGCCATGTTGCTCTTCCCTTCCGCCAGCGGCACGAGGGACGGGATGGTTCGCGCCGAATGTCTCTGCGTTCGGGATGTAGAGAGAGCATACGCAGCGTCGGCAAATCGGATCAGTCGCGATGTCGAGTCCCTTGCGAAACTGCAGAGCATACTGGCTGTTCAGAATTTCCTGCAAAGAACCGTCGCGAGTATTTCCCAGCAGACGCTGAAAAAAACAAGGCCGGACATCTCCGTTCGCTTCGACAACGGCTGAGACCCAAGGGGCGTTGCAGCGGGGAGCAACCGGCTCGCACTGTCCAAGGCCGGCGCGGAAATGCTGCACGATGCGATACAGTTTGTCCGGACTTTCCGCGATGAATCCGGAAGCAAGATCGCTGGCATGTTCGGAAATCAGACGCTGAATTTCCTGATCCAGAGCTTCTACTTCGACCACATTGAGCACCGTCTTTTCGCCGCGCTCCGTCTCTGAGACCGAATGCCGGTTAAACGCGGACGAAGTGACATCCGCAGCGAGATAGGAAATGGAATCCAAACTCAACTCCCGGGCCGAGACCGCGGTGGCGCGGAGAAAACAATGATTTAGCTTTTGAACAGTACACCGGGCGCTAACCGGCATGTCTGGTTGCAGGCTGCGCAGCCGGCCGACTCCCTTGGCCAGCCGCTCAAATGCTTCCGGGACGCGGCGGATGCGGTTGTGTAAAGCCGGAGGACCGTCGAGAGACACGATAACGTCATCCACAGTTGCGGCAACCGCCTCAGCCTCCCGATCCAGAAGCAGACCCGCCGTAAGCAGCGTTATGCGGATTCCTTCTTCACGAAGCATCTTTGCCAATGTAGCGAGATGGCGGTTTTTCTGCGGTTCTCCGCCAGTAAAGGCGACCCAACGAACACCCAAGTTGCGAAATGACTCCATCTGGCTTTCAAGATCCGCGATGGAAACTTCTTCCGCGTCACGGATCTTCCATATGTCGCACATCACACAGTGACAGTCGCATTGATTGTGAGGAGAAATAACGACAACCGGCATCGTGGTGACGCGATGGGCTTCGAGGTCGGCGCTATGAACTCCGGATTCCGGGGCCGTGATGGATATTAGCGTTGTCATCCTCGAATACCGATGTGAAGCATCACATTACCGGCAGGCCTCGCAAGACCATGTGGCAAAACGATTCAGTTCTCTCTTTGCGCGTGCAGTAAATAGAATTTCGATGGCTCTCGGCGCAGCATCAATCTTGCCTTTGCGGGCCGCAGAGCCCAGCCCATTCCGTACCAAGGCTTGTAAGTGCTCCATTTGAGGTTCAGATGATCCGTCAGATCCTTCAGCATCTCCGGCGTAATATACTCCCGGCTTTGAACGCTATCAGAGCGGAAACCAAACTGTCGTTCGAATGTAGCTCGCTTTTCTTGCAGCATCTTCTGTCCGCTCTCCTCTCTCCAATAGAACGGCGAATCGGCAATGATTAAGTGCCCATCCCTTCGCAGACATCGCAGCGATTCCCGTAGAGTGCGCGTGTAATCAATGGAGTAGTGAAGCGAGGCATTGAAGATTACGATGTCAAACTGTTCCGGCATGAACGGAAGACAATCCATCTCGGCCTTGAACCGAGTAAATGGAGGTACGGCGTCAAAATCAAAATAATGATGCGCTGCGCCGAGGCCATCCGTATCGTTGTCCACCAGATCAACGGCCACGGGACGATGCCGACGCTGGGCCAGCCGATAAGAGAGCCATCCATTACCCGCGCCAATATCAAGGATGTCGCAGCCTTTTGGATGAGAGATTTCGATTCCCGGCAAAACCTTCTTCTGAAGAAAACGAAACGTACGTGCTCGAATACTCCACTGCCACGCGTTACGGCCGGTAATATCTTCAAACGGTAACGCAAGATAATAGTCGGCACGGTAGGACCCACGGCCTTCTTGTGCGCGCACAGATTCGTATTCACAAACAAACTGGCGGAATATCGATTCGCGATCAGACGGCAATGCGTTGAAGATTCCATTGCTCTCTGAAAACACAAATCCACACGCGGAGCACATCGGTTCGGAAGCGAACGGCTTACGGCACGGCCCCTGGCGGCAGACAGGGCATTGCAACTGGAGTACTGAACCAGATACTCCAGCCGCCGGCTGCGGAACGGACACAGTTGCGATGGATGAAGTTAAAGTTTCTCTCATACCCTTCGCTCGAACCGTAACAGCACGTGATCCGCAACCATGCGAATTCCCGGGCAACGCCCGAAAAACAGATCAGCGTACGCACCCAACTTCACCATAGCCGGAAATCGGCGTACCCATTCTTCGAGATAACTCGGCGGCACCGCAATACCAATTCCCCGGATGCTCTTGAGAGAAAAATCAGTAGCGAAGGCGTCTCGGAGGGACCGCACGGAGGGATAATGCACCTGGACTACACCATCACCGAACTTCGCTTCTACGCCGCCTCGATGAAAACGGCGAAATGCTTTCTGAAACTTTCCGTGCAGTAAATACCATCCCGTCTCCCACAGGCACATGGGACCAATGGAACATAGCAGCAAATTTGCCCGAGGTTTGAGAAGAAAGCTTAAGTCACCCGCCAATTTCGCAATGTCGGCAATACAGTTGACCGCGCCAAAATTTGAAAGAGCGCCATCGAAGGGAGCGCAATCGTTCAGGATAGAAATTTCCTCTGCCGCCACAAGGCGCAACTGAACTGAGCCCGCAGCCGACGGAAGATTCGCAATTCGTCGTTGAGCAACATGCAACATGCGCATCGAATTATCGCAAGCAACCACGTCTACGCCACGCTCAGCCAGAAAACATGCATCTACTCCGGTTCCGCAACCAAGATCGAGCACTCGATCTCCGGGACGGAAAGTTTTTCTAAGCTCATCCCAAACCGGACGACGCTGCAGTTGGCCAATGATTGACGAACTAAAGGTTTCGTCATACTGTTCGGCGATCACGTCGAACGCCGAGGAATAGTGGACTTCAGCGGCGGGGCTGATCGCGGCGGTCAAGCTTCCACCTCGCATGAGGAAGCGTGCAGGCCGGTACGCAAGTCTGCCACTTGATCTTGCAATTCCATAATCATCGAGGCTTCAGCGCCAGCGCTTCTCCGCCTGCGCTCCAGTTCAACTTCGCTCCGCAACAGTTGATCGGCTAGACGGTAGAAACGGGGCGAGTGGCGGCCGCGAATGCGCACGTCTCTGTCCGAACTGACACTCCACGGTTTTGTACGCTCCAGGCGATTGGCGACATGAGAGGAATAGGCAGTACCTTGAATTGGATACGCTACGGTCGTAAAGAAAATATCCGGATCAGTCTTCTTCACATGTTCAATGGTAGCTTCGACATCGTCCAACTCCTCGCCTTCGTATCCCCACATCAGGAACATTCCAGTTTGGATGCCATTTACGCGGCAAAGACTTATGGCGGACTGAACTTCATCGACCGTCACGCCACGTTCCATGGCATCAAGAATTTTCTGGGAGCCGCTTTCGGAACCGATCCACACGCGGAAACAGCCTATTTCGGCCAGCGTTCGGACGACTTCTAAATTCAGACGGTCAGCACGGGAGATGCATTCGAATGGCACTTTGAGATTGCGCGTCTTCAACTCGGCGGCGTACTGAAAAAGCCAACCGTGATGAATCGTGAAAACATCATCGGCCATCCACGCGATGTCGGGGTGATATCGTTCAACCAACCAGGCTAGTTCATCGGCTACCGATGCCGGTGTCCGCCGGCGGTGAGTTTTGCCAAACACCTGATGGCTGCACCAGTTGCAGTGATACGGGCAACCTCGCGCCGTAATCAAGGACACCGACCCCGTGCCATGATGCTCGCGCCAGACGGCAACGTAACGGTCCATATCAATCGCTTCGCGCGCCGGCCACGGCTGGGTATTGATATCTCGGATCTGCTCGCGTGGCCTGGTCTGGACGACATCGCCGTTCAGTGAACGGAACGCGATGCCCGCGATCTCGTCGAGCTGCCGGCTGGATTGTCCATGCAGAACGGGAACTAACTCCTCCATTGTCACTTCCCCTTCTCCCATGACCACAACGTCCGCCCCGGCATCGAGATACTCTTCTATATATGCCCCCGGCTCGGGCCCACCCACAATCGTCTGCCAGCCGGCATTTTTTGCACAGCGCAGAATCTCCACGACATTGGTGCGCGTCATCAAGTTCGCATATATACCCAAAACCGATGGCGGACCTTTCTCAATGACGTCGAAAAGTTGTTGCCGGCTGGAAAATGTGGAATCGAATACCTCAACCTGAAAGCCTTTTTCTCGGAGGTGCGCGCAGATGTAAAGAAGACCCAAAGGAGGATAAGGCTTCATGATCTGAAGTTCCTTTGGATCCTCGTATAGGAAGTATCCGTGAGTGAGAAGTAGATTCATGTCCACGAGTGAATTAGTCAGTACCCGAGGGATTGTCCGACGAGCCAATCGGAACAAAATCCGCTAGCTGCTGCTGCACCAGGGAGTCACTGGAAAGCGTCTTCAGCACCGTAGGTTGAGAATTGCGGCATGTTTTTTCCAGGCGCACCACCCGTGCCCACATTTCATCGAGACCGGGACTTCCATATTTGCCATTGGCCTTGGCTGGAACGCCCACCTTGTGACCGGAGTGCCAGGCATCGACCTGAGCATGCAAGGCGTCATGCAACGACCGATAGAATTCATCGGTATAGGCGCCCTGGAACATCATCGACAGGTCTTCGCTGTCGGACCAGTTTGTTTTATCACCGAGTTGCGAGCGCACTTGATCAAAGAATCTGGTTCCCGGCAACGGGTAAGAAACTGAAACACCGATGTCGTCCGGGCGGGTGTCGCGAACCAGCGCAATCGTTTGCTGAATGTCTTGCCAGTTCTCGCCTGGATATCCGAACTGCAGAAAATAGCAAGCGCGAATGCCTTCCTTGCGAAGATTCTGGCGCGCGACGGCGATCTGATCGACGCGCGTGCCCTTATCCATAGCGGATAAGATTTTCTGAGAGCCCGATTCGACCCCCATCCAAACCTCTGCACAACCGGCACGGTGCAGCGCGCGGACCGTCTCCACGTTCATCAAGTCCACGCGAGACTGCATCTTAAACGGGATAGCAGCGTCCAGCCGCTCTACTTCAGAGGCCAGTTCGCAAACCCACTTTTGCTTGAGACCGAAGATGTCATCGGCAAACCAGAGATGTTCCGCTCCGCAATCATACTTTAGAATGCGCATCTCCTCGGCGACGCTGCGCGGCGATCGCACCGAAAAGTGATCACCGTAGATGGGCTTAGCGCACCAATTGCAACGATAGGGGCAGCCGCGGCTGGAAACGATGTTGAACGAAACAAATCCGTGCGATGACTTCCATGCAGTCTTGTACTGTTGGACATCAATCAGATCTCTGGCCGGCATCGGCAACAGATTCAGATCTCCCATAAGCGAACGGCTTGGAGTTCGAACTTGTTCTCCTGTCTCCGAATGCACGTAAGCGAGCCCGGCGATGTGCGAAACATCGGAAGCGTTATCCCGCAGAAGTTGTTGCACCAGTTCCAAGAGAGTCCATTCGCCCTCTCCGAGCAACACGCAGCGGAATCCTTTTTCCAGATAGTCAGCGACATGGTCGGAGGCATCGGAGCCATTGACTAGTACAGTCGATCCCGCCTGTCGAGACGCTTCGAGTATGTGATACGCCACCTCGCGCATACGCGTAAGACACATCTTAGAGAGGTAGTTGAAATTGTCTTCGTAAATCACGACAATCCGCGGGCAGTGCTCGTCAAGCACCGACTGAAACTTTTCCTCGGGATTGTTCAACATTGTGTCGAACAGCGCGACCGAAATCCCAGCGCTGCGCAACAGAGCCGCCGCGTATAGCGTGCCCAGAGGAGGATAAGGCTGCATCTTCCGCGTTTGCTTGCGGTCGAAGTACAAGTGGTAGGAATGAGTTAAAAGAACATCAGCCACGCTAATCTCGCCTCGCTAGTTTCATCTTCATTCTTGTTCAAACATTCTTGTTCAACACACTTCTTGAATGCGTTCACTCAATTTCTGCCCAGTCAAAAGGGACCGCCGGGTCACTACTTTTTCGACCGTGCGCGAAACCCATAGCTCCCACGGAAATGAATATCGATTCCTGCCAATCCGCCAGCGAACAGGCACGCCCAAAGCTCGGCGGAATCCACGCCGCAGCCATGCGTGCTTCCGAGTAGCCTTGCGAATCTGGTTATTCAACAGGAAGTACTCCAGGCTGCGCCGCAGCCGTTGCAATTCTTCACCCTGGAGCCAGGGAAGGACATTGTGGCCCAGGGCCAGATCCTCCCACGCCTCCAGCGTTTGCGGTTCGCAAACGCCAAGCTCTTTCAGTTGCGGCCAGATTGGAATTCCCGGATAAGGCGTAAAAATGTTGGGAGAAAAGCTGATATTCCAGTACTCGCGTGCAATCTCGCTCATGATGCGGAAAGTCTGCTGGCGATCCGCTTCCGTCTCGCCCGGATAACCGAGAATGACATTGAACGTGACGTGAATGCCGGCCAGTTCCGATTTCCGTGCAGTCTCGACCATCTGCTCGACGCGTTGATGATGCTTGTTCATGAGCTTCAGCACGTCCGGCGAAGCTGACTCTGTGCCAAAACCCATGTGAGTTACACCGCTCTCGCCGAGGAGCCTGACCTCGTCATCGCTCATCTTCCATAAGAAGTCTGTGGACGCCTGGAAGTCCCAGCGGAAACGAACGCCGGTGGAGACGATGCCCCGAGCAATGGCTAAAGCGCGTTTGATATCGACGAGAAAGTTAGAGTCGAGCAATGCCACTTCTTCGATTCGGTAACGCTCTACTAAATCAGAAAGGTCATTCACCACGCGATCCGCTCGGTAGGCATTGAAGCGGCGCTTGTAAAACACCATGTCTGTGCAGTAGTTGCACGCGTAGGGGCAACCCAGACTACTGGCATAGCCGAGTTGGCGCGTTCCAGAAGCCGCAGCATACGTATCGAAGCTCCCCAGATGATAGGCAGGCGCCGGCAGATCGTTAATATTCGTTACCGGACGTTCAGACTCGTGATGCGTTCCATCGCCATCCTTGAACGAGAGGCCTTTTACATCGTGCCAACCCTGACCATCGGCAATGCGGTTTACGAGTTCAAGCAACGTCAACTCTCCCTGGGCTCGAACCACTGCGTCGACAAAATCGGGTTTCAGAGTTTGCTCGGGAACCAGGCTAGGATGCCAGCCACCGAAGATGATAGGGAGATCGGGCTTGGATTTCTTCACTTCTTTCGCGATTCGGACCGCCGATCCGATCATGGGGCCCGTGAGCACGGATATGCCTAGGCAAAGCGCGTCCTGAATCTCGCGGAGAATCACATTCTCGAAATCCGGCGAGGTTAGATTGTCGACCAGTTTGACTTCAAATCCGGCTTGCAAGAGCGGCGACGCCAGCGACAGCAGGCAAAGGGGAGCGCTCAGCGGCGGTCCATCGTACGGTGGATAGAAGAGGACGACCTTTTTCTTCACAGTATCCCAGTGACGGCTTTTGGTTGCCCGTATCGCTCGGTAAAGAATTTTGTCGCGAACGCGCGCCGTCCACATTCCAGGCGCTTCCCGGACTGCAAGTGATCGCGATTACACGGAAGTTACGCCCGCAAAGAATCGTGCTTGTCACTGTCTTGTTAAATTTCTGTCACTTCGCAGCAAGGCCACGGAGTCCTCTTGCGCCATTGACCTGCCCTTTTACATAACTTTGACAAGTAGGAAACAATCTCACGCGGCAGGGCTGGTATCTTCGGTCTTCGGTTTTCATTGGTTTTCATTTTGGCGGTTCTGGTGGTCCATGGACCGCGTACCTATTGCTTGGCACTTACCGTGCACGGCTGACGGCAACGAACATGCCTGAAAGGTGATCGTGTGAAGGCTTCGAAGAAGATCGTCTTTTTTGTTCCTTCGTTTTCCAGCATCGAAGCAACAGCGCCCTTGGGAATCCTGGCGATTTCAACGCCGCTGTTGAATGCCGGATATGAAATCAAGATCATCGATTCCACGATCACGCCAAACTACAAGAAACGGATTCTGGAAGAAGTGCAGGACGCGCTGTGCCTGGGCATTTCCGTCGTTACGGGGCCGATGATTCGCGACACGGTTGAGATCGCCAAGGCGGTAAAAAAATGGGACCCGGATTTCCCTGTCATCCTCGGTGGCTGGCATCCATCGCTGTTGCCCGGCCAGACCCTCGAAGCCCCGTATGTCGACATCATTGTTCGCGCACAAGGCGAGGACAGCATGCTCGAAGTTGTCCAGCATCTTCAGGACGGTAGCGAATTGGATGATGTGCTGGGGATTGGCTTTAAGCGGGATGGCAAACTTCATCTTACTCCGGAGCGGCCGCTAAAGACTCTTGACAAGATGCCCGCCAAAGCCTATCAACTCGCCGATTTCGACGCGTATGAGCGCGTTTGCGGTCGCCGTTGGACGATGTATGTATCGAGTCTCGCTTGTCCTTTCAACTGTTCGTATTGCACCAACGCAGGCGTCTACGGCCGTAAATGGAATTCTTTGCCGGTTGAACAAGTCGTGGAAGAAACGATCGACCTCACGCGACGTTACCGGCTCGAATTGTTGTGGATGGCGGACGACAACTTTTTGGTCGATCTCCCGCGGTCGCTGCAAATCGCGGAAAGTCTGATTCGCAAAGGCGCGAATTTCAAATGGAGCGTTCAAGCAACAACCAACCTGACCGCCCGCCTCAGTGTCGCGGAGTTAACTTTGCTGCGCCGTTCCGGCCTGCATCAGATATGTCAGGGAATCGAAACTGCTTCTCCCACCGTAATGAAGCTCATGAACAAAGATTTTCAGGTATTGGGGGACATCTACGAGTCCACGGAACGTTGCGTGAAAGCCGGTGTCATTCCCTCCTTTAACATCATTTTCGGCTATCCGGGAGAAGGCGATAAGGAGCGGCGCGAAACGGTCAACTTCATGATGGATATCTGTCAAAAGTTTCCAGGAGCGGAGTTCTGGACCAACATTTTTACTCCGTATCCCGGTTCTCCAATCTTCCATCAGGCCGCATCGCTTGGTATCGACGTGCCAAAGACGCTCGAAGACTGGGTGAATTATTTCCCGAGATACACTGTGCTGCCCTGGCTCAACGGCAAAGAGCATCAACGTGTGCAAACCATGCGCGACTATCTGCGAATTGCGTTTGATCGCGCTCCCATCGCGGCAAATGGCCCCGGCCGCTTTGCTAAGGCGGTCCAACATCTGACCGCCTATCCGGCGCGCGTCAGGCTGAATCACGACTTCTACCGGTTTCCAATCGAACTTTGGCTGAATCGGCAGTTAAAAAATATCGTAAAGCTTCCCAAGCCCAGTGTGGACGCCAAGATGATGGGACCGGAGACCGCGACAAGCTGCTGAGAGGCATCATCTCGCTTGATTGAACAACAACAGCCCTCAGCGGCGCGATCGACAATCGGCATTTATGATCCTTCTCTACAACCCGAAAGCAACCAAGCCTCGCAATCGACGATTTCCTTTGTCGATCCTGGCGATTGCAGCGGTTCTTGAGGGGCGCGAAGAGTTCGCCATTGTAGACGGGAACCTCGATCCGCGGCCAACCGAGACTCTTCTGGCTCTTCTGCGTGAGCACACCGTGGAGCTTTTGGCCGTCACGGTGATGCCCGGGCCGCAGACGGTGGGCGCCGTGGCGAGTTGCCGCGAAGTTCGCCGGTCATTCCCGACTGTGCCGATTGTTTGGGGCGGTTACTTCGCGTCGAACTACACGCAGGCAACTTTGAATGCGGCATATGTGGATTTTGCGGTGCGGGGCCAGGGAGAACAAACGTTCCTAGAACTGCTCGAAGCTCTGAGAGGACGGCGGGACTTAAAAGACATTGCGGGCCTTTCCTACAAAGATTCGACAAACACTCAACTGCACAACCCGGAACGGCCCTTTAAGAAGCTCGATGACTTTCCTCACTATCCTTATCACCGTATTCCCGCTGAAAAATACGTATTGCCAACGTTTTTAGGCCGCAGAACCGCAGTGCACCAGGCGAGCATCGGCTGCCCGTTCCGCTGCAATTTCTGTGGCGTGGTCACTTTTTCGGGCAGCCGGGAAAAGCTAGAGGCTCCTGCGCGCACGGAACAGATTCTTCGTCACCTGGCCAGCTCTTATGGAGTCGATTCCATCCAGTTTTATGACAACAATTTTTTTCTGCGCGAGGATCATGCGCGGGAACTGGCTGATCGAATTGCTCCCTTGAACATGCGCTGGTGGTGCGAGGCTCGGACGGACATCATGATGAGCTACTCGGATGCGACGTTCGAAGCTATCCGCCGCGCTGGGTGCTCCATGATTTTTTTTGGCGCTGAATCAGGTTCAGACAAGGTGTTGAAGGAAATGAACAAAGACCTTCACGCCGAAGATACGCTGGCCCTCGCCTCGCGTATTCGCCGCTTTGGCATCATTCCCGAATTTTCCATCATCTTCGGAAATCCGCAGGATCCGGAGGGCGATACGCGCGATTGCATCAAGTTCATTCGTCAACTCAAGCAACTGAATCCGGATGCCGAGATTGTGGTTGAGCACTACACACCTGTTCCGCAGCGTGCGCAAATGTATGGCGGACTGGAAGGCCATTTTAAGTTTCCTGAAACTCCCGACGAGTGGGCGACCGAACGCTGGCAGCGCTTTGCCACGCAGAAGGATCCAAAAACGCCCTGGCTGAAACCCACTACTAAACAATTGATCGATAACTTTGAACTGGTCGTATCTTCCCGCTGGCCCACGGCACAGGACATTCGGCTGCCGAATTGGGGAAGATTTGTGCTCAAAGTCCTCAGTAGCTGGAGATATCAGCTCGGAATATATTCCGTCCCAATGGAGCTGAAGTGGACTCAACAGATGATCGCCTTGCGGAAACCCAAAGCGGAAAGCTTGTGAACTGCCTGTCGTCGAAAGAACACGAACTGCCCGTTGTAAACAGCAAAGTGAAAACGATTGTTGCCCCTGCTTTCAACGGCGAATGCGTAGGCGTGTCGGAAGGCTATGAGCGCTGGGCCCAGATCTACGATAGGACTCCCAACCCTGTCCTGGCTCTCGAAGAACGCCATTTCAAACATATTCTTCCAGATCTATCTGGGAAACGGGTTCTCGATCTCGCGTGTGGCACGGGACGATGGCTACCTGCGCTGTTGACACTGGGCGCCAGTTCGGTTGTTGGAGTTGACGCATCGGCAGCCATGCTGAGAATTGCCATGAAAAAAGCTGGGATCCGTTGGCGGATCGTGCTCGCTGACTGTCTGCGGCTTCCCTTTCAAGATTCCACATTCGATTTTGCCGTTTGTTCTTTCGTCCTAAATCACATCGAACATCTGAACCTGATGGCGCGCGAACTCGCGCGAACGATCAAATGGAGAGGACAAGTTGTGATTTCCGAAATGCATCCAGGCGCTTACACCAGCGGTTGGCGGCCTGGCTTTCGAGATGAACGAGGTGCCGTGCAGATCAAAACCGTGAACCACTCAACGGAGCAAGTCGTTTCATGTTTTCGCTCGAATGGACTCGATTGTCGGGAGTTGCACGAATGTGCTTTTGAAGAATCGGAGTATCCCATTTTCGTTGAGGCAGGCAAGGAGAACGTCTTCGAGACTGTAAAGAAAATTCCGGCGATTCGAGTTTATGAGTTCCGGAAGGTCGGGCCACAGGCAGATCTTGAGTTGCCAACCAGCTTGAGGTCGTAAGTCTTATTCAAACCGGATGCGGAACGAATATGCATACTTTCCCGGCGACCGCTCCGGCAGATGAATGTGCAATCCATCTTCTCGCTGCTCGAACGCGAGTTTCTCATCGGAGCCAAGCAAGGCGACGGATGCTATCTTCGCATGTCCTACCGCGGCATCCAGCGACTGGATGACGGCTTCTCGATTCAACGGCCAACCCAGTTCGATGGCATACAGCACGTCGCCTTTTTTCGTGAAGCGAAAATCTTCAGCGGTGTAAGGATGCGTATCCGTATCGTGGAATGAGCCTTCGGTCACCTTAGTCGGGCCCTCGCCAAATATTTTCCACGCTCTTGTGCCGTAGACGGCTTCGCCGTTCATCTTCAGCCACGCACCAATTTCTCTTAGTACCTGCTGCACGCCGTCGGGGATCGTGCCGTCAGATCGCGGGCCAATATTCAACAGCAGATTTCCGTTCTTGCTGACGATGTCGATCAACTGATGAATCACGAACTCCGGCGATTTGAACGTGTCGTTCTCAATGTAGCCCCAGGATTTGTTGCTCACAGAGGTGTCGGTCTGCCAGTAGAGCGGGCGAATCCCAGAAAGCTGTCCTCGCTCTATGTCCAACACAGCAGATTGCTCCTGCATTGCATAATCTTTGTAATTGATCACCCCAAGCGCCCCGCCCTGCTTCAGGGACTCGTTGTAATAGAACGAAGCAAAGCGCGTAAGATCTTCGCGCACCGAAGGCTGCCCGATCCACCAATCGAAGTACATGATTTCCGGATGATACTTTTCTACGATCTCCGCCGAGCGGGCAAGCCAGTCGTCAGTCCACGCCTTGGAAACGAAAGTGAAGTCGTCGGAGAGTGGCGTGTTGTTTACGTTTTCGACCCATTGATGCGCCGGCCCGTAGAAGGCGGCATACTGCGGGTCGTTAATGTCCGAAGGAATCGTACGCCCGACTCCGAGAAAGAAATTATGTTCCACACGATGGGACGACGCGCCAAGATGCAATCCCTCCGCGCGAACCGCTTTTGCTAAGTCTCCCCACAGATCGCGATGCGGCCCCATCTTCACGGCGGTCCAATCGGAAAGTCCACAGTCATACATGGCGAAGCCATCATGATGCTCGAACACCGGAACCACATACTTCGCACCGGATTCTTTGAACAACTGAGCCCATGCAGCAGGATCGAACTTCTCTGTCTTGAATGAGGGAATGAAATCTTTGTATCCGAATTTATCCTGCGTCCCGTAGGTCGCGATGTGGTGTTTGTATTCATCCGAGCCCTGCAGGTACATCAGCCGCGGGTACCACTCGCTGCCAAAAGCGGGGACAGAATATACGCCCCAGTGGATGAAGATTCCGAATTTCTCGTCTTTGTACCAGTCGGGAACTTTGTAGGTTTGGAGCGATTCCCAGTCGGGACGAAACGGGCCGGCGCTGTTGACGTGATCGACATTTTGCAGGATAGCTGTGCGAGCCGCGTCATATTTCGAACTGGCCTTTTGCCAGGTTTGATCGATGGCCTGCGGTGTTTGGTCAGCAGTCGGGACATCAGCCGTTGATGTCTGAGCGAAGACCGCAAATGGCGACAGAACGACACAAAATGCTGAAATCAACAAAGACCGGCCGCATCTCGAAGCAAACATAGATCGTCCTTTCTTGCGATTCTTTCAAGTTGTTGCAACACTCTGCCGGGAGCCGAAGAAAGAATACAGGGCGATGAAAATGTAGGCGGCCAGCGGAACCAGATAGGCCCACGCAATGCTGTGAAACTGCTCTGAAATGAATCCCATTAGCGGTGTCAGCACTGCGCCGCCGACAATGGCCATAACCAGAAGAGAGCCGCCGATCTTCGTGTTCGGTCCCAGCCCTTTCAATCCCAGCGCAAAGATTGTGGGGAACATCAGCGACATAAAGAAGCTGGTGAGGAACACACACCACAAACCGAACCATCCGGGGAACAAAACTCCGAAAGAAACGAGCACGATATTGGCGACGCTATACGCGCCCATGAGCTTGTTCGGCGTGATCGTACGCATGAGGTAGGCCGAAGTGAACCTTCCCACTCCGAACGCGGCCAAGGTGCCGGTCAGGAAATAGCCTGCGATTTTCTCCGGCTGATGCGTCGATTCCTGAACGTATTGGATAAAATAACTCCAAGTCCCAACCTGGGCACCGACATAGAGAAACTGCGCGACGACGGCCCACAAGAAATGCGGATAGCGGAATAGTTCTGCGAAACGACCATGGTCGCCTGTGCTGGCCTCGTGTTCGCTCTGAATAGCAGGAAACTTGGTGCGCAAGATCAGGATTGCCCAGAAGATCGCTACGGCCCCGATGATCAGATAAGGTTTGATGACGCGCAATGTTTCTGTTTGCAAATAGGCTTCGTACAGACCTTGAGCTTTCTTGGCGGCAACTTCCTGCGGGCTCAGTTCGATGCCGGAAAAAATGAATACAGTCCCGATAAGCGCTCCAGTGATCGCGCCGATGGGATTGAATGCCTGGGAAAAGTTCAGGCGCCGTTCGGACGTGTCAGGATCACCCAGTTGTGCGATAAACGGATTCGACGCGGTTTCCAGAAAAGACAGGCCGCTGGCAATCACGAACAGCGCGCAGAGAAAGAATTCATAACGACCCGCGAGCGCGGCAGGCCAGAATAGAAAACAGCCGGTCCCGAACAAAAGCAAGCCGATGACGATTCCCGCCTTATAGCCTACTTTCCTCATCAGGAGAGCGGCAGGCACGGCCAGAACAAAATATCCCATGTAGAACGCGGACTGCACGAGCCCTGCCTGAAATCTCGCAATAGCAAACGACTTCATGAACTGGCGGATGAGCACGTCATTTAGGTTGTTGGGAATGCCCCACAGAAAAAACAGCACGGTGACCAGGGCAAACGGACCCAACTGACCGGCGGGAAATAGCGTGTGGTCACTTTGCGGCTGCTTCGATCGCGCGTCCCTCTCCGCTGATGGAACTTGCATAGTCTGCTTCGCCAAACCCGCGGATATGACTCGCTGATTCGCGGTAGCTACTCAACCGGAGTCAAACGATACAGCACACTCCCATGCGGTTGCAAAGTCACGGTCAGTGAACCAGCGGCATCCTGATCCTTATGGTCCCAGAGGTCGCGCAGCTTATATGCTTTTCCGGTGAGCCCGAGATCTTTCCAATCATAGCGAAGCGCTTCGCTCGACTTGCTAATATTGAAGATTGCAAGATATTGGCCGTCTCCCGATGTAGACTGCGCCAGCCACGCCACTGTCTTCTCAGTGCTGATCACGGAATGATTTCCAGTCGAATGCTGATCTACGGCAAGCACTTCGGGATTAGTGAGCAGCGAAAGCGTCCAGTCATCCGCAGAAGGCAGATCGCCACCGATCATGAGCGGCGAGGGAAAGATGCACCACAGCGTAAACAGCGTGCGTTGCTCATGGTGCGAAAGTCTTGTGTCTCGCGCCGTCCCCCAGCCTGGCGCAGGATCCAGCCGGCCCAGTGGCAGCATGTCCGCATCGGGCCAATGCCCCGGTTGCGCCAGGCCGGCCCACTTCGCAACGTTGGCAAACTGATCTCCCAACCCCTGCGGGTATGGAACTGTGCTGTGCCACAGATCCCAAATATCGTCGGAGATGCGCCACATATTCGCATACTTTCGCATCTCATCGACCTTATCGAGGGGCGCGGCGCCCGGCGAAAGGCTCAGCACGATGGGCCGCCCCGTTTTTCTGAGAGCTTCGCTGAGCATTCGAATTTCGTCGCCTTTATACGGACGACTCGCAATGCAATCCACTTTAATGAGATCGACTTCCCACTCCGCGTATAAGCGCGCAATGGAATCGTAGTAGGCCTGCGCGGCCGGTTTGCGCGAGTCCAGTCCGTAGTTGTCAGGATTCCAGGGACAAGTGTCGGATGCATCTGCGGCATCGGCAGCGTGATAAGCCGATCCTGCAATCGGCAGATTCTTTTCCACGGCCTTCTTGGGAATGCCGCGAAGAATATGAATTCCGAATTTCAGCCCGAGCGAGTGAGCATATTCGGCTAGCGGCTTAAGTCCAGCACCGTCGAGCGAAGATGGGAAGCGGTTCTCGGCGGGCGTGTAGCGGCCGTACTGATCGAGGCTGAACTGGGAATTTTTTGAATTGCCTTCGGCAACAGGATTGGTGACGAACCATTCCATGTCCACGACAACATACTGCCAACCGAACGGTTTCAGATGTTTGGCAAACCAGTCGGCATTTGCCTTGAACTCATCTTCTTTGATCGTGGTGCCATAGCTGTCCCAGCTGTTCCAGCCCATAGGAGGAGTCATTGCCAATGATGTTGCGGATGCCGCTCTTGGGTTTGCCGGCCTTGTTTGCGAGATCAGGCTCCGCGCGCAAAGAATTATGCAGATGAACAGCAGATTGCAGCTTTTTATGGAGCTTCGCGATTTCAATTGATTCCGTCTCATAAACCGCAGCGCCCCAAAGGCTCGACTGCTTGTTCAGAGGCCGCAGTATGCCTGAAGGCATACCCTAATACGAATCCTCTACGTCTGCGTGGGGCTGAAGCTTATGTCCCCCATTGATATACCGAATAGGAATGTGGCGGCAATTCTATAGTCGTGCGACCGGCACCAGTAGAAATCTTCCCGGCAGCCTGCGGCACAACTTTCTTCGGCGATTCGAAGCTGTTCACGGCCTTCAAGTCATCGCCGGTGAGCACTGAAGACGCAAGTAAACGTGCGCCTGACGCGCCTTCCCAATTGATTTCGACCTCCCGCGGCTTGGACAAATCACGATTCAGCAAGAACAACGCGATCTTGCCATCATCCACGTTGAAGCTGCCCGTCACATCCAGATGAGAAACCTGGCCTATGCCCGCGACCTCATAAATTGAAGGCGATTCGACGACAACCTCGAGCGTCGCCCCTCGCGCATATTGCAGCGCCCAGATGTAGGGATAGAAAATCGTCTGAAGAAACAAGCCGTTCGCGTTCGTCATGATGGGGGCAATCACATTGACTAACTGCGCCAAACAGGCAATCTTCACGCGATCCGCATGCCGCAGAAGTGTATTAATGATGCCGCCCACTACGAGAGCATCTTCCAGGTTGTAGATTTCTTCCAGTAAGTGCGGCGCTTCCTGCCGGCGTCCGTTCGTCGCATCGCCACTGCGAGCCCGGTACCAGACATTCCATTCGTCGAACGACAACCAAAGTTTCTTGAGCGAACGCTTATGTCCGCGAACCAAATTGCAGACGGCCAACGTCTCCTCGATCTGGCGATCCATGGTCAGGTTCAACGCCAAATATTTCGCACTATCATTGCCCGTTTCTTCAGGAGTATTGCCGACATAGCGGTGCAGCGAGAGCGCATCCACGTAGTCGTAACATTGTTCGAGCACTTCCCTGTCCCACTCGAGATACGTAGGCATGGCCGGTCCACTCGATCCGCACGCCACCAGCTTCAGACCCGGATCGACGTAGCGCATCTGCCGCGCTGCATCCGCGGCCTTGTACCCATATTCGTTCGCCGTCATGTGCCCGATTTGCCAGGGACCATCCATCTCGTTGCCCAGGCACCAGTGATCGACTTTGTAAGGATCGGCAACGCCGTGCTTGCGCCGCAGATCGCTCCAGCGCGTATTCTTTTCAATATTGCAATATTCCACTAAGGCCGCTGCGTCTTCCGCAGTACCAGTCCCCAGGTTCAAGCCCATCAATGGTTGAGTCCCGACGGCGCGCGCCCACGCCATGAATTCGTTCGTACCGAACTGATTGGAGTTGAGCGAATTCCATGCTTTGTCCAGAACGCGCGGACGATCCTGTTTAGGGCCGACGCCATCGAGCCAGTTGTAACCGGAAACAAAGTTGCCACCCGGGTAGCGGATGATGGGCACCCCAATTTCGCGCACTTGATCCATCACATCTTTGCGAAAACCGTTGGCGTCAGACAATTTCGAGCCGGGATCGTAAATTCCTTCGTAGATGGCGCGGCCCAGGTGCTCCAGAAATGAACCAAAAAGATTGCGGTCAATTTGTCCGACGGTGCGCCGAGTGTCGATGAAAATTCGAATCGGTCCGCTACCCGCCGAAGTTGAGGACTGGCTCCAGAGAGAATTGCGAAGGAAAAGATTGGCCGAGCATGCGAGACCGACTGTAGCAGTCTGGCGCAGGAACCGCCGTCTGGAAGCCAAAGCCATGACGATGTGTACTCCCTTTGGGTTCTCAAATTTACCCGAAGATAACGTTTACTGCAATGCCGCTCGCTATCGACAGTCTGCCCGCCAGTAGCGGCCCTTTGTTAAGGAGAGGCAATAACCGGCAATACTAACGCCGAGGGGTATTCGGCATCATGGTAGACAGAGTTCGTGGCCGAAACGAAATTCTGTCCCGTGCCCGATGCTTCTCCAGTGTTGGGGTTCCGGTCGAAGCGAGGGAAATTGCTGCTCGAAACTTCCAGCCGCAGCACGTGCCCTTTGAGAAACACGTTGCTGGTCGACCACAAATCGATGGTGAACTTGTAAGTCTCTCCGGGATTCAGAAGAGTAGATTTTCCCTGCGAGTCGCGATAGCGTGCACGGATGATTCCTTCCGTCAGGTTCTGCGCGAAGCCGTCGGGAGCGACATCCACCAGCTTGGCCGTAAAGTCCGTATCCACGGCAGAAGATTTTGCAAAGAGCTCGAGGCTGATCGGCCCTGTGATTTCCGTATCGCGAGCAAACACCGGAGTGGAGTACACCAACACATCCTCACGCGCTTCAGCCGCGCGTTGATCGCGCGGCCCTGGCGCCAAATGCCCGCTATCGCAACATAAGGGGCCACCAATTGTGGGCACGGGGTTGGATGGATCGTAAGAATAGCGGTCCGGCGATTCGGAATGCGGAGGTACGGCAGAAAGACTGCCGTTACCTCGAAGAGAGTTTGCGGCGCCTTCCGAATGGAGAAAATACTTTGTGCTGTGAGCACGTCCCAAAGGCCAGTCATCTTCCTCACGCCAGGCGTTGCGCCCCATCACGAAGATTTTGACTGGCTTCTCGCTTGCGAAATTATTCTGGATTCCCTTGAATAGATATTCGTACCAACTCAGCGTGACTTCGTCTTCGTCGTACTGCGCCGCGGCTGGGCCAAAATCAAGCTCGCCAATTTTCCGACCGTTTCCAGCATGCCCACCCACTATGACAAGCAACCGCTGGTTCGGACGCGCCACATCTCCACCGTGAGTTCGGATGCCCGAGTAGTTGCGCAGTGACCCTCCCTGGAAAATGTCATACCAGGCGGCCACGGTTAATGCGGGAACATTGATGTCGGCATAGTGTTCTTCAATGGACCAGCGTTTCCAATAATCGTCGTAACTGGGATGAGCCAGCCAATCCAGAAAATACGGCGCAAGTGCGGAAGCGGAGTAGACGGATGACGGGGAATCCGGAAGATTAAAGAGCGGATAGCTGCTCAGAGGCAGATTCCAAACGCCTGGCAGGGCATTGGTATTTCGTGCGACTGTGCGATCTAATGTGTCCTGGGCAAGACCGGAAGTCCACGACTCGTCGAACCATTGTTCGAAAGCGCCGCCCTGGTAGGTCCATCCATCGTGATAATTGCTGGCGGTAACGACCGGGCAAATCCCGGCCAGGTGCGGGGGATGAGCAATCGCCGCCAGCATCTGCGTCGCCCCAACATAAGAACCGCCCCACATCCCTACTTTGCCATTCGAATAAGGCAACGCCGCGGCCCATTCTACCGAGTCGTAGCCATCCTCGGACTCATGTTTAAAGACGTACCATTCGCCATCAGAAGAATAGCGACCTCGAACATCCTGCACGACGGTCACGAACCCTCGGGCTGCGGCCCTCACGCCGAAGCTCACGCCATTGCTCTTGTTGTAAGGCGTGCGTTGCAGCAAAACGGGAAACTTTCCCTCTGCCTTCGGGCGGTAGATGTCGGCGCGGAGGATGACGCCATCGCGCATCTTGGCCGTCACTCCCCGTTCGACCGTCACTTCATAAGGGTCAGCTGCCCACATAACGCCGGCGCTAAGGAACGCGCTAAGAACCATCGCATAAAACAGGATGGGGAGGTTGAGGTAAATCATCCGCCGCATTGCGAATCTCCGGATTGAGAGGATTACGACGCCAACATACGGTAGCGATCAATTGATCGTGTGAAATTTATTGGAGCAGGGATATTTGTGTCAATAGAAAGCGCGCCTGGACGAAAGTCAAGACGTGAAACGATTTGGAGCCACCAACAGGAACTCCGGCCGGTCCTGCGCAATGCAATCGCGAGGCCGCGCTGGAGCACCAGCGATGCACCCAGTAGCCCTCAACTAACGACAAAATAGTCGAAATTAGAAGTAATGAAGGAAGAGCAACTAGGTGCGCCAAATGCGCTGTTGCACGTCGAGCGAGGTGACGGTGACGGGTTCGTGATGGATTTTGGTGGCGTGCTGATTAAGGTTGGTGGCAGCCTGAGTCCGAAGGTTGCCATCGCGCAGGTCAAAGTCCAGCGTCGTGACGCTGTGCGGGCAGTGGGTGCAGGTAAACTGCATGCCTCCGGGGATGCGTTTGGTGGTGTAGTTTCTCACTCGCATGATTGTATCGGCGAGAGTAGAAATTGAATCCACACCGGGGTTGCGGGGCGAAGGTAATGCGGCGGGAGCTAAAGTTCGTGTCGCCTGCCTGAGTTCGGCGGGAGGAGGCATCCCTCCCCGCCTGGACCGTCCCCACGCGAGCCATCTTCACTTCGCGAAGCGGTTGTATTTTTTTAGAACCTCGATTAGGCGGTCGTGCGGAAGTGCAATGACTTCGTGATCGTCAATGCCCTTCATAGTTTCGGCAGCAACCATGGCGTTGACCACGGCTTCCTCGGTAGCCTGTACGGTAGCAAGAAAAATCGGATCGAGCGAATCGTTAGGCAGCATCGTAAGCTGATGCAATCCTTTGGTGCCGACCGCGCCTGGATTAGCGGTGGAGAAAGCGAGGAAGATGTCTCCGGAGCCGTCACCAGAGTAACTGCCGTCGCGGCCAAGGCCGAGCGAAACTTTCTTGGCTACGCGCTTGAGTTGGGTTGGGATGAGCGGAGCGTCGGTGGCGACAATGACGATAATCGATCCCGTGTCTTCTCCGTAGGCGGGATGCTCGGGAATTTCCTTGCCCACGGGAACGCCGGCGATGCGGAGCTGATCGCGGCGACCATAATTGCACTGCACGAGAACGCCGACGGTATAGCCTCCAGCCTTAGCGTCGAGCACACGCGACGAAGTCCCGATACCGCCTTTAAATTCGTTGCACACCATGCCCGTGCCCCCCCCTACATTGCCTTCCTCGACAGGGCCAGAGTGAGCTGCATTAAGGGCGTGGAAGGCGTCTTCTGGATGCACATGAAAGCCGTTAATATCGTTGAGCCAGCCATCCCAGGTTTCGGCAACGACGGGCAGCGACCACCAGTAACCTTCCATGTCGGGTTCGCCGCGTTTGACCTTCCAGGCGATGACTGCGTCGCGAACGACGCCAACGCTGTGAGTATTGGTGATCATCACCGGGCCGTTGAGGAAACCCGAATCGTCAACCCAAGTCGTGCCAGTCATCTCGCCGTTGCCGTTGAGAGTGAACCAGGCGGCGAAAACGGCGTCGTTAGAAGTCTTGCCGCGGGGATGAATCGCAGTGACGCCGGTACGCACGGGGCCTTTGCCGACGACGAGTTTGCCGCTGCCGGAGATGAGCGTGGTGTGGCCGACCTCGACGCCGGCGACATCAGTGATGGCGTTGTTCATGCCGGGTGTACCGTCGAACGGAACGCCTAGGTCGCGGGCGCGCGGCTTTTGCGCGTGAGCAGAAAATGTAAGTAAAAAGATGAGTGCGACGGGAACACAGCGCATGAGAGTCTCCTTAGCCGAACGGGAAGTATACAAGTATGCGGACACTCACGGACGCAGAGGATCTTTGAGATGGCTTAGAAAATTCTCAAAATCCGTTCCGTCAGCGCCATGATAAGCATCGAACATGGGCGACACGACGCTCTGGCGTACAATCGCAGCGAGAAAATCATTGTTGGAGGAGTCATGGAGAACTGGAAGAAAGCGGTAATTATGGGGTCGATCAGCGCCGGCGCGCTTTTGTTCATGAAGCGGAAACATGCGGCGGGGGTATTGGCTACGGGTGTGGGACTTGCGGTGCTGGCTGCGGAGTATCCGGAGAAATTTGAGAATGTGCGCAAATCGCTGCCGGATTATTTCGATCGCAGCATGAAGGTCATGGAGATGGCGGCGCGCGCGGGAAAGCGAATTACGGAAGCGGCGGGCAAAACAGCGTATGAGGCGTGGGATGAAATTGGGGGATAACTACTACGGTTTTCGGCGCCCGGCTTTCCGGATGCCGGCAGCCGAAAATCGGGAGCCGATTCCATGAGTCCTGAAGGAAAACAAAGGCTGCAACTGGCGCTGGGGCTGGCGATTGCGGTCGCAGGGCTGCGCGCGGGCTACATTCTTTATACCCGGCATGAAGAAAATCTGGCGACGCAGAAGCGGACGCAACCTAAGAATGTCGGCTACGCGAATGCCGACTACTACGTCACGCCGAAAAAACTCTATCCATTTGATTTGAAGTCGGCGAAGCAGTTGACCGCGCAGCCGGTGTGGGTGAAAGAAGGATATCGATACACCTATTACCTGTATGATGCGGCGGCGAAGCGCGTTGATTTTTCGCATGAGGGCGGGTTGCTCGGCCCTATTGAGAAGCTGGAGATTAAGGATGTTTCAATAGTTCTCGGGCCGGGCGGAAAACGGCAGATGGTGGCAATGTTTGAGAAAGAAAGCAAGGACTATGTTGTGCCGATTGGAATGGAAAGCGACGGGCAGTGGAAAATTTATTCGGATGAGATCTTCTACATCGAGGATCCGCATCAGTTGTACAAGCATTGGCCGGCGGATGTTTGGCAGGCAGTCGAGCAACATGAAGTGAAGCCGGGGATGAATGAACTGCAGGCGGATTTTGCGGCGGGCATGGGCGTGCCGGACGCGGGCGCATCGTCGGATGAGAAGACGGTGCGGTATGCCAATGGAGGAAAACCGCTGGTGGTGGTGTATCGCGGGGAGAAGGCGGCGGAGGTTAAGGTGGGGAGTTAGATTTAGAATGCCGGCTTGTCTTGCTAAATCTGGCAAGAAAGAAGCCGGCATTTTTGTTCATTCAGGCTTATTTCACCGCAGCTAGGGCCTTTGAGACTTCTGCGATATCCGGTACAACGGGGATGTCGTAGTTCTTGTGCCAAGCGAGTTTTCCATTGCGGTCGATGATGGAGATGGCGCGGCCGGTGATGCCCTTATCGGCGAGGTAAACGCCGTATTGGTCGGCGATGGCGCCGCGCGGCTGAAAGTCGGCGAGCAGCGGGTATTTGATATTCATTTTCTCGGCGTAGGCTTTGTGCGACCAGACGCTGTCGACGCTAAGGCCGAGAACCTGGGCATCGAGATCTTCGAATTGCTTCATGCCATTGACGATGCAGGCGTGCTCGTTGGTGCAAACCGGACTCCAGTCAAGCGGATAGAAAATCAAGACGACGTTTTTCTTGCCGCGATAGTCGCTGAGCTTTACTTCCTGCTGATTCTGATCTTTCAAGGAAAATTCTGGCGCGGGCGCGCCGATCGTTGCGGGCATTGATCCTCCATGAGTTCTTGTCGCGGATTCAATGATAAATGAAAAGTATGGATGCCGGTTCTCGGGAGGCGTCTAAGAAAAAATCTTCACCACGGGGAACACAGAGGAGCCACGGGAAAGCCACGGCATTTATTGCTCAGCGTCCGTTAGCTACTTCACCACCGGAGAATCGGTGTCGGCGGGCTTGGTTTCTTCGGCATGGATTTTTCCATCGTCTTCGGCATAGAACGACCGGTGTTGCGCGTCCAGCTGGCGGGGCGTCATGGTGAGCACGAAGCTGTCTTTCTTGCCTTTGAAGCTGGCTGTGTAGTCGCCGCGGTCTGGATTCACCATCCGTTTGGTGAACGAACCGGAGTGGACGAGTTCGGCCAGGGATTCGGCGAAGTGTCCATATTGTTTTTCGAAGCGATGCTGGGCGCGCAGGACTACGCGCATGTAGGCGAGAGCAGCGGCTTCAGAGTCGGAGCGGGCAGGATCGCCGGGAAATTTAGACTGGTAGTTCGTGGCAGTTTGGGAAGCCAGAGGTGTTTGCGAGAACAGCGGCGAGGCGGCGAGAGCGAGTGTCAGCACGACGATGACGGCATGGAACGAATTCTTCATGTAAGAAAATCTCCGGAAAGCGATCCAGCGGCAATGGTCAGCACCTAATCGTTTCTAACCACCGCGAGCCACAATAGAAATTCTACAGGCGGAAGTGCGCCCTGCCTATCACTAGCCGGCTTGAGCTGCCATGAGAGGCGAGTCCGCCTGCAATGGAATCACATCGGCAGCGGGTTCCAGAGTGCGCTCCAAAGCATTGGCGAGGGCGGTGGCGAAGGCGGTGGTCAGCAGATTGATGTCGAGTTGAATATCGCGTTGCGAATAAAGGCGGTGCATGAGCAGCAGACCCCAACTGCGATTGGAGGCGCTCAACAGGTTGAGCGCAAGAGTCCAAATGCCGAGTCCAGCGAAGGATTTCGGCCCTCCAGCTTTGCTCCAGCGGAAGGAGAATTCGCTGCGGCGAGGCAGCGAAGGATCGGGCGCTCCAAAGGGCACAGGTTCGCCGGGAAGCAATGCGATCTGCATGTCGAATCCGTCGAAGTCGTTACTGCCGAAGGCGGCGACTAAAATCTTGCGGACCTGCTCATAATCGCGCGCAACTTTTAATTCTTCCGTGGCGCGACGGATTGACATGTTGTTGATGAAAATCTGGCGCTGGTCGAGCGTGCGCTGGGCAACGCGGGCGAGTTCGCCGAATTCCAGATAGCCGAGGTGTTGCACGCCGACCCAGATCCCGACTCCCAGCACGGCCAGCACCAAGCCTAGCGAACTGCCTGTGGGCCACAGCAGAAACAAGCTCAGCATGGCGAAGATGGCCGAGACTCCATACAACAAAATCACGACTTGGCGATGGCTCATGCCATGCTGCAGAAGTTTGTGGTGAATGTGTTCGCGATCGGCGGTAAAGACAGGGCGGCCGCTGATGAGGCGGCGAATCACAGACAACGATGTTTCCAGAATCGGCAAGCCGAACGAGACAACAGGAATGGCAACCGCGACAATGGTGGGAGCCTTTTGCGCGCCTTCCAGCGCAAGGGCGCTCAGCACGAACCCGATAAACAGGCTGCCGGAATCTCCGAGAAAGATGGTCGCGGGATTGAAGTTGTAACGGAGAAATCCCAGAATTGCGCCGGCAAGAGCAATCGACATCACCGTAACCAAACCCTGCCCATTTAACAGCGCCACCACGAACGCTACCAGAGTCGAAAAAAGTGCCGACCCTGCCGCCAAGCCATCGAGACCATCAATCAAATTAAAGGCGTTGGTAATGGCCAATACCCACAGTACCGTCAGAGGAAGGCCGACAAACCAAGGCAAAGTGTGCGAACCGAAAGCGACCGGGACATTGACGATGCGTAGGCCGCCGAAGAACAACATCGCGGCTCCTACGGCTTGCACTGAAAACTTCAAATAGGGGCCGGCGCCGTGAACATCGTCGTAAACGCCAAGCAAAAAAATCAGCGACGAGGGCACGAGAATGACAACCAGGGTCTTGAATGAAAACGCAGAATGCAGGTCATGATTGTGGGTTGCGAGCACCCAAGAGACAGCTATGCTCAGGGCAAACGAAAAGAAAATTGCAATGCCGCCCAGCCGAGGTAAGGGGCTGCTGTGGAGGTGGCGGCCTCCGGAAGGAACCGCGACCCACCCGTGGGCGGTGGCATAGTCGCGCACATAGCGCGTCAGCACGAAGGAAGACGCTAACGAAAGAAAAAAAACACCTAGAAACGTGACTGCCAACTAGGCCCCCTCTGCCCGCCGGCTAAAATTTTGCTCAAGCAACAAACGCGCTCTATGCGAGTATGACAAAGCTGCACGCTGGTTGGTAGTGAGTTAGCGGATTCCTGTGACCCACGAGAGTGACGGAACTTTAGCAGGAACGTTGCGAAATTTTCAATTCCCGCCCAGTGAAAAAAATGTGGAAAACTCCGCCGGACACCGAGAACCTCAACCGTCGTCGGTGCCAGTCCGTGCTAAACTTCGTTGCATCGTTCAATCGTTGCACGTTCATCAATGAGTCCAACATCAGAGGCCACAGGATGGTTGTGAGATTGCCTCGCCGCAGCGGCTTTAGGTTCACCATTGCGGTGTTAACGGTTGCTTTCGCCACGGTTTTTCACTTACCCGCCGCGGCGCAACAGGTGCCAGGACAGGCGGGACAAAGCACGATTCCCTCGGGACAGACCGGCGCGCCAATCACGCCCGCAATTTCGGCCGCACCCACAAGCACTGCGGCAGCGCAGCAGAATCTTCCTGGTGCGGAAAAAAACGCAGCGAAGGGTTCCGATTCAGGGGCGACTGGCGCATTTGATTCGTCGCTGTTAAAGCTGGGCGCGGGAGACTTGATCGAAGTCAATGTTTATAACGTTCCCGAGCTCACCACCAAGGCCAGGGTAGGAAATTCGGGAGACATCTACCTTCCCCTCATCGACTACGTTCACGTGGGTGACCTCACAGTCGAAGAGGCGCAGAGTTTAATCGAAAAACGTCTGGGGGACGGAGGCTTTGTTCGCAGCCCGCACGTAACTATTTTTGTGGATGAGTCATCGTCGCAGGGCGTGACGATTTTGGGAGAGGTCGGCCGTCCGGGAATTTATCCCGATGTGGGCGACCACAAGTTGTATGAAATTATTTCTCTGGCGGGCGGATTTTCCCCCGCTGCGGCCCGCAAAGTCAGCATTGCACGCCGCAATCAGACGCAGAGCGTGAATCTGGATCTTCCCCGTAACCTGGCCGACGACCTGTCGAAAGACGTGGAAGTGCTGCCGGGAGACACAATCATGGTGCCGCGCGCTCCGATCATTTACGTAGTCGGGGATGTGGGGCGTCCGAGTGGCCTGCTGGTGGATAACGGCACGCTCACCGTGCTGCAAGCGATCGCACTGGCCGGCGGAACGAATAAAACCGCGAAGATGAGCGGCGTGAGAATCATCCACAAGGGGCCAACGGGAATGACTGAGAGAGAAGTTCCTCTGAAGAAAATGTTGGAGGCCAAGGCGCCCGATGTCACTTTGCAGGCGGACGATATTCTTTTCGTGCCGGTGAGCGGCGCCAGAGTACTGGCTGGAGCAACGTTTAGCGCTGCGATGTCGATGGCCACAGCAGTTAGTATCTACGCCGTGCATCCATAATGGGCAGGTGGCTTTGGAAAAACAGTTTGTCAGGCGGCAGCTTCGCTGGCTTTTTCGAGCGTAACGGACAATAGAATTTCCAGAATGTTAATGTATCTTTCCGCCGTGCCGCGTCGAGAGAGTCGATTGATTATGTATTCCCGGCCGTTGCGTCCGAGAGATCGGCACAGTTCGGGATTCGCCGCGAGTTGCCTTACCGCAGCCACAAGTTGCGTAGCATTCCCGGGCTCGATCGCCATTCCAGCTCCTGCTTCTTCCACAATCGCGCGCGCCTGACCGTCGACACCGAGTATCACCGGCCGTGCGCACGACATGAACTCCAGCATCTTGGTGGGAATGACTGTCTTGAATATTTCCGTTTTCTTGAGCAGGACGAGACAAGCGTCACAAGTGGAGATGAGCTGCGGAATTTTCTCGCGCGGCTGTTGACCGAGGAAACGAATGTTAGCCAGGTCGCGAGCAATCGCCAGCTCCCGTATCCGTTCTTTCTCCGAACCTTCACCAATCAGCAAGAAGAGAATCTCCGGGTTTTGGTTTTGCAACTGTGCCGCGGCATCGAGCAGAGTTTCCAATCCGTGAGCCATTCCCATGGTTCCCACATAACAGACCACGAATCTATCCTGAAGATCAAACTGCCGACGCAGGGCAGATCGCTTGTCCGTTGTACAGGGGGCAAACAGGCTGGTTTCAACCCCATTTTCAATGACAGAAATCTTCGTGGCCGGAACGCGCCGGTGCTTCATCAGAAAATCTTTGAATGCGGGCGTGACGACAACAATGTGGTCGGAGCGCGTGTAAAGAAAATTTGCGATCCCGGACAGAGATCGATGCAAGATCGAGTTCTCTCCTCCGAGGCCCACGGCAGTCAGCGACTCCGGCCATAGATCGCGAACTTCGAATACGAACGGAACGCGTTTGGCGCGGGCCAGCCACCAACCGGAAAGACCGACGAGAAGCTGGGGAGAAGTGGCAATGATCAAGTCGGGATGGGGCAGGCTCATGCCACGCAACGCAGCCGAGAAGCAAAACGACGCGTAGCTTCGCATCCGCTCATGGACCTTGCGATTGGGCAAGGGCCACAGCCAGGTCCGAAAAACGTCCGCTTGACCAGCTTTTTCGTGATACGTCAACCGTCGCAGACGGGTGCGCCACTCAGCGGGAACGATGCCGGTGGGATGATTGGGGAAACCGGTCAGCACCGAAACCTCGTGGCCAGCTTGTGTCCAATGACGGGCGAGTTCGGAGGCACGCGCTGCGGGTGCGCCCATTTCCGGCGGAAAATATTGCGAAACATAGAGAATTTTCACGCGAGCCTAGTAATAGCAAAGCTTGAATGCGCTTTTGTAACACAGGGCGCGAGTGCGCTTACTCGCACTCCGGCCATACGTTTCCCAACGATCGGCAACCTGCGCGAATTTCTGTTCGCCGGTCAAACGATGGATCACACGCAGTTGCACAATGTGTAGCTGATGATAAAAAGGACTCGCCACCATCGGCAGGCGCGTTCCGGATTGCTCATAGAGAGACCAGAAACCGAGGTCATAGCGATCCAGATTGCGCAATAAAGTTTGGACTGCCTGCGCAAATAAATCTTGCGCGGCTCTTTCCTGAGTCATCAGAAAATAATCGTAGATGCCCCAGGCAGCCCAGATAAAACCATTCAAAATGTGCGTGGGCGGAGAAACGATGTACTCTTCAAACCAGAGATCGCCACGCTCGTCGGTAAACGTGACTCCACCTGCGCTGACGGGCTTGAAGAAACAGATCACTGCGCGCTGCGCGGCCTCAAGGTAACATGATTCTCCCGATTCCTTGTGCGCCCTCACCAGAAGCGAAATTCCCTGCCCTTGCGCCAATGCCGAGTACCAGGGTGCTCGCAGGCGGTCGCGATACTCCCAGTCGAAGTGGTGATTCCAAACCGCGAGCCCTTGCGAGTTCTGCTCAAGATGCGCGGCCAGCCAGTCGGCCACGAGAAAAACATTGTCGCGACGGCCGCGATCTCCGTTACGACGAAATAAGTTGTAGTTCCCCAGTCCGTATTGCGCGATGGCGATGGGATTGTATTGTGGGCCGAGCTTTCCCCGGTAATCCAGCAGCGGAATCTGCGCGGTGTCATAGGGCCCAACATAATCGGCTTTTTCACGAAACGACATGTAGTATTGGCCGAGCTCGTTGATGCTCGCGTTGGGGTTTTCTTCTGGCGTTTCGTGCCAGAAATTGAGATGGCTTTGGCCTCCGAGCAAGTAGGCGCTCGCAATTCGGCGATAGTAGTTGAAGCTTGGCACAGCGAAACGATTCCCGGGAATTGTTCGAACTATATCACGAGGATATGGACCGTCATTTTCCCGAAGAGATCGAATAGAACGACGTAACCAAATCGTCGGCTTCAACTGCGATGGTGCTTATGGCGAGAAATTCGGTCGTGTTGTTCCCATCCGGCAGAAAGGCATTGCCATATTGGAACAAGTGCATGGGCCAGCGATCCTTCCGCCAGGAGAGCAAAGAATTCCAACTGTTCCCGTCGCAGCTGCCATAGATGTGGACTTCGCGATCAGTATTGATGGCGCTTGGTTCGACCATCGTGGAGAAGAAGACTCCATTAGCGGCGCGACATCCGAAGATGGAGGAACCATTTATCGGCGACAGCTTGGACAACGTACCACGGCGATCGAGGTGAAAAATAAAATTTGCTTCTAAGGGAGTGTCGGAAGAGAAATAAACGCCGTCGTCCGCGGGAAAGAGAGCGACGGCCCGCGCTTGTTGATTGCCTTGCAGAACCACGTCGATCTGCGACAAATCGCATGACGCGCGCAGGATTCGGCACTCGTCTCCGTAATCTCCGGTCAGAATCCACAGGCAGTTCCGCCAAGGATCGTGGACGATGTTGTGTACGTGGCGTATTTCGCCTCGCGAGAAAGTGTAGGCGACATTCCAATTAGCGCCCGCATCCGTAGAAGCGTAGATGTGAACTTCGTCACGCGCGACGTTGTCAAAATACTCTCCCCACAGAACTGGGCCGCCGGGAACGGCTGTGATGTGGAGCGGTCGAGTGCCGCGGGTGATGCGATGCGTGATGCGGAACTGTTTCTCGTTCGCGGACAGTGTAATGATCGCGCCGGGAACAGCGGCAACCAGGGTAGAAGAATCCAACACGGCAAGTGCATGAAAACCGTCGCGGAAAAGGCGGGAGGAGAGGCGACTGCAAGCGCTGATGTGCCGCCACCAGGCGGGATGGAACCTCGCCACGGACCGCCACGATAATTCATTAGAGACTACCTGCCCCGGCGTGATCATCGCGCAAATCAAATCATAGTCGCGCGATGCATAAAGAAGATTGCCCGACCACGTCAGCGCCCGCAGTCCTGGGAACCGTGCAACGCGGCGCAACCCCCACACTGACTCGTGCGGCGTCGCATCCGGAGCTCTTCCCGTCATACGAGTGGTTCCACAACAGGCTTCTTGACCAGAAATGGACCGATTGCCAGAGTGTCCATTCGCGTGCGCTGAAAGCAATCCACAGCTTGTTCGGGAGTGCAAACAATAGGCTCGTTTTCGTTGAAGCTGGTATTGAGCAGCACGGGAATGCCAGTAGCTCGATGAAAGGCCGAGATCAGATCGTAATACAAAGTGTTTTCATCGCGAGCCACGGTTTGCAGACGACCGGTGTCGTCTACGTGATTCACCGCGCATAACACGCTACGCTTCTCCGGACGGATTTTGTAAACGTGCAGCATGAAAGGCGACGGATGGTTGTTCTCAAAATATTCATTCTGGTGTTCGGCCAGAATCGAAGGCGCAAACGGACGGAACCATTCGCGATGCTTGATGCGCGCGTTGAGAATGTCTTTCATGTTGGGCAATCCAGGATGGGCAAGTATGGAGCGATTCCCCAAAGCGCGCGGCCCCCACTCCATGCGTCCCTGAAACCATCCGACAACATTGCCGGACGCAATCTGTGCGGCAACGGCATCGAGTAACGGCTGGCGTTCGAGCCTTTGATATTTCAGACCAACCTTTTTTACTGAAGCCTCGATGCAAGTCTCAGAAAATTCCGGACCAAGATATGACCGTTTCAATTCATGGCGGCGCGGCTGCTTGAGCACGGTATGAAACGTGTGGAGAGCCGCGCCGATGGCCAAACCTTCATCGCCGGCCGCCGGCTGAATGTAAGTGCGGCGAAATGGGGTTTGGTCAAAGATCTTTCCGTTGGCCACGCTATTGAGCGCACATCCGCCGGCCATCACCAGATCGTCGAAAGGAACGCATCCGTGCAAATTGTTCAGCATGTGGAAGAAAATTTCTTCAAAGCGATGCTGCAGGGCGAATGCCAGATCCATATCGCGCTGCGTGATCTCTGCATGCTGACGGCGCGGTGCGCCGAATAACTCTTCCATGCGGTCGGAGAAGTGGCGGGCAAGGCGCACTGTCCCATCCGCCAAAACCTGCATACCCTGATTACTGCCTAGCGGTTTAAAGTAGCCTAGATCCAGGTGGAAACCGCGATCCTTGGGTGCAACAATCTCCGCAACATGCTCCCGGAAAGAATTTTTCCCATACGGCGCGAGGCCCATGACCTTACCTTCGTCGCCATATTTGTTGTAGCCAATGAACTCGCAAATCATGCTATAGAAGCTGCCCAGCGAGTGCGGCAGAAATACTCGATCGAGCACCTCAATGTTTTCGCCTTCACAACGCGCCATCATGGTCGAGACGAAATCTCCCGAACCGTCGTAACTAAACCCCGCGGCTTTTTCCCACGGCGAACAGTAGTAAGCGCTGGCGATGTGTGCGATGTGATGCTCCAGATGGTGCTGCTGAAAATGAAGTTGCGCGGGGTCTAGTTCGAGCGACTCGGCCAACAGAGCGCGCACATCGCGCATGGACTGCTTGCGCTGGCGAAGGCGGATAAAATTCAGAATTTTGGCGGGATTGGCGAGTGCGTATTGAACCTTCCTGGCTAAATTAGCATCGCTGTCCTGGCCCACAGCAACATGGTCGATATCAGACATCTTCGCGCCAGCCGCATCGAGGCAGGCTTTGACTGCGAGAGCGGGAAAGCCACCAAAATGTTTGCGACGGTTGAGGCGTTCTTCAGCGATGGCGAAGACTACCTCTCCATCTACAACGATCGCGGCGGAAGCATCCGCGTGAAACATGTTAAGACCTAGGATGAACATGGTCGAAATAAGAATGGGCTAGCTATTTTCTCCGAGGCCCTGCGTTTTGGATCATTCGCTCTGAGGGGCAGCTCGCAGAGCCGAGTCGATGAAGGCTGGAGTGTCAACAGCAATTCGCTTTCCGGCCGCCAAAGATTCTTTGATGCGCAGCGTTGCAAGGCTGGAACAGACTAACTCATCGAAGGCAATCGGCGCTTTGCCCGCGCGAATTGATTCGACGAATGCAATCCACTCGGCGCGATGGCCTTTATCCTGCCGCCAACGAGATCGAATGGTCTGTGTGCGGCCGTGACGGGAAAGTTCGAGGCGGCGAAAATCGTCAAGCGCCGCGACCGCTCCTCCGCCGAAGACCTCCAACCGCTCCTTGGAAAAAGCGCGATCGCCGTTTGAAAGATAACTGATCGTACCTTGGGAACCGTTGGCAAATTGCAGCAAAACCAGCACGCTCTCGCCGTATTGGCCCGAATCACCCAAGGGCTGCGCTTCGACTTCGACGATTGGCGCTCCGGCAACGTGCATCAATAAATCTACAAAGTGGCAGACTTCGCCCAGAATGCGGCCTCCGCCCTGTTCCGGATCGTTCACCCAATGGTCGAGAGGAAGACTGCCGGCATTGATGCGATAGTGCAGGAACAGAGGATCGGAAGTATTAGCAAAAAATGACTTCAGGCGCGTGGTCATGGGAGCGAAGCGACGATTAAAACCAACCGTAAGCGCGGGCCGCTTGGCATGAGCGCCCAAGTAACTGACGACGATTTCGCGAAGTTCGTCTTCCGAAAGACACAGCGGCTTTTCGCAAAAGACGTGTTTTCCAGCCCCAAGTGCGGCGAGAACCTGATTGGCGTGCAGATAATGTCGGGTAGCGATGACGACAGTATTGACGTTGGGATCCTGCAGAATTTTAGTTTGATCGGTCGTGCAATAACCGAAACCAAATTTATCGGCCGCGTGATGAGCATGGGCGCCGGTTGCCGCGCAAACACCGGACAGCATGGTATGTTTCGAGGCCTTCAATGCCGGAATCAGAATTCCGGTTGCAAACGCGCCTACTCCGAGCAGCCCGACGAAGATTCGATCTGAGCTCGACGTTTTGGAGTTCCCGATTTCCGCTCCCGACTTGCGTACCAACGTCAGTCCCTGATCGACATTGCCCGGATACTCGATCACCACGCCGAGGTAGGGCTCGCGGGCTTCGCCGGTGATTAGATCGTAGGCTGCGTCGGCGCGAGCAATGGGAAAGCGATGCGTAATGAGTGAGCCGACGTTGATTTTTCGCTGGGCCAATAACTGGAGAAATGCATCCATGTTACGGGTTTCAGTCCAGCGCACGTAGCCGATGGGATAGTCGCGTCCCTTTTGCTCGTAGAAAGAGTCGTAGCGCCCAGGCCCGTAGGATCGGGAAATGCGGAAATCGATTTCCTTTTCGTAGTATGTCTTGCGATCGATATCGATGCCGACTGTTCCCACGGCCACGACTATCGCGCGATCTCGCGCGATCTCACCGGCCAGATTAACGGGATCGCTGGTGGACGTTTCAGCAGTGATGAGAACAGAATCGACACCCGCGCCGCGCGAATATTCCAGGCATAAATCGCGCATCGCGGCTCCAGACACGGCGACAGCATCCGCGCCCAGATGCCTGGCCAATTCGGAACGTGACGTATTGAAATCCATTCCTAGAACTCGGCATCCGGCTGCTTTCAGCAATTGCACTGTGAGTTGACCGAGCAATCCCAGGCCGATGACCGCAACCAGGTCTCCCAATTTCGCTTCCGCAGTGCGAATGCCGTGCAGAGCCACGGCACCCAAGGTCGCAAAAGCCGCCGCATCGAAAGAGACTTCTTCCGAGGACAAGTTCGCGGCCAGCGGAACCCGCGCAACCAGCAGACGAGGAACACAGGCTATCTCCGCATGCACCGCAAATCCTGCACCTGCACATGCGACCCGGTCGCCGATCTGAAGGTCTGTGATTCCCTTTCCTACGGCGATCACCGTGCCCGCACTGCTGTAGCCCGGGGCTTGCGGTTGGTCCAAACGGCTGCGAACCGCTTGCCATGTTGAAGCGATTCCGTCCCGCCGGACTTTGCCAATGACCTCGCGGACTAAATCGGGGCGGGCCTGCGCCTTTCGCCACAAGCTCTTGCTGGCGAATTCAGTCGATGCGCGCTCAGTGCCTGCTGACACAACCGAGGCCGCGATGCGCACCAGCACGCAACCGGGCAATAACTGAGGAACTGGCACTTCAACGACTGCAATGTTGCCGGTTCGCGCTTGTTGGAGAACTTGTTTCATGGTTCACTAAGTAGGGATCATGCTATGCGATTGCGGACTGCGGCACTACTAAATCATGTTCGAACTCTCGCGCGCCGCCATCGAGAAATGTTTGCATCCACAACTCCAAAGTGATGAACTGCCAAAGCTGCATTGACCAATCCTGGCGGCCGCTGCGGTGTTCCTCTACATAACGCCGCACGGCTTCGGGCCGAAACAAACCGCGCTTCCGGATCTGCGAAACGGATAAGAGGTCGTCCACCATTTCCTTGAGGTCGTAGGCCAGCCAATAGTCTACCGGAGCGGCGAATCCTGCTTTAGGTTGCCGCAACACTTCGGGCGGCAAAACATTTCGCATCGCCTCACGCAAGATGTATTTCGTAGTGGGCCGCAGAGAGCCTTTCAATTTCAGGCGGGGCGGCACAGTCCAGGCGGCAAACTCGGCCAGTTCACGATCAAGGAAAGGAACTCTCACTTCCACCGACGAGGCCATACTCATTTTGTCGTTGTATGTGAGGTTCAGGCTGGTCATGAAAATCTTGGTGTCGAGATAGAGCATCTGGTGCAAAAAGTCAGCATCTTGCATGCGCGCAAAGGCCGCGCGATGCTCGCTGGCTGCGTCGGACTTGAAACTCGCGGCCGCAAAATCATCAGAGTAAAGACTGGCTTTTTGCGGATCATCCAGGTAGGTGCAGTTTGCGATGAAGCGATCGATCGGAGTCAGCGACGCGCTGCGGGCCATTTTTTTCGCGAGCCGCAAGCTTCCCTTCAATGAACTGCCACGCAGATTAGGCAGCGTTGCAAACGCGGATTCGGCGAAGCCCCGTGCTGCCGACGGCATTCCGTTATAAATCTGTGCCCAGTAGTGCGCCAGGTGCTTGCGATATCCGGCGAACAGTTCATCGCCGCCCACGCCCGAAAGCAAAACAGTGGATTCTTTACGCGCTTCGCGGCAAACCAGATACGCGGTAATAATGGCGGGGTCAGCGATAGGCTCGTCCATGTGCCAGATCAGACGCGGCAGCAGATCGGTGACGTCAGGTTCTACGACGATGCGCTGATTTTCACAACCCAGGTGGGCGGCCAACCGCGTAGCAACATCGGGGTCGTCGAGCGTCGTTTCTCCGACGCGATATTTCTTGGGAAACGTAACGGTATAAGTGCGAACCGGCTGGCGAGTCGCGCGCGCCATCGTCGCGACGATGCTCGAGGAATCCAACCCTGCGCTGAGGAAAGCGCCGATGGGAACATCGCTGACCATCTGGGCCTCGACAGAGCGGCGGAGGCGCTCGCGGACTTCTTCCGTTAATTCCTGTTCGGAACGGGAGTAGGTTTGATCAGCGGAAGGAAAAGTTAAGTCCCAATATTGGGTCAGCTTTAATTCACCGCCGCGCACTGTGGCATAGTGGCCAGCGGGGAGCTTGAGAATGCGCTGGAACATTGTCTTGGGATCGGGCACCCAGAGGAAAGTTAGATACTGATGCAGGGATTCAGGATCGAGTTCGGCGTCGATCTCGGGAACTTGAAGCAGCGCCTTGATCTCCGACGCGAAGGCAAATCGTTTGCCACTATGAAAATAGTAAAAAGGTTTGATGCCAAAGTGATCGCGTGCCACAAACAACATCGGCGATGACGAACGCAAATCGCAAATGGCGAACGCAAACATGCCATTCAGTCGCTTGACGCAGTCGACACCTTCTTGTTCATAGAGATGAATGATGACTTCGGTGTCGGTGTTCGAGGTGAAACTGTGGCCTTTGCTTTCGAGTTCGCGACGAAGCTCGGCGAAGTTATAAATTTCCCCGTTGTATGTGATCCAGACCGTGCGATCTTCGTTGCACATTGGCATGTGGCCATCGGCCGACAAGTCAAGAATTGCGAGACGTCGGCTGCCTAGGCCCACGTAACCACCGTCGGGAAACTTGCGTTCCCAGAGGCCGGAGTCGTCGGGTCCGCGGTGCGCTTGGACGGACGTCATGCGCGCCAGCGTTTCCCCGTCTCCGCAATTCATTAAGCCGGCAATGCCGCACATAGATGAAATCAGTCCTTTTTGCCTTCTGTCGCGCAGGTCTTCAATTCGTAGATCTTCGCCTTGACGTGAAAAAACTGAATGCCTTGAAAGACGCAGAAAATCAAGCCAGGAACGCCATCGAGAAAACCCAGAAGCCAAACATATTTGTACAAAAAGAAGAGAAGAGACGAACCGGGTATGGAAAGAAAATTTCTCTTCAGCCAGCGGCGGCGTTGGGCTTGCGACTCGAAAAGCGAAGGAGGCAACTGGTCCCCAGCAGAGCCGCTGCTATGATCCTGCAACCAGACTCGCGCTTCCCAGTTGGAATACTCATCATGTTTGCGGATGTAGCGCGAGAGCGATTCGATGTTGTGGTGCAGAAGCGGATGTTTGAGTCTTGCCGTCTTCCCGTTGACCATGACGTGCTCGTGGATCTCCATATCTGCCATGGAAATATCCTGCTCGCGCAGGCGGCACTCGTAACGGCCTTTGCCGCGGCGAAAGAGCGATAGCTTGTAGAAGCTGGCACCGCAGTGACGCAATTCGCGACCCAGGAAGTGGACCCGCAAAGCGATGTAATAGCCGTCGAAGGTTGGGTTTTCAATCGCGTGTCTGATTTCCTTTTCGAGTTGCGGAGTCAACGATTCATCGGCATCGACGAGGAGAATCCAGTCGTATGCCAACGGCAATGATTCCATGACCCATTGACGCTTCTTGGGCCAGCCACCTTGATAGTGGAACTGCACGACCTGCGCGCCGTGGGAGCGGGCGATTTCCGCCGTCGCGTCCGTGCTCTCGGAGTCGATGACATAGACTTCGCCCACGTTATGTAGCGACTCAAGACAACGCGGCAAATTACGCGCTTCATTTCGTGCGGGGACAATCACAGTTACAGGAAGCATCGTGGGAGACTGCCCAGAAAACGCATGCCGCGCCTGCGGTTGCTTTGATTCCTGCGTCGATTCTTCCAGTTTGTGCACGGATGACGACAAGCTCTCCACATCTTACCCCGACTCGCGGTTTCTCATACTTGGAAAGAATTTTCTTCACACCAGCGTTGCAGCACGTAGAGTGCCCAGGGACGAGACCAGGAAACGGTTCCGTGCAGAAAATCATTCCACACTCGTTGCACCCGATTGTCGTCTAACAACTCCCGGAGCGGGCCATTGGCGACGTGGCGCGCAGTAAGCACCGGTTCAATGGTCGAACGAAAATCGTCGCGCAACCAACGTTCAAAGGGCAATGTAAAACCGCGCTTGGGGCGATGAACGATCTCATTCGGGAGCGAGTTGGCGAGAGCGCCGAGCAGCAGCGGTTTGTTTTCTTTCCCAAGCTTCCACTCTCCCGGAAGTCCCAAAACTTTTTTCGCCAATACGTGGTCGATAAGTGGAACGCGCAGCTCCAGACCCTGGGACATGCTCATGGAATCGGCATCGCGCAAAAGGGTATTGAGCATGTAACAGCGCGATTCCAGATAGGCTACGCGGTTCACGGGGTCGAGATCTTGCGCGTGATGGAGACTGTCGAGTTGCGATGCTGCGGCCCGGCGGGCGGCAAGCGGATCGGAAGAGCGCAACAGGAGATCGCACTGGCTGGGTGTAAAGAGCATTCGCGTGAGGAAATAGGGATGGGAGACTCTGCCATTTTCACGGAACAGCGAGGTCAGCTTGCGATTCTGATCATTCGCAGGAGCGAGCGCTGCGAATGCCGATGCGAAAGGATCGCGAACCGCGCTGGGAATGTGCTTCCACAGCTTACTGAATCGCTCCATCCGCGGAACCGTGCGGAAGTTGGAGTAGCCGGCGAAGACTTCGTCACCACCCAAGCCGGAGAGTGCGACCTTCACACCTGCCGCCCGGGCTTCACGCGAGACAAAGAAAGTATTCACGGCATCCATGCTGGGAAGGTCCATCGCCCGCAGCGCTGCGGGAATGGAGTCGAGAACGTCACGCTGCGATACCAGAATTTCATGATGCTCGGTATGAAATTTATGTGCGATACGGCGGGAATATTCGGCCTCGGAAAAATCGCTCTCGCGGAAGACGATCGAGAACGTTGTCGGAACGACGCCGCCACTGCTCAAGATGCTCACCAGAGCGCTGGAATCGATGCCGCCAGAAAGGAATACTCCGATGGGAACATCGCTGACCAACTGCAGGCGAACCGCTTCTTCCAGCGTCGATTGCAACTCGGTTAGGTCTCGCGTCGACGATTGCTCATCGGTGGCGACAGTCTTGTTAGCCGAATCGCTCTTAGACGAGTGATTGTCCTCCACCAGATCCCAGTAGCGGGATTCGCTCACGGTTCCGTTTTCCCAAGTCAGAGTGTGACCCGGAAGGAGTGCGCTCACGCCTTCCACGAGCGTCACGGGATCGTAGGACGAGCCAAAGGTGAGGTAATTCAGAAGTCCCGCATGGTCGATGCGGCGAGGCACAAGTCCGGTGCCGAGAAGCGTACGAACTTCAGACGCAAAGATAAAGTACGAACCAGATTGCGCGTAGTAAAGCGGCTTGATCCCCATAGGATCACGGGCCAGGAACAGAAGATGATTCCGTGCGTCCCATATGGCGAGGGCAAACATGCCTCGCAGTTTTTTTAAGCACGCTTCGCCCCATCGTCCATAGGCTCGCAGAAGAACTTCCGTATCCGAGTTGCTGACGAATCTTTCGCCGAATCGCTCCAGTTCCTGACGTACTTCGCGGAAGTTGTAAACCTCTCCGTTATAGGCGATCCAATTTCCCGTGGCCGGATCGTGCATGGGCTGATGCGCCAGTGGAGAAAGATCGAGAATGGCCAAGCGACGGTTGCCCAAGCCGATTTCCACTGGGTCGGGGATCGAATCACGAAGGATGACCGTGCCGGAGTCGTCGGGACCGCGGTGAGCGAGCGATTGCGTTGCCCTATCGAGCACGTCCGCGGGGATGCGCGCGTTACGGGCGACGATGCCGAAAATTCCGCACATGGAAAGAAGATCGTACTCCCGTTAGCGACAAATCCTAATTCTTCCGCCGGCGCATTTGAGGTTAAGGGCGCCTTGTTGTAGCTGCGGCACTCTCGCTCGTCACGAGGCTTCGTGCGAGATCGAGAAGCTGGTCCACGTGAACTTGCCAACTGAATTGCCGCGAACGTTCCTGGCCGGCAACAGACATCCGCTCCGCCATCGCCTTCGACTCAACAACATCTGTCACGCGTTTCGCCAACACCTCGGCAGAAAATCGCTCGAAGTAAACGGCCGCATCGCCACAGATTTCACGGTGAACTGCAATGTCCGCAGCAACCACAGGCAAGCCACTTGCCATGGCTTCCACTAACGGATGGGCGAAAGTTTCCGCATAGGCTGGCGTCACATAAACGTCACATTGACGGTACAGGTGATGAAGCTGGCGATAGGGGATAGCGCCAAGCTCGACGACCATGTCATCCACCGCAACATCCTTCACCAGCCGTGCGGCGCTCTCCGGATTGTAAGCGCCGGGATTTGCGCCGGGGGCCAACTTGCAGGTCAAGAAAAGCCTGACGGGCCTGTCCTTCAGGGTACGGCGCAATATGGGCAGAGCGCGAATTAGAGTTTCAAAATTGCGATAGTAATTGTAGTGGCTGACGAAAAGCAGCCGCAGTGCGCCGGTTGTGCGGTTCAACTTTGCCTCTACATCGGGATGCAGCGGAGTTGGGTCGCGGAAAAATTCCTCGCGATCAAATCCGTGATAAATAGCGCGAGCCGAAATGCCGGTCCAGCGGCATAATTTGTCCGCAAATGCCTTGCTTGGAGCAACTGTGCCATCTGCCCACCGAAGCGATCGCTTGGCCATAACCGCCCTTAGACGCGTTTCCATCCATAGGCGGTACTCACGCCGCGCGATCAGATCAGAATAATAATCTCGACTGCAATAAATAGAATTCCGCGACAACAATATCTGCGGCACCGGGGATTTTCGCAGCGCGAAATTTCCGGTGGAGAGCAGGACAGCGGCATTGCTGTTACGGATGAGAGTTGGCAGCTGGGATTGCTCCAGCCAGAAGCGCCTTGTCGTGGGACTGGCGATCTCCAGGAATTCAATTTCCGGCAGATCGCGAAACTCTTCACGCAAGCTGGGACTGAGGGCGACGGTAACTTGCAGATCTGTTCGCTTAGCCAGGCGAGGAAGCACGTTGCGAATATAAGTAAGACCTCCGCCGGCACTAGCGGCCAGCGAGTTGATAAACAGGCGCATCATCGGCCCGCAACAAGAATCTGCCGTTCGACGCGTAAGGCGTTCGGGAGGGGAGAAAAAGAAACGGCGGAGGCGCGTGAGGAGACGGGTGCAATATCCACGAGAACAAATGCCATGCTCCAAAAAAACACACACAGATAATATCCCACCGCGAACAACCAATCTTCCAATCCAGCGTGTACGAGACCTGCAACCACCACCAAGGCCAGCGGCACTGCCGGATGTAGCGCGCTTCCAGTTGCCCGCATCCAGAGAAAAGTACGGATCACAGACCGTGCGACCAAGAGCAGTAATAATAAGAACGGCAACGCGCCAATCGCTCCCACCCAAACCAAGATGGCGAGATAGCTGCTGCCATATTCGGCAGTCACGGCGAAGTTCGAAGCAAAGTTGCCCGTGGTGATGGTGCTGTCGTGAGCGGTGTCTGTCGTGCCGAAGCCGGTTCCAAACCAAAAATGCGTGCGAATTGAGTCCATGGCTTCATTCCAAGGAGACTGACGGGAAGCCAATACGCCTTGATCATGACTCTTGTAAACTACATCCGATGTAAACATAGAAACAGAACTGGACACGGTCTGCGGTTGTAAAACAGCTGCGCCCGCTACGATCATCAGCAGCATGCCACAGCCCTTCATTAACATCTTGTATTCCCGCAGCCCCACACAAAGCAGCGCACTGGAAATCGCAGCGGCCAACATTCCGGCACGGGCATGGCTGTAATAGACCAGATACATGCAAATGAAGAACAAGAGCACGCGCCGGCGGCGGGCAAGGGTATCTTTCGACCCTTTCCCGGACACTAGTATTCCCCAAAGCAGCACCGGAATCCCGACCACGCCCATCACGGCACCGAGAGAATTTGGATTGCCCATTACTTCGATACCTGCTGCATAGAAAGCTGCCGTCCCGGCCACCAGAATTTCACCCCCAATGACTAAACCGTTCAGGAAGCGCCGCTCACGCCCCTCGACGGCGAGCCGGGCCCCCGAAGCCGCGTAAAGAAACAACAAAAAGAGGCTGAGTGCTTTTAGCATCGCCAGATCGGGATAGCGGGAAACTGCGGCCGAGACCAATCCTGCCATAACGCAGGACAATGCGATCAAATGAAAGAAGCCCAGACGAAACTGGCGCTCTTTAAGCATAATCAAGGCACCCACGAGTGCCCCAATACCCAATAAGATCCAGCGTCCTCTCGTACTGAACGAAGCTCCAGGCAGTGCGGAACCAGCAGACAGAAATACATACATCAACAGCGCGAAAAATATCTGGCGAAAGCGCCACAGGGCAACGGCGAGCAACTCCAAACCAATGAAACCGGCCATATAAGTCTCGCTGGTGAAATAGCCGGGGCGTGAATAGGCGAGCCACAAAACAAAGGGTAGGAGGGGAATCACGGTGGCGGCTAATGCGCCTTTCGAGAGGTCTTTTGTCAATGTGAATGCACGACTCCCACTTGTTCAACTACCGCGGCGATGCCATCACACCAGGAACGCGGTGAGTATTTGAGTATGTGTTCGGCGCTGCGCGAACCCATCGTTTGGCACAAACCGGGCCGGCTTGCCAAGCGTTGCATCACTTCGCTGAACTGAGGAACGTCCGCCGAAATAATTGCTTTGCCGTTCCAACCGTCGCGTACTAAGTCCGCAGCGCATCCGGCCGCGCGGCTTACGACCACCGGAAGACCGCACGCCATACCCTCGTTGACCACCAACCCCCAGGTGTCAGTGTAGGTCGGCAATATGAGCACCTCGGCCAGACCGTAAAAAGCGGCCAACTGATCGCGATGCACAAAGCCGGCAAATCGCACGTGTCCCGGAGAAATCAAACGCGCTTGCTCTTCCAACCGCAGGCGTTCCGGTCCGTCTCCAACAAAAACCAGACCAACCGCGGCGCGAAGCCCCGGATCAAGCCCGGCATATGCCGACAACAAATCGAACACGCCCTTTTCCCGCACTAATCTCCCGACAAAAAGAAAATATTTCTGCGGCAAATCCAAGTCGCGACGAAGTTGAACCTCATTTTGCCGCGCCGTTTCTGCACCGTGCGCAAATAGGTCGTTGTCCACAGCATTCGGCGCAGTGAAGATACAGCGATCTTTGTGTCCCCGTGAGATTAAATACGCTCGCGCTGAAATGCCTGGCACGACAAACCCGTCGCAACGCTGAAGAAACTCGGCCTTCAAGAACTCCATCCACGCCCACCCAGCACGCAAGTCGTAGGATGTGCTCTCCGACCAAAGCAAAAAAGGGATGCTGTGCGTCCTCGCCCACAACAGACTCTGCCACGAAGCCAGATAATTATATCCGCCGCACAAAATCACATCGGGTCGAGCCGACTCCAACGCCCGAGCGAGTCCCCAGTTGAGCACTGCATTGTAACCTCCGACGCGGCGGCGCCATGAAGAGAGCACCTGATACGAAAATCGTATCTCCTGCTTATAGATATGCCATTGTCGAAGCGCGGGGTCTGTTTCAGCGAGAAAAATAACGTGCGGACGAATGTCCCCGTGTTTAGCCAGCGCATTGAACAGTGGAATGCGATAAGGAGATATGATCTCGGTGAGAATCACCAGCCGCTTCATCGCAGCGACTCCCGATAAATTCGCGCCAGGTTTTCCGCCTGATCCGCAAGAGTAAGCCGGTCAAGAATCGTATCGCGCGCGGCGCGGCCGAGATTCTGCCGGCGAAGTCCATCCTTCAACAGCATGGCAATCGCCAGAGTTAATTCTTTTTCGTTGTCGGGCCCAACAAGAAAGCCATTGGAGCCATGCTGGATGATCTCTGCAATACCTTGTTCGCGGCAGCCTATCACTGGCTTTCCAGTGGACATTGCTTCGAGATAAACGCATCCGAGGGCTTCGTAACGACTGGGCAACGCAAACAGAATGCAGCGCTGCATTGCCGCAGCTACTTCGTTGCGCGGTTGCCGTCCTCGGAATGAAACGCGATCGGATATTTCAAATTTCGCGGCCAGCACCTGAAGCCGCGAGCGCTCGGGGCCCTCGCCAATTAATTCCAGCCGGAGATCTGGGAACTCGCGTACCAGCGCAGCCACAGCTCGCAGCAGAATTTCATGACCTTTGATCGGAATGAGATTTCCAACACTCAGAATGAGAGGTGAACTTTCGGGCGCTGCCTCCGCGGGGGAAAACATTTCTGTGTCGACGCCGTTGTAGACAACTGAAGTGCGACAGGTCTGCCCCGTGCCTTCGATCACTTGTTCGCGCACGCGCTCGCTGACGCAGATCACACGTCGAGAGGAACTGTAGACATGCTGAGAAATGCGGCGGCACCATTGCCCTGCCCTCCCCGAGACTTGCGTTGTTGAAAACACATCAAGGCCGTGAACTGATACCACATAAGGAATGCCGAGCTCTTTGTTCACGAGCATCGCGGCATGCCCACAGGGTAATGCGGAATGCGCGTGGATCACATCAATCGGCTGCTTGCGGTGCATCTCGCGGATCGGGCCTACGATTCGGGCAAAAGCAAAAGCGCCGGCTGTGGGCAGTCCGAAACCTCCCGGAAGCGAGAAATATCGCATCCATTGGCCGGGGTGCGCGGACTCAACAGGCTTTGATTTTTTACGATATATCGGTTGTAACGCATACACATCGTTATGAATACCAATCCTGGCGAGCCATTCCAAGGGTTCGGCGACAAAGCTCCCACTTCCCTCGTCGTTTTCTGAAGGATAAAAAGGCGTGAGAGTAAGCACATGGAGGGGCGCGCGGCCTTGCCGCATTACCTCCACCGGCGGAGCATCGGCGGAGTTCAGATGAGAATCTTCATTCACGCCACCTCACCCTCCCGGCAGCGGCGACTCAAAACCAGCCAGCGGAACAGTTGATCGCTGCGGTCGGCGCCGGCAAGGTGCTCACTAAACAGTTCCCTTGCAGGGGTGGGATCAAGAATATTGCACAGCGCATGCGGAAAGTCATTCAAGGCGTTCTCCATTTGAGGACGAAGGCTTGCGCGCAGCCACGTTGCCAATGGTGGCGTGAAACCTCGCTTGTCCCGCCATCGAATTTGTTCCGGCACCCACTCCGGCAAAGCGCGGCGCAGCAATGCCTTGCCCAGCCCGCGTTCGAAGTGGTAGTCCAGAGGCAAAGAAGCAGCCATGGTCATCAGAGCACAATCAAGAAATGGCGCGCGACATTCGAGCCCGCTAAACATACTGGCGCGGTCGACCTTGACCAGAATCTGCTCAGGCAGGTAAGCGGCGGTCGCCGCTTCAATCGCCGAGCGCGGATAAGAAAGCCGAGCGTGATGCAATGCCTCCGCTTTCAACTCCTGCAACCCAAGAGCCGCATCCGGGAGGCAGTCTGGCTGAAAGTAACTTAGAACTTCTCTTTCCTGCTCGCCGGAATACAGCAAACTCCAGTCATTCCGTGAAAGAAAATTCAGCACGCCAATTCCTCTCCAGGACTTGTTCCAGTGAGACCGCACGGCTTCGGCCGCTGCATTCATGCCCGCAAAACGACGCAGGCCATGAAGAGAGTAGTAGCGAAAGAACTGACGATAGCCCACGAAGCACTCGTCTCCTCCGTCACCCGAGAGCATGACTTTACAATGCTCGCGCGCAGCCCGGCAAACGGCAAAGGTCGGAAACATCGAGGCATCGGCAAAGGGTTCGTCGTAGTGATCAATGAGAGCGTCGAAACAGCTCAACACTTCGTCGGAACTAAACCGGACTTCAATGTGCTCGGAACCAACGCGCTCCGCCACAAGCCGTGCGTAAGGCGATTCATCCAGTTCCTGGTCGTCAAACGAAGCGCAAAACGTCTTGAAGTTTGCGCCCGGCATCAACTCCCGCATCGCGGCTACAATGAAAGTGGAGTCTATTCCCCCGGAAAGAAAAGCGGCTAGCGGCACGTCGCTGCGCAAGCGCAGCCGCACCGACTCGCGAACGCCGTTACGGATTTCTTCCACGGCCTCGGCCTTGCTCGGAATTTTGCTACTTCCATTCAGCGAAAGGTCCGGCGTCCAATAACGCCACTCGCGAATCCCGGAACCGTCAGCCGTCAGCGCATGGCCCGCCCGCAACTTGCGAATGCCCCGCAAGTGCGTCCGTGGCGCGGGAACATAGCGCACCGCAAGAAACTGGGCGATCGCCGCAATATCTAGCCGGCGGTCCACGCCCGGCAGAGACATAAGAGCTTTCATCTCCGAGGCAAATCCCAGGCCGCATTCTCCTATCCCGGCCCAATACAGCGGCTTTTCGCCGAACCGGTCTCGCGCCGCGAACAGACGCCGGTTCTTTTCGTCCAAAATCACGAATGCGTACATGCCGACAAGATCGTCGAGTAAGTTCAACCCCTTCTCTTCGTAGAGATGGACCAGTACTTCACAGTCGCTGTGAGTACGAAAGTGGTGACCTTTCTCGATTAGCTGCGCACGCAGTTCCACATAGTTGTAGATCTCGCCGTTGGCGATGACCCACACCGTTTCATTTTCATTGCGGAGTGGCTGTTTGCCGCCTTCAACATCGATGATCGAAAGCCGCGTGTGCCCGAGCAGGCAGTGGCCCTGCAACCGTTCTTCGCATCCCCGGTCGTCCGGGCCGCGATGACGCAGCGAATTCTGTGCGAGCTCGGCCCAGGCATGAATGCTGCCATCGAGCGGCGCCGCGGGATCGAAGATTCCGTAAATTCCGCACATTTTAATTTTTTCGGCGCGCGGCCACCACTTCTTCAAACACGCGCTCCCAGTCGTTCGCTGCTTTGTCCCAATCGAACTTCAGCGCGTGAACCGCGGCCGCCTCGCTCATGGACTGACATAGCTCTGCATTCCCCAGCAACAAGTCTAACTTCTGGCCCAGTTCGTCATCTGATGCGGCCAGGAGACCGGTTACTCCGTTCACCACGTAATCGGGCCTGTAGGCATCCAGCGCAACAACCGGCAAACCACACGCTGCCGCTTGTCCCAGTACTTGCGGATGCCCCTCCAGAATGCTGGGGAACAGGAAAACATCCGACTGCCGCATCTCTTCGCCAAGTCGCTGCAAGGAAAGATGGCCGAGGAATTCCACATTTGCGCAATTCAATTCGCGGGCAAGGCTGCGACAGCGCGGCTCATCTTCGCCAGTTCCAGCAAGAAAAAACTGCACTTGAGGCCATCGAGCCGCTTGTTGCACCACCAAGTCAGCCCGCTTATAGAGGCGAAAGGAGCCCGCAAAGAGAACTCTCAAAACCTTCGGGGAAGAATGACGCCGATTTATGTCAGGGAAGAAATAGCGCCGATCGATGCCATTGTGAATCGTCCCGGCCTCGACGTGCAGGCGCTCCCGCACAACTTCCGCCAGATAATTGCAATTGGCGAATACTGCTTTTGCTTCGCGAATGTTGCGCGCAAGGCCCTGCCGGCAGGGCGCACGGTCCAACCCTCCAGAAACAACATGAGTAACGATCGCCGTTTTCAACCGCAACTTCCGCCGAAGATAAATAAATGCCGCATCGAGTGGGCCCTCCCGCGGATAGAAATATATGTCCGGAACTCTTCGCAATATTTGCCAGAGAATTCGCGCGGTCGTCCCGTGCCTACCACAGCGAATCAACCGCGTGTTTGGACGGTCCGCAATACGGGAATCAGGAAGGCCCTCATGGAGCATGATTACCTGAAATTTCTGCGGTGGCATTCGTGCGACGATTTCTTTGACCGTGAGATTTTGCGCGTTGGTGTCGAACTCGTCGGCGAACGATGGCGTGAAAATCGTAATCATTCCGGCGCAAGGACAAACGCGGCTCCAGATGGCGGTTCACGAAGCTTTCGCTTCCGGGAATTGCAATTGTAGCCGATCAACTCCATGAGTATCGCCGGAGCCAAGAGCGTCTGAGCGAACATTGTGCAAGCGGAGATCGTTGAAGCAAAGATCGCGCAGTTGCGACTGGAGCCGCATAGTCTCATCGCGCTCAGCAACTGACTGGCGCAAATGTTCTTGCGCGCGCTCCAGCAGACGTCGCCGCGCAAGCTTTTCCGCACCGGCCGGCAGCGGAAAATGCTCGCCTGGATCGTCCTCGAGATCGTACAAACATTCTCGCCCGGCGGCGAAATCGAGAGTGAGTTTGAATCGGCTCTCGCGTATGGCCAAGGCGCGAGCGCCGAAACGATGCTGTGAACGAAAAGGATTCGTACAGCCCGCAACCGCTTCGGAAATTGCCGCTTCCTCATAATCCAACCCGTTCCGCAAATTCTCCCAGTGGCTGTGACCGCGAAACGAAGATGGACTCGGCACAGCGGCCGCGTCGAGCAGGGTTGGCGCCAGGTGCAGCATGCTAAAAGGAGTCCGCTTCATTTCACGCTTTGGAGCGCGGGGAACGCGAAGCAACAGCGGCACGCGAATCAATTCTTCCATCAATCGCGTCGGCGGATGGTAGCGTCCACCGTGATCGAGAAATTCTTCTCCGTGGTCGGCCGTGAAAGCGAAGACACAGTCGTCCCAAATCCCGGAGCGGCGCAAGCCATCGACCAGACGCTCCATCTGTGAATCGACCCAGCGGATGCCCACGTCGTATAAGGCGATAATGTCTTCGCGGTGCCGCGCGAACTGCTTCGACGAAAGATCCGACCGATTCCAAAAAGAATTCAAGTAGCGCGCACGGAACGGCGTCAGCGGCGACTGCCCCATCCGATTGACCGCTTTCTCCACCGGATAATACGGCGAATGCGGATCCATCAGGTGCAACCACAAAAAGAATGGCGCTCCTCCAAGCGACGCCAGCCATGAGCGCGCGTGATCGACAATGACATCCGCGGCGGGAAAACGCCGCAACTCATCCAGCGATCCGGGCGTCGCAGTCCGGCGCTGGCAATACTGAAAATACAGTTCGTCGTAAACCGCGCCCCACGCTCCAAAATGCGGACGAACTTCCTGCAGCTTCCGATTCAACCGATTCAGCCAGCCGTGAGCGGCGGGTACTTCGGGCTCGTTGTCGAAAATTGCTCCCGATTCGCCATCGAGAAAATCGCGAAAAGTATCGAAGCCAAAGTCGTATCCGAAGCGCGACGAAATATAGGGATTGCCAGCGCCGAAAAATGCGGTAGCGTATCCAGCCTGCTGAAAAGCGCTCGCGAGATTAGGTTCCTCCGGAGCAAGTCCCACAACATCCCGGCCTAACCCCAGCGGATAGCGAGACGCCAAAATTGCGGGCAAGGAATAGTAGGTCGGCGCGCCGGCCACAATTGCCGCGGGAAACAAAAAGCTCTCAGCTGCCAGGCCATCCAGAAAAGGCGTGGTTGGGCGCTGGTAGCCCATGAAGCCGGCATGATCGGCACGCAAACAATCGACGGTCACCAGCACCACAGATTTCTTCGCCATCATCCCGCTTTCTGTTTCTGCTCGATCTCGTGCCGTGTGAACTTTTTCCGCATCACATTGACCCGCGTCGTTCCCTGCTCAGTTTCGTAGAACCCCTTTTCTGCCACTCGATATAAGTCGTCATCGTGAAGATACAGCAGATCCGAATGACGCGTTTGCAACGCGGACAAAAACTCGTTGAGAAGCTGAACCGTTCGCTCGCGGAAGCCACTCACGGAAGAATGGAAATTAATGGAATGAACCGAAACAATCGCGGGAATGCCCCTGTTAAAACAAGTTTCCGCTGTGCGCATGCAATCCTCTATCGAGAACGATGGGTTCGTGGCCGGCTCGAATTCCACGTTGCGATAAAGATGCAACATGCCATACCGATCGATGTGCGGCGGAGTAAGCGCCCCCGGGCCATTTTGAGCCACGCGAATTCCATATCGCGCCCAGGCGCGATGTGTGTCGCCGTTGGCGCGGTAACCCGGAGCGCAAGCCGACCGCGGCAGCGTCGAAAATAACTTGCTGAACAGCCCGACAGCTTGCCCAATTGATTCCTGTTGAACAGTGGCAGGTAAGAAGCGCTCCTCAGCAGATTGCTCCGTATCCCAATATTCGTAACCAATCCAGGGCATTCGCCAGTGGATATAAGGCGTGCCGGCCTTCCACAACGTGCGCAGAAGCGACGCACGTTCTCCACCGGCAATTAATTCGCGCTCAACCGCCGAACCACAGAAATGCGTGACCCCATGCAGCGCTGGTTGAAAAGTTCCATCACCTATGCCCGCACCATAAGCCTCCAACAGTCCAGTTCTCCTCCAGAGTTGCGGAAAACCTTCGGCAAGCGGAAGAAGATGGAGCTGCTGAAATCCTTCAGACTCCATTTTGGCAAGGTCCAGATTCGCCACGATGAAGTTCATCCCCAGGCAAGCAGCACGCCCGGTCGAGTCGTGATGTCGAATCAACACAGCGTGCAAAGCCGCCACGTCCTCTGCAGTCTCAAGCGTGTAGAGATCATACGGGCGTTCGCCTACGTTCACGCCTGCTGAACGCAAACATTGAAGCCCGTCTTGATCGCGCAGTCCCGCGCGCCCCCAATCGTCACTCTGAAGGATGACAAGCGGGCGATCAAAGTGAAATCCCTCGATGGGGAAAAAATTCTGGCTCCGCTGCCAGAGCTTTCTGGCATAGGTCAACACTTCGCAGTCGCCTTCGGCGTTCTGATAATGAGCATTTCGCAACCGCCCTCGACTAACGATGCATACCAAAGCACGCCCCGTAACGCCATTAGCCCAACGATTGGCAGTTTCGTGATGCGGCTGACGAGCCGCGTCGAACGTGCGGCAAAGGAACCGGCGCCGCGCTTCTTTAAGAATTGTTGGCGGTGCAAATCCACGACTTGGTACTCGCCACCCAGGGGCGCGAAAAGTCTTCGTAGCCGCCGGTTGGTGGTGTAGGTCAACTGTGAGAGCATCGCCGGACTGCGCCCGCGCATACGAAGATACATTCGCCCCAAAACTTCGGGCATCAAAGGCAACCAGAAAATCTTGTAGTGCGGCTCATAGAACCGCAGGTAGTTAGGGCATGCAACGTAAATGACCCCACCAGTTCGCACGACGCGTGCGGCTTCTGCGATGACGCGCGTCTGGTCCGACACATGCTCAATCACCTGGTTCATGACAACCAAATCAAAACAGGAATCAGCAAAAGGCAGCGCTTCGCCGACGCCACTCACAAAAACCGCTTCCACAAGCCTGCGGCGAGCGATTTGAATCGCACTAATCTGCGCTCCCTGCCCGATTCTATCCGGTTCCACACCAAACGCTCGGAATCCCCGCCGCCTGCACGACACCACAAAGCTGCCGACACCGGATCCAAGATCCAAAATGCGAGACTTCTCGGAAATATTCGCGTGCTCCGCAATTGGACCCAAAATTCCGTCCACGTCATCGTGAATGAGACCCTCGACGATGCGCTCCTGGATCTCGGGCGGCTGGATTCCTTTCCAGTTTTCTTGACGGTATTGTAAGAGCAAAGCTCGGAGTTCGGAGTCCGTAAGAGGAGCAAGTGTCTCTACCCGGCTTGAGTTCATTTTTGCGCGATCACACTGAAATTGGCGGTGAATTGATCGTTCGAGGCGCTGAACAGCGAGTCCAGGCAGGCCGCGATGACGTTCAGCACGGGAATAACGGTGAATCGAAGCAATGTGCCGACAAAATGCGGTCTTGCGAAGAAAGACACCCACACGCACAAGGTCCGAAAAAGTCCAGCGATACTGCCTCCCTCCGGCAAGATTTCAAATCCGCTGAAGGAATGCATTAAGCTTTTCAACCCGGGCGGCAAGAAGCGCCAGCTATCGAACTCCGAATCTTGCGGAAACACCGCGGGCACGCTGAGCATAACGTAGCCACCCGGCTTGAGCACGCGGTGAATTTCCGCGATCACCAACCGCGGATCGGGCGCGTACTCCAGCACCTGCGTGCAAACGATCAGATCAAATTGTGCGCTGCGAAGGGGCATCTGTTCACCGCGCCCCACGATGTCAACCAGAGGTGTGCGCCGCGGATCGATCGCAACGTACCTGCGAAGCCGTCCCTTGAGTAATGGACGATATGGCTGGACGCGACCTCCAACATCCAGCACATGGAGTTCGCAGGATTCCAAACTCAGCAGCCATTTGCGAAATATTTCGCGGCGCTTGCGCAGTACGAGCCAACTCGGGTTGGACAGCGACGGGTACAGCCGTTCTCTTGCTTCGCGCTCGACCTGCTCCAGTGTCTCTAAGCTCTCCATGGATTCCGATGGCAGGCCGTCTCGAGGTTTCAGATGTAGCCGAGTTCGCGCAGCCTCTCTTCGACAATCTTCTGCTCGGCTTGATCTGCCTGAGACGAGTCCTCGCGCAAGAGTTCTTGCAGCACAAACGTGAGCAGTTCTTCCAGGGTGCCGAATCTTCCCTTGAATTTTTTTTCGGCTGAGGCGCACAAATCCACCGGAAGCCGCACTTCTCTCATCTCGCTCATGGCGCAACCTCGGATGGCCCCCCGCCCACCGCTCCGCGAACACGCAGCCAGATCGCGTTCGCGATCAGACGGTCGTCTTCATTCAGCCCAAACACTAGAACGATAACGCCGAAAACTATGTAGGCCAAAATAACCGCCACGCCTACCGCGACCCAGTCATGCCCAAAGAGTGCCGAATTTTTCTTCAGCAGCAGCGTGACTCCGATCGCAGCGGCCGCCGGCGGAAGCACATGAAAGTAGCTGCGGTTATAAGGCGAAAGGCCGAGCGCCAGTCGAACTTGCAGCAGATTCCAGGCGTTCATCCCTACATTGGTGATTGCCGCCGCGACGGCCGCTCCCACAATTCCCCATATCGGGACCAGCACCGCGCTCAGCGCCACCATCACCGCCGCCATCACCGCCTGCACTTTGATCAGGCGCTTTTCATTCCCAGACATCAGCAAGAGATATCCAACCGAACCGACTCCGCAGTTTACCAGTTGGCCCAGCGTGCCGATAATCAGGATCGGCCATCCCGCTTCGAAATCGGGCCCAAAGATGCGCATCAGCGGCCGCGCAAAAACAATGATGACACAGGCTAGCGGCAGTGTGAGCCCTATCACCCACTTGGTCAGCGACTGAAACAGACGGCCCAGCAAGGCGCGCTCGCCGCGCGTGTGCAGGTCGGAAATTGTCGGAGAAAAGATTTGATTCACTGAGCTCAGCGCCAAAGGTACATAGGCCACGACGGCCGCCGCTACGGAATAAATTCCTACTTCGCGTGCTCCGCGGTAAAAGCCCAGCGCAACCTTATCCACTTGCACCATCAGAAATTCCATGAGGCCGATTCCCAGCATGGCGGCCGAAAACGACCACACTTCCCTTTCCAATCGGGCTCCGCGGTTGGCGGAAAACCGTGCGGCAGTTGGCGTAAGCTCGCGAACAACATAGAGCAGCAACAGACAGACCACAGCGCCGCTGAAAATCTGCGCCATCAAATATCCTTGCAACCCAAGCCCGCGAGAGATGAGAAGTACGGTCAACAGCATCATTAGGGGACTACCCACAAAATTCGTGATGAGCGTTCTACGTCCCAACTCCCGGTAACCGGCGAGAACTTTTCCATAGAAGAAAGCTACGGCGCCAGTCACCATAGTCAATGCAAACCAGGGCAAATAGGGCACCAGAACCGGCGCATGATAAAGGCGAACCGCAATCCACCGCCCCAACGCCAGAAAAATCACGGCGAACAGCGCATTCACTGCAAGCAACATAGTTGCGCCCCGCCAAAGCAGAGCATGCAATTGCCGGAATTTGTTCGCTGCAGCATAGGAAGCGACGAAGCGAACAGCGGATTGAGGTAGTCCCATGCCATTGAAAATGCCAAGGAACCCCACCAGGGTCATGCCCAGTGCATAAACGCCCAAATCGTGAGCGCCCAGCACGCGGGCCAGGTATACCTTGAAAATGTAAGCGGTCCCTATCGAGAAAACCGTTCCGCCGAAAAATATTCCGGATTGGCGCGAAATGTGTCCGACCTGAGAACGAAATTGTTGAGTTTGCGCCGCGGCATTTGCCGGCACACTGGAGCCCGGGTGCAAAACCGCACCGGCCACTTGCGGAGGCAGGGCCGCGTTTGTAATCTCGCCGGGCATAATCTCGCGATTCATGAAAAACGCATCACTGTCGAACGGTTCCAAACAGTTTTTAAGTTCAACTTCGTTTGCAGCACGGAGACGACAGCGTCAAGAACACGTGACCTTCTCCTGCACGACTCTCTGCCACCATAGCGCCCGGTGCCTTGTTACCGAAAAGCGCGGCTTGAATCCCGCTTTCTCCAATCCCCGAACCGATGACACGTTGGTAGAGGCGCTAAATATCCAAGGGCGTTTCCCCTCGGTTCGCATTCTGCTGGCGACCATGGCAATCGTGGAAGCATAGTAACCTTTTCCGCGCTGAGAAAACGGAGTCATAGAATCGAAGAGTATGACCGAGTCGGAGACTGGAGAGTCAAGATTGGCGCTGATTTCCGAACAATGAAAACCCTGGAAGGGTGCTGCCCAGGTAAAGTGCAGAAATTCGCCCGAATGATTCACCAGCGCAAAGCCGGACCACTGCTCCTGCCGCAAGTGCTGTGCGCAGCGCAGCAGGTAAGCAAGCGTGCCTTCATCGTTCGCATTCTGCATGGCGGCCGCAGCCAGCGAGTTGAGATCGAGTGGCTTGAGACATACGCCGTCCAATGCCGGCAAGGCCGGATCCGGTTCGGTGAGTTCGTAAAAAAAAACTTCATCCCGCCCTGCGATCGAAGACGGCACGCGCTGAGTAAACCATCGACAGGTTTCCCCGAATCCGTTTTGCCGCAATCTTTGACGCACGGCATTACAGCGAGCGAGGGCGAAGCGAGTCGCGCCTTCCACTTCCGGCTGGATCTTCACCGCCACCGAAATGTAGTAGCGCACAAACTCGCGGAGATGTCGGCGATAAGAAGTATTCAGCGTCACATAGAGTGTTTCGCGCGTCCGGTTCGCGAACCGCTCTTTGTATTCCTCGGCTCCCAGCCCCAAATCCACGGTCTGCAACTCCGGTTTGTCCGCCGCCTCTTCGATCAGCTTCGCCAAAAGACAGAAACCGGGCGAGTATCTCTCGAAGTCACTGTCGAAGGTGGGCTGATACCAGAACCACGTACCCTGGAATTGAAACCCATAGTTCCAGGCAAACACTTTTTGTCCCGCCGCAAAGGTGGTAAGCGCGAACCATCCGCGTTCCGACAACAGCTTTGCCAACTGCTCAAGAAACACTCGCCGCTCATTGCGCACCATGTTGCTGATTCTCCCGGTTGCGAGGAACCTGGCGACGTGGGCTTCGATAAATCCTGGCAAAATGCCCTCCGCCTGTTCCCAGCAGCGCGCATGTTCCAGACGAACCGGAGCCTCGCGCCCCATGGCATTCAAAAATCGCCGCAGCATTTTTTTGCGCGGGAGCACGGGTTTATTTTCGCCCCGGCGCTGCAGCGATCCTAAAGAGACCTGCGCACAAATGTAGCCCGTGCGCGAAAAGCAATGGTAGTGCTGAGACTGTGCGGCATCCCGAAGAGCGAGGACAGTCGCCGAGTCCGCGGGCAAATTCGCGAGCCTGATTTCCCCGATATTTTGAAGTCTCAGCTCACCCATCACGGCCGTCACAAACGCTTTTCTATTCTCGGGCAAACTGAGGAAGTCGCAATAGTCGCCGGTCGTCGCGCAAAGAAAAGAAGCAGTCTCGCCAGCGCCACTCGTGGCCAATGCCACCACGCCGCACAGACTATCTTTTTCGTTGTACGCCAGGAAAATCAGCCGGTGCACCGTCGCGCCATAGGCACGTTGCACCGCCAGCGCCCACTCGTAGGTGAAAAAGACCTGGGGCTGGTCCACTCGCTCCACCAATGCATTCCACTGATGGCGAAGATCTTCGTCCTCCGGAATTTCTTTCAGCACGACTAGGCGCAAATTTCCCACTCACCGACCGTCAACGCTTCGTGAATACGTAATAGTACCAATCTGTCGCGTAGGGGTGAGCGGGCAGAGGATAATCGTCGCCCAGCACGCGCTCAATCCGGAAGCCGACGGCGTTCATCTCTTCCATCACTCGATCCGGTACCGAATAGTGAGTGAACAGACCACCATGGGAAGGATCGACAAAGTTCCCTTCTCCATTCCAGAATGCGCGCGATGGGACTCTCCGCAATGTACGTGCGAGCGTTGCCAAAGCGCATTGAGCAAGCGCCAATCCAAAGCACCCACAGGTCAGAGTCGCCACCAACAACTCGTAGAGCAAAACCGATCCCGAAGAAAAACGGCGGGCAATCTTCCGCACTCTTTCCCGATTCCAATGCGGACGAACCAGGATCGCCCGCGGATTGTGTGAAGAAAAAATCACGCAGCCATTTCGCTTGAGCACGCGATGAATGTGCTGAAAGCAACATCTTCTCCCGTCGGAGGGAAACACATAATCAATGCCGTTAAAAGCAAAAACAACCGCATCGAAAGATTCATCTCGAAATTCGGAAAGATCCGCCGCGTCCGCGATCCTGAACTCCAACTGGGGAAACTTCTCCCGGCAGGCCTTCACCATCGCCGCAGAGTAATCGACGCCCACATAAGCCGACGCCCGGCTCGCCAGATAGCGGGTGGTGCGGCCGCCTCCCACTCCAAGATCGAGAACCGCGCTCCCTGGCCTAATGAAAGAATTGAACAACAGTCTCTCGCAAGGAGTCAGATAATCGAGGGACGCGTAGTAGGAAGCTGCGGCGTCGTAGGCCGGAAGATTCGTTTTTTCACTCGCACGGATCACCCCCGCTAACCTGCGGCCATCTGCCAGCTCTGCTGGCCGTTGCGGCCAGCCCACCGCTGCAGAGCCGTATAGAATCCGGCCACGTTGGCTTCCAGTTCCGCCAGACTCATTTGCGTGGTGACGTGAATTCGTGGGATTGCATGCCGTGGCAACGCGGCCCCGAGTCCTCCACCGAAATTCATAAACGCAGCCTTGTATCCGGCGTCTCTCGCCATGTTCAAAATATCGGGCGTCACCGATTCCCGGTCGCCAAAGGGATAAGCCATAGCCCACACCGGTGTTTGCAATGCCGCTTCCAGGTGCGTTCGGCTCTCGGAAATTTCGTCCCAAGCGATCTCTGCAGGACACTGGGAAAGCATGGGGTGATTCAAAGTGTGAGCGCCAATGGTCATTCCGGCTGCAGCTAACTGCCGTAGTTCATCGCGCACAAGCAATCCGAAACGCCGCTCCGACACAGAACTGGCGGCAATCTGTGTTGGCCCCGCGCTAAGGACCAGCCGCGCTTCTTGAAGAAAGGAATTGCGAGTCTCAGCGTCGACTTGCGAGAGCCGTTTCACCACGTTCCACCAGGCAGCATGCCGCTTCCCAGGCTCAGTCAGGTCGCCGTTGATCGTTGAATCTCCACACGAGACTTCAAAATGTGCCGCCGGTGCGCGAAAGAAAATCAGAAACAGATCCTCATACCAAAGCGTACCTCGGCTTAGGCCTGCGGAAGCTCCGGTTACAAAAAAAAGACACTTCACTTGTTCTTGTTGCAGCACTGGCAGCATATCGGTCAGGTTATTGAGGAGTCCGTCATCGCACGTGAGCAGAACCGCTCTTGCAGGAAGTTTGCCCCGCTCTTCACACCACGCAAGAACATCTTCCGGCGAAACGACGGTGTAACTCTTTTTCAGAAGAACCAATTGCTTGCGAAAAATCTCGGCCTCGATCAGGTTGCCGTCGAACGCAGCATCGATTGGCTGGTACTCGCGCGGCCGAATTCCGTGATACGTCAGAACTGCCAGTCCCGGGCCACAAATCCGCCGAAAAACTCCGGCTTTTGCCAATGACGGGTACACCACCCGTTTCAATAGCGGACTCACTCCCCTCATTGTGGAGCCACCAGGTCCCAGTTCAACGGGGTTCCACGCTCTATGTCGCGAACCGCGCGCCGCCCCACAATCTCCAGCAAATGCCGCGTATGCAGTCCTTGCCCGGGACGAATGGACCGAATGTTTTCCGCGGTGAACATTTCTCCTTTCTTTACATCCCGCACCACAAAAAGCGAACGCCGGAAAACCCGGCTGGCGGCCTCGTTGCCCGTCGGCCCGAAATGAATTTCTCCCAAAGCTTCTTCCGCGACACGCACTGCATCAACCATCGACTTGAACTCTTGCGGCTCCAGCGAGAAGGCGCTATCCGGTCCCGGCTCGGTTCGCGACAACGTAATGTGCTTCTCGATGATGCACGCACCCAGCGCAACCGCAGCGACCGGCGCCGCAACTCCGATAGTGTGATCCGACAATCCCACCGGCACGCCGAATCGGCGACCCAATTCGGGGATGGTGCGCAAATTCATTTCTTCGGCGGGCGCCGGATAAGAACTCGTGCACTTGAGCAGCGCGATCTGTGTAGCGCCTGCCTGCCGCGCTGCCGCAATGGCCTCTTCAATCTCGCTGCACGTCGCCATACCCGTCGATAGGATAAGCGGCTTACCGGTGCGCGCAATTCTTTGGATCAGCGAAATGTCCACCAGTTCGCATGAAGCCACCTTATATGCGGGTGTATCCATGCGCTCGAGAAAATCAACCGCTGTCTCATCGAATGGCGATGAAAATAAATCGAGTCCGGCATCACTCGCCGCCTGCTTCAACTTGGGCTGCCATTCCCACGGCATATAAGCTTCGCGGTACAAGTCGTGCAGTGTTCGTCCGTCCCACAGCGTGCCGCCGTCAATACGGAATTCCGGTCGATCACTGTCAATCGTGATCGTATCGGCAGTGTAGGTTTGCAGCTTAACGGCATCCGCACCGGCGTGTTTGGCCGCATCAATCACCGCGACTGCCCGCTCGAAACTCTGATTGTGGTTCGCCGACATCTCCGCGATGATGTACACCGGATGCAAATCTCCCACCAGTTTCTGACCGATGCGAATTACGCGAGACATCACAGCTTTTTCTCCGAACCCGCGGACGCCATCAACTCCTCGGGCGCAAAAGGAACCCGGCGACCGCTGCGCACAATTTCCATCGAACGGCTGCCTTCGTTAAAGATCAAATCCAACACTGTGGCATAAGGGCAGAAAGGGGAAAAGAGCTGTCGATACCGGGGATGTTCGTAGTGTTGGAAAGCAACTTGAATACCGGCATCGGAGAACCAGCCAAGTTCTTCGAGCAGATACCCCGCTGACCCGAGCGGTGAAAGATAAGAATTCGCACCCAGCCGTCTACAGAGATTGACGAGGAGCTCCGAACGCTTGCCGATTTGCTTTAACTCAGACGAATGTACGCGCTTCGTGAAAATGCCCAGTAACTCGCATAGCCATCCGATTACAGAGCAGTTTAATTCGGCCAACAAACCGTTATGTGCCTGAAAGATCTTCGCCAACTGCGGGAAGTACTGATCAAAGTACGGAGTGCGTCGATAACTCAGTTCAATCGCCCGCAAGTGACTCTTCCAGAAATCCTGCTCGCGGATTTCAACTTCCACAATCCGCTGACTGAGACGTCCGCGAAAGACAACCGGCACCGTCAACCATTGCAATCCGGATGGACCTTTAATCCGGTTGCGTTGCTGCCAGGACTGCTTTTCAAACTGGACGTCATCAAGCAAGACAAAGCAATCGGCCTGATCGATCAAGTCGAAGTATCCCAGCCAGGGGAGAAATGTAGGCTGCGCAATTGCGATTTTCACGGCGTGCCGTTTGTCAGAACAAAACGTGCGCTTACTTTACGAAACTGCAGCGATCTCCACAGGGCCGCTGCTCTGTCGTTTCCTTCCGCCACCTCCAATTGAATCTTGGAAGGACCTAAAGCCCAAAGCTCTTTGATTGCTTGCTGCGCACATGCGCTCGCTACTCCGCGCCGGCGGAAAGCTGGAACCACGTAGAGCTCGTACACAGCGCCTGTCTTCCGTGGCAGAAATTTATGCTTCTCGATGCCAAAGAGAACAAATCCCGCGCGTTCTCCATCGCATAAGATCCATCGCAGAAAAAACTGCGGATTAGCGTGGATAGTCTCGAAATAGTGCCGCTTCCAGTCATCGTGAGGAGTAAAAGATGGATTTAGCTCGGAAAAATGATGGACTGCCATGCGCAGAAAGTCCTGGCCCTCAGAACGGACTACGGGAACCATGCTGACGATGTTCATTCCCACGCTTTCCTGGTTTCGCAGAATGCGCAGTACTCGCGAACAGCCCAGGCCATCAATGGTCTGCCGTCCCATGCGGGCCATCTTCTCTCTCAGTATTTTTGATTCCGCTATCTCAACTACCGCGGCGGCCAACGCACGTTCATCCAAATCTTTGGTAGCGCCCATATTGCGAACCACGCCATTTTTTGTCAGATCCGCGATCACTTGAGCCTGTACCGGATTCCTAGCATAGCTTAGAACCGCGCACCCCATGTACAACAGTTCCCACAAGGTTCCTCCCGCCGCTATGATCGCGATGTCCGTCCTCTCCATCACTTCGCACATGTCGAGCGGATTCAATAGAACTCGCACGTGGTTGGAAGCCAGTGATTGAAGAGCAGCCGGATTCGCATGGCCCGGCCCTGCGACAGCGGTGATTTCAAAATCCGGCAACCGGCTCAGCGCCTCGACAATTTTGAAAGTGAGATCCTCCGGATCGCTTCCTCCGAGGGTGACTAAAACTCTACAACCTCTGTCCGGGCAAACCCGGCTCGGTGGCCGTGACCGAAACTCACGCCGCAGCAACACGTACGATTCACCCAAACACAAACGAGCGAGACTGCCCTTTTCTCTGTAGAGTTTCTCTTCTGCTCCCATGTTCGGATTGACAATCAAGTCTGCGGGGAATGACTCTCGCCTCGCAAAATCGTCCACCAACAGCAAATGCAACCCTGCCGACCGCACGCGGTCAAGGAAGACAGAGTCGAACCGGTCTCCATCGACGATCACCCACGCAACACTTTGCTCGCGGGCGATTTCGATGATTGAGTCCGCGTCATCTGGGCTGCCGGCCTTCACCATCGTGCGAACAACACCAAATCCCTCCGACTCCAGCCGTTTTTCCAATAGCGCCGGTAACTCAGCGAAAACAAAAATTGCCTGCCCTCCTGCGTCCTGCCAGGCTTGCGCCAAGGCCAAACATCGCATCACGTGGCCAGCGCCAATCGCGTTGCTGGCGTCGGCTCGAATCAGAAGCAACGATTTGTTCATTGGTAGTTGTTCCCTGGAATCACATTCATCTAAAGGCCGCCCGCTGAGGTTCCCGGCTCATTCCCAACCATGCACGAAGGCGCTCCGGATCAATTGGAGTCCAGCAATTGTCGCGAAGTGCGGAATCTGACTCGAACTCTCGCAGTATTTGCGGAATTTGTTGGATCTCATCCGTTCGATGAAGCTGGATTCCCACGCCAAAACGCGTGAATTGATCAACATATCCATATGGCGACGATTCCAGCCACTTGCAAAGAAAGCACGGAACGCCACGCAATGCGCACTCTACCGCGACCGTCGATAAAATCGTTATCCCGAACCATGCCTTCTCCAACATCTGCGGCTGTAGCGGGCCGCTTACTATCCGCAAGTTTCCCCGCTGGCCAGGTTCTACTACCTCCCGGATTATCCGCGAACGCTCTGCGACGCTCTCGGTGGGGTGCAATTTAATCATCAATTCGCGGCCCTGCGAAAGTGCCAGGTCCGCCAGTGGAGGCAGGATGTCTTCGTAAACGTCACGAACTCTTCCCCCAGAAGCCTCATAGGGCTCAGAGAAAAAAATAATCGAAGAACTCGCAGTCTTCGGAGCCAGTGCGCGTTGATCTGCAATTCCCGGCGCCCCCACTTTGACTTGACTTGCCGGCAGTTCGCACAACCGCACCAGATAGTCCTCTTCCATCTTGCCTTTCGCCAGCAACACATCTGCATGAGCGCGCTTGAACAGGTAGCGGCCATCCAATGCGCCGTGATGGCAGGAAATTGTCGGCAATCCCATTTGTTTGGCAAGCAGCATAGGAATGTGCGTGTAAGGATTACTGTCGTCCGCACACATTACAGCTTGCACCGGCTCAGTCTGCAAAACGTTACGCCAGGCGTCGCGTATCTCCAACCCTCGCGCAAAGCGGCTGGGAAACTCTTCCAGGCAGCCAAGGTTAGCGATAGCCCCAAATTCGGGAACTGATTCAAGCTCGTTGCGCAGCGCTCCCCATCTCGTCATTAAATCAGCGTATTCGGAATTTCTTGCGGACTCGCGTACAGAAGCATACGAACGCAACCAGGCGGTCGTAACATTCGGTGGCGGATTCTCGACCCATCCGTTGCGGCGAGTCGCAACCAACAGGAAATGCGTATCGCGCAAATTTGCGGCATAGGCAAGACCGGTGCGGGAAACATTGACATACGCGCTCGGAAGCAGCACCACCGGACCATCCACAGGCGTACGCCTGCTCGCCAATATTCCACGAAACTGATAGCCGGGATCGTTCTTATCCCAGAAAAACTCCAGCAACTGTCCGGCGGGAAATTTCTTCCACAGGCGAAAATAGTGGCCCGCTCCGTGTCTTGCCTGATTGTGCGGCAGAACAAAAGAGTGGACCCGGCCGTCCAGCAACCGCCCGAGCGCATCGGCATGAAGCCCCGGCCGCGAAACATGAATCTCATCATTGGATCCGAGTGTTTCCACAAATTTTTGCAGCAGAATCACCATCTCCAGTTGCTGATGAACCAGAATCGCGGTTAACTCCCACCAGTCCAAACCGAAGCCATCAGTGAGCCGCCCTAGTCCCGACGTCAGCAACTCCCGCACCTTGCGGAACTCATCGAAGCCGTTGCGCAATTCCTGCAGAGGAGTAATTCTGGAGTGCAAAACCCTATACGCATCCTCATACGATTTGCTTCCGCCCAGCCCCAGATCGACGACGCGATCCCACGATGAATCCGCCCAGGGACCATCCAGTAGCCCGTCTTGAGGATGTATCAGCAGGACTCTCATAGGAAAGGAGCCAGAATAATTCGTGTCTCAGTTAGCAGGCAATTGTAGCGGGGCCGTGATCGAAAAAGTAAAAGCTCATCATCCTTCGTGTAATGCCTTCTGCATCACTGAACGATTCATCTCCATCAATTCCGGCTGGCGATCGAGAATGTCGAGAACATCATGCCAACCAAAATCTTCGGGGTTCTCCAATCGAGAGTAGATCGCGCGAATGAATTCCAAATCTTCCGTAGTATCGAGCGTCCAGCGATGGTTGCTATAGTCGGCCTCGCCTGTCACGCGCAAAATTTTAAACTCGTCGGGATTCTGATAGATGTAAGGCGTCACGTGAGCCCGCTGATAAGGCTGTGTGGCATTGCGCCATGCGCGTTCCAGAGCCTGCACGGTCATTACCTCGGTGTCCAGTCCGCGCGGATATGTTCGAACCAAAGCGTTAGAAGCATAATCAGGTCTCTGATCAATAAACGCTTGAATCGTTTTTTCGGTAATCCTAGGGTCGAGCAACGGACAATCTGACGTGATTCGAACCACAATATCCGCTTGGCAAAATTGGGCCGCGCGAAAATAGCGGTCGAGCACGTCGTTTTCATCGCCGCGAAAAACTGGGACCGAGCAGCGTTCGCACTCTTCGACTATCGCGTCATCGGCCCGCTGATCGCTTGTGGCGATCAGCAACTCATCAATCAGCCGGACGCCCCGCAACCGGTTCACCACTCTCGCCAGCACTGTCTTGCTTTCAATATCTTTAAGTACCTTGCTAGGAAGCCGTGTGCTCCCCATGCGCGCCTGGATGATTGCTACCACTTTTGAATTCTTATTCATTTAGTCAACGCGCTATTTCGCAGCGAAAACTTTCGCCAGTGTGTTTCGTATTCCCCGCTCCTTAATTACTTCTTTGAGGCGGTTGGCGCGCATCAGCATGATCGAACCGGGAAGTTCAGGAAAACTTCCCACTTTGTGCGCCTTGCGGCGGCTAACCAGTCTGCCTACCAACTTCTGCTCATACACTGTGCCCGCAATGTAAACACGCGGCTTTTTGCTCGCGTTCAAAACGTTTATTGCTCGGTTCGCTTGTCCCACAGTGAGTTGAAATTTCACGTGCCCGTGAATGATCTTGACCGTTCCGTTCAAGTATCCCTGCCCCCGAAATTTGCAGTTGTACTCTCTTGTCAGTGTTGCAATCCGCACATCGCTGGCATAAGCGGCCGCGCGAAAGAAAGGCTGGTCATTGATTGGCTGGCCCGGCTTCTCGGCCAGAAATGACTGATAGAGTTCGCCCCAACTTTCCAGGAATCGGTCCATCTTCTCCGACCGCTTCAAGGCCATGATCCCGGTGTTGAATTCAGGAAAACTCGCCGGAATATCCAGCCGCGGATAGCGGTTGAACCAGTCTGTGTTGACGTACTCCTCGTGCGTAGCGGCACAGTCGAATCGATCGAGCACCGAAAATAATTCCGGGACCGGTTCTACTACGTAAGTATCCGCATCAATGAAAAGCGTTCGCTCATAAGGCATCTGACGAATCAGCGTCGTCTTGTCGTAAAAGCCGTCTTGCGTAGGTTGGACCGGAATCACGCGCTCAAAATATGCGCTCTCCACCGGAAACTGGGAAAAAACAGTGATCGGCAAATCCGGCATGGCGCGCTTCAGGCTCGCGGCCGAAGTAAGCAGCAAATCCACATACCGCCGGTCCTGCGTGATGATGTAGACGGCGCCGTTCGACATTCATGCTCCCATCGTCACGAGTGGCCGTTGTTTATCGAATTCTCCGCTCCGGAGTAGAAGCTCACCACCTTGCGCACGGCTTCGATCACGTCATCGGCGTCCCGGTCGCTCATGGCGGGAAACATGGGAAGGCTGATGAGTCGGGAATAGGCAGCTTCGGCAACGGGAAATTCCCCGCCCTTATATCCAAAGCGCTCGCGATAATAAGGATGGAGATGCACGGGAATATAGTGAACGTTCACACCGATGTTTTCGGCCCGCAAGGCGCGAAAGATCTGCGCGCGACCAGTTCGCAGCATTTCCAAATCCATCTTAATCGGATAAAGATGCCAGGCTGGATTTACTTCAGGCCGCACCGCCGGGACAATTACGCCCGGCATCCGGCGGAACGCGGCAGTATATCGAGCCGCAATTTCGCGCCGCCGTGTCAGATTCACGTCCAGTTTTTTCAACTGCTCAATCCCAAGCGCGCAGGCAATATCCGGCAGGCGATAGTTGAACCCCAACAACACCATTTCGTAATGCCATTGCCCCGCGCTCTGCCGCTGGCGCGCATCGCTCGATATGCCGTGGTTGCGAAAACGCCGCAACGTCTCGGCGAACTTGGGATTGTTGGTCGTGACCATTCCGCCTTCGCCCGTCGTGATGTGCTTGACCGGATGAAAACTGAACACGGTCATATCGGCGATGCCACCGACACGCCGCCCGCAATACTCCGCGCCCAGAGCGTGGCACGCGTCTTCAATTACCGTCAGACCCTTACGGCTCGCCAACTCGATAATGGCATCGAGATCGGCCGGATGCCCCGCGTAGTCAACTGCAAAAATAGACCGTGTCTGCGGGCCAATTTTTCGCTCGACTTGTTCTGGATCGAGGTTCAGTGTGTCCGCACAAACGTCGGCAAATACCGGAGTCGCATTCTGATAAAGAATGCAATTCGCCGTGGCGGCGAAAGTCATGGGAGTCGTAATGGCTTCGTCACCAGACTTCAAGCCTGCCGCAAATGCGGCCGCATGCAGCGCCGCAGTACCGGAAGTGAAACTCACCGCGTGCGCCGCACCCACCCGCACCGCGAATGCTTCTTCAAACCCGGCAACCTTCGGCCCGGTGGTCAACCAATCAGAACGCAGCACTTCGACCACCGCTTTGATGTCATCCTCGTCAATCGTCTGCCGCCCGTACGGCAGCAGAGTTTCGCGTACGGGCGATCCGCCATTGATGGCAAGGGCCTGTGCGCTGACGACAGTTGTGGTCATAAACGTTATGCTCACCTGGAATGCGCCCACAAATCACGCGGGAATCTTTTCCGGAATCGTCGGCTCTTCAGGCGCGAGCGGCCCGATCAACTGCCGCAACTGCTGATCATCGAGCCAGCGGTCGTTGCTGTCGCTGGCGTAACGGAAGCCCTCCGGCAACGCGCGCGCGTTCATCCAGTTTTCACGTCGCCACCACGGATGCGCCGGCTGAATAATGTAGCGGTCTTCCACTTCGAGAGTATTCCGCGCTTCATCTTCAGAAACCAGAACTTCGTGCAGTTTTTCTCCGGGCCGAATACCGATTGTCTCGATTTCGCATCCCGGCGCGATCGATTCTGCCAGGTCCACCAGGCGCATGCTGGGAATCTTGGGAACAAAAATCTCTCCGCCGTGCATTTGCTCGAGGCTGCTCACGACAAAGCGAACGCCCTGTTCCAGCGTGAGCCAAAAGCGCGTCATGCGAGCGTCCGTCACCGTGATGCGGCCCCGCCGACGCTGCTCAAGAAATACCGGAATCACGCTGCCGCGGCTCCCGACGACATTGCCATAGCGCGCGCAACTGAAGCGAGTTTCCTGCGCACCCGCATAGGCATTGGCCTGGACAAACATTTTTTCCGCGCACAGTTTCGTCGCGCCATACAGATTGATGGGATTCACCGCTTTATCGGTGCTGAGCGCCAGGGTGCGCCGCACGCCTTGATTGATGGCGGCGTCAATGACATTGCGCCCGCCCATGATGTTGGTCTGAATGGCTTCAAACGGGTTATATTCGCAGGCCGGAACCTGCTTTAACGCCGCGGCGTGCACCACCACCGTTACTCCGGAAAAAGCCCGCTCCAACCGCTGCGCATCGCGAACGTCGCCAATAAAGTAGCGCAAGCTGGCATCGTCGAATCCCGCGGTCCGCATATCGTGCTGCTTGAGTTCGTCGCGGCTGAAGATGACCAGCTTTTTGGGCCGGTACTCCTTCAGCATAATTTCGACAAACTTCTTGCCGAACGATCCCGTTCCGCCCGTGATCAGCACCACCTGTTCGGACCAATTCATTCCGTCGACTCCAAGAATTTTCTCAACCAACGTGAACGAAACAACTCGCGGCTCGCTTTCGGGCTGGAAGAAACTTGCTGGGTAGTATAGCGAAGTTTCGCGGCCAACGCCCTGACCGCTTGCCGCAAACGTTCTGCGCGAACTCGTGTGCACCCGTCATCAACACGTGGGAAAAATTGCGTCTCGTTTCGCTCCCATCCAATGCTAGAATGTCGGCGAACTCTCCAGCTACCCAGTGCAAAGGAAATCCCTGCGAGACGAACCAGCCTCTTCGGACCGGGACTTCGTGGTATGTGTACTTACAGCGGCTTCGTCGTTGGGCTAGGCGCAAAATTTCGTTGAGGAGCACGCATGGATTTAGGACCTCTGGTGCCGGCGAATGGCAGCGTTGTGCGCGAGATGCAGCCCGCTCCTGGCCTGGATCTCGGCCGGCTTGGCACCCCCCGTGTGTATCCCGAACTCCCGGCCCAGGAATCGGTTGTCGGCGAATATCTGCGCGTCCTCTCCAAGCGCAAGTGGATTGTCATTTCCTGCCTGCTGACTATTTTCTCTCTGGTTGCGATTGCCAGCCTGAGAATGACGCCGGTATATGAAGCGGCCGGCACCATTGCCATCAACAAGCCGGACTCGACGCTCAACTTCAAAGACTCGGCAACTTTCAGTCTCGACTACTACGATCCGACGGAACTGGAAACAGAAGTCAAAATTCTGCAGAGCGATCTTCTGGCGCTTCAGGTGATCAAAGAGCTGAATCTGGACCGCCGTCCCGAGTTCGGTGGAAGCAAGCCACAACTGCCTTCGTCCCTCGATCTTGCTCCCGACCCGTTGCAGGGTGACTCCGCGCGCGCGTCTTCTCTTTTGGGCGGCTTTAAAGGCAATTTAAAAGTCACGCTCAGCCCCAACACCCGCATCGTGGAAATTCGCTACCGCAGCGCCGACAAGCAGATGGCCGCCAACGTCGTGAACACGCTGATGCAAACTTACGTCGAGAACAACTTCAAGGCTCGATTCGAGTCCACCATGCAGGCGTCCGACTGGCTCTCGAAGCAACTGGTCGATCTGCAAATGAAAGTTGAGACTTCCCAGGAAAAATTGGTGCGCTACCAGAAAGAACACGAAATCCTGGGGATGGACGAGAAGCAAAATATCATCACCAACAAGCTGGACGAACTTAACAAAGAACTCACCGCCGCCGAATCCGAGCGCATGGATAAAGAAGCGGTCTATCGCTTGATCCAGTCCGGCGACCCCGATGCAGTCACCTCCACGGCAGGAAGCCTGGACAATGCCGGAGGGTCGGGATCTCAATCCGGCTCCGCGCTGCTGGAGTCATTGAACGCCAAAGCAGCTGATCTGCGCATTCAGGCGGCCGATTTGAATACGCAGTTCGGTCCTTCTTATCCCAAGCTGCTGCAAATCAACAACCAACTCAAAGAGATCGACGTTCAAATTCAGGGCGAGATGAAGAAAATCGTCAGCAAGGTTAAGGGCCTTTACATGGCTTCCTTGCAGCGCGAAAACATGCTTCACGACGCCCTGGAAAAGCAGAAGCAGGAAGCCAACAAGCTGAACGAAAGCGCCATCGAATACAGCCTGCTGAAGCGCGATGTGGAAACCAACCGCCAGCTCTATGAAGGCCTTCTGGAAAAACTGAAAGAAGCCGGAGTCTCAGCCGGATTGAAGTCGAACAACTTCCGCATAGTCGATAGCGCACGCGTCCCCACCGGACCCATCGAGCCCAACGTGCCCCGCAACCTCGGCTTCGCCTTCATCCTCGGTTCCATGTCCGGCATCGGATTGGCGTTCCTGCTGGAAGGCCTGGACAACACGGTGCGCACCACCGAACAAGCGCAGATGATCTCCGGTTTGGCCTCGCTGGGAATGATTCCGCTCGGCTCCAAAAGCAACCGTGAAGGCGCTAATCCCAAGCGCCTGGCACTGGCGGCGTCAAAAGAAGCAGTGGAACTGGTTTCGCAGGCGCGTCCGCAATCGCAGATGGCAGAATCCTATCGCGCGCTTCGCACCTCGCTGCTGTTGTCGAATCTGGGCGCCCCCCCCAGAGTGATCATGGTGACCAGCGCACTTCCCCAGGAAGGCAAGAGCACCACCAGCATCAATACCGCGGTTGTGCTCGCGCAAAAAGGTGTGCGGGTATTGTTGATCGACGCCGACCTTAGACGCCCGAGCATTCACAAAACCTTGGGTATGGGTCCGCGCAGCGGCCTCAGTAACGTTCTTACCGGAAGCATCACTTTGCAGCAGGCAATTGCCGTATCAACCGTGTTGCCCAACCTGCATATTCTGCCCGCCGGAACGCCGCCGCCCAACCCGGCCGAACTTCTCGCTTCCAACAATATGAAAGAAGTGCTCGATGAACTCCGGGGGCAATACGACCACATCGTCGTTGACACTCCGCCCACGCTCTCGGTTACAGACGCGGTTGTGCTTTCGCCTCGCGCCGATGCGATCGTGCTCGTGATCCGTTCCGGCCAGACCACCAAACAATCTTTGCGCCGCGCCCGCGACATTTTGACTCAGGTGAATGCCAGGGTCAGCGGCGTGCTTCTGAATGCCGTCGATCTGAGCTCCCCGGATTACTATTACTATTACGAATACAAGGGCAAGTATTCGAACTATTACCGCGACGGAGAATCATCATCGGATGCGCATGAGGACGATGACGACGATGCGGAAAGTCCTTCCGTGACGTCCACTAGCGCGTAACGATAGCTTCTCTCATACTGCGCCCACATGCAGATTTCCCTCGCTACCCCGGTGCGGAAACAAATCGTCGCTGGCACGGCACTCGTGGTCGCGCTAGCCTACATGAGCCTTGCTGCAAGCCGGTTCATCGGCTCGTGGTTCGGCGATCGAGTGGATCAGTCCAGCTTGCAGAGAGCGGTCCGCCTCGATCCCGGCAATGCCGATTTCTGCGATCACCTGGGCCGTTATTACGCGCTCGTCGTTCGCGATCCCGCTTCAGCGATTGCACCCTATCGGGCCGCGGTTCAATTGAACCCTCACTCCGCCCGTTATTGGTTCGACCTGGCCAGCGCCTATCAGGTGCTGGCTCACCCCGTCGATCAAACTTCCGCCTTGGAACATGCTATTGAAGCCGATCCGACGACTCCCGACGTCGCCTGGGAAGCCGCGAATCTCTATCTGGTTCAGGGAGAGACGAAAAAAGCCCTGCACGAATTCCGGGTTGTTCTGGCCAATGACCCGACGCTCGCCGATCCGGCAATACGCTTTTGCTGGCGGATTCAGCCGAACGTCGAAACGCTATTGCGCGACGTTCTGCCCCCAAAGCCCGAGGCTTATATTGCCTTCCTGAATCTTCTGCTTTCCAAAGAAGAAACCGCCGGTGCAGCACTCGTGTGGGACTCGTTGATGCAGACAACCCAGCCCTTCGAACGTCGGTACGCTTCCGAGTATTTTCAATATTTGATCCGGCACAAAGAAGTCGATCAGGCGGTGTTGGTCTGGCGGCAGACGGCCAGTCGTTTTGCGCTCTCCTCGTATTTGCCATCGACCGCCAACCTGATGGTCAACGGAAATTTCAGTCTCGACGTGTTAAATGACGGTCTCGACTGGCATTACGAAAAACAATCTGGCGTGCAGCTAACTCTCGACCCTAGCGACTTTCACGGTGGTCGCCGGTCGTTGTCGATCGCTTTCGACGGCCCCGGTATTAACGACGCTGGGATCTACCAACTCGTCCCCGTGCAGCCGAATACGGAATATGAATTCTCCGCCTATTATAAGAACGGTGAAATCGAAGGCGCGGGAGGGCCGCACTTTACCGTTCAGGACATGTACAACCCGGCAACCATTTACTTCGACAGCGATGAACTGAAAGACGCCGGATTTTGGAAACTCTCAAGCGGCAACTTCACTACGGTGGCTGGTTGCAAGCTTCTGGTCGTTCACATTCGCCGGCTCCCGGCAAGCAGTCCCATCCGTGGTAAGCTCTGGATCGACGATTTCCGCCTGGCGAGAAAACAGCAGTAACCATGCCCACCCACGGCAGCAAAGCCGGAAAACAGAGCGCAATGACTATTTCTACGCTCTTCCAATTTCAGCAGCAGCCGCTCTCTACGCGCCTTGGCTCCATCTTGCTTTATGGAGTCTTTGGCCTGCTGATGTTCGGACCGCTGGCTTTTGGCGGCGTCGAGCCTTGGTCGATTTTCGTCCTCGAAGTTGGCTCCGCACTGTTGTTTCTGCTGTGGGTGGCGAAGCAGTGCGTCGACGGTGTGATCAAACTCCGTCCAAACATCCTGTATTTGCCGATGAGCGCGTTCGGACTGCTGATTTTTTTCCAGATTGTCTTTCGCGTCACCGCCTATAAGCACGATTCAACGAGTAGCGCTCTTCTGTTCTGCGCGTACGGGATCTTATGTTTTCTCGCTGGTCAGACCTTGCTGCGCAGCGCTCAGGCGCGAAAACTCGCCGTGATTCTCTCCATTTATGGCTGTGCGGTCGCTTCCCTTTCGTTGCTGCAAGGGATTGCTCCAAACGGCAAGCTCTACTGGCTGCGTGAGCCGCGCCTGGGCGGCTGGATTTACGGACCTTATGTCAATCACAACCATTACGCCGGCCTGATGGAAATGCTGGTCCCCATTCCCCTGGTTTTGTCGCTGACCAGGATGGCTCACAGGAAAGAACGGCTAGCGGCGGCGGCGGCCGCGGCGATCATGGCCGGCACCATCTTTCTTTGCGGATCGCGTGGCGGGATGTTGGCACTGTTCGGAGAACTGACGGTCCTCGCCGTTGTCTTGGTGCGCCAGCAGAAAGGAATGCGGTTGGCGTTAGTCACGGGCGCATTCCTGGCAATTCTCATCGCATTGTCGGTCTGGCTTGGCGGCGCGGAACTTGGCCAGAGAATCTTCAGCATCTCCACCGAGGCGCGCTCTGAAATTTCCGGCGGACTTCGCTGGAATATAGACCGCGATGCCTTCAAGATGTTTCTCCAGCGCCCGGTGGCCGGCTGGGGGCTTGGCACGTTTCCCGTTGTCTACCCACAGTTTCGCAGCTTTTACACCAATTTCTTTGTCAACCAGGCTCACAACGACTACATGCAGTTGCTGGTAGAAACAGGACTGCTGGGATTCGGAATCATGATCTGGTTCCTCGTTGTGCTCTATCGTCAGGCCTGGAAAAAAATCGGCAACTGGACTTCGGATGTCAGCGGAGCCGTTGCCTTGACTTGCATCCTTGGCTTCACCGGCATTCTGATCCACAGCGCCGTAGACTTTAATCTGCAAATTCCAGCGAACGCCGCATTATTTTATGTCCTATGTACCATCGGCGCAGCCGATCCTTTTGCGCAACCTATGCGCAAGCGCAAGGCAGTCAAGCCGCCTGCCGAAGTAATCGTGCCCACCTCAGAAGTCGTGTAGCGTCCTCATGGGAATGAGGCACTCAGATGACGTGCTCAAGATGCACGCATTTATGAAGAGATTAATTTGGGTTAGAAGGGCTGGCGGGGTTGTCGTTCTTGATCAAAACCCATGTGGTAACGCCGACGATAGCTCCAGCACCGATGCCGATGGCCACTGGCGAATTCAGGATACCTCCGCCTGCGGCGGGAACGGCACCCGTGGCGCGCTTCTTGTTTTTCTTATCTTTACTGTCGGCCGACTGATCTGACGACTCGTCGCGAGTCGTCTCCTGCCCCTGCGCCAGGGTCAAGGTTTCCTTGCCGTCGCTGATCGTCAGGTCACCCTTGCGGGCGGCAATTCTCACGGTTCCATCTACATCCGTCACATTGAATTCAGTCCACGAATCCGCGGCTGGGGTTACTTTCACATCCCCCGCCGTAGCCGCGACACTCTTCGAGGTCGATACCGTGATCCCGCCATGCTCGATCTTGAGCGACGAGCCTTCAAATTGCACAAGTGAATCGGAATGAACTGTAATGCTCGATCCCGCTGAGTTGATATTGGCTACAGTGTCGGAACGGGTCTGAAGCAGATCACCGATGAAAATGGCGGAAGACGCGCGAGGAACCCAAGTGCCATTCACCCAGGCATTGCCGGTGGTGTAGAGCATGGCTGCGGAATCCGCAGCAAACAGGGAAGCCGGGAACAGAAGCAACAGCACGCCACACACCAATCGTCCAAAAACAGACCGACCCATTCCCACGCTCCGTTAATAACTAAGTAGGTTCCTCTGTTCGGCATCCTAGCCCCCGCGTAATTCACAGTCAATGTGTTTTGTGGCGGGAAGTGGGGTTTTATGTGGAAAACTTTTAAGCGTGGTCTTCAGGATTACAGGGTGGATTGCTTCAGTTCCGAGACAACGATTAGCTTAGCGCCAGCGGTCGACCGCGTTCCACCACAGCCAACGTACCCACTCATAGGTGCAGGTCTTCGCCCACTGCCGATGCTTCCACCATTTCTCTCCGAACTCGCGGTCGTCGCGCGCCGCTGCGACGGAGAAGCTCTTACCCCTCAATTCGTGCCGGAAGACGCTCAACGCCCGCCGGGTGTGAAAGTCCGAGGTCACCAGCAATACGCGATTGCCGGTTTCGCTTCGTAGACATTTCTCGGCGTCGTGCGATTCGTCTTTGGTGGAAAGGCCTTCACTCGGGCAAATGCTGATCGAGGCGACTTCGGGAAATTTTTCTACGTATTTCTGCGCGAGTTCGATTTCCGAGAAACCAAAATCTTTGGCCTCCGCCGGGACATCCAGCACGATACGGCGCGCATAACCCTTGGCCAGAAGCTGAAGTGCACGCTGCGGCCGCTTGTCCGTCTCGCCCGCCAGGACCACAATCACATCCGAGGGTTGAGGAGCATCCACCACTAACATGTACCCGGCCTTGTCGGCGAACGCTATAAACCCTCCGAAAACTAACAGCAAACCGATCCAGCCTCGTTTTCCCATGAACTTTCTCTATCGTAAATCTCGTGCCCTTGGCGTGATGGCGTTGCGGCAGCGTGAACGCATATCCTTGTATGCGAGTCAGCCGCGCCTCAGATTGCTGGTGACCAAAGGTACCGCCTGCCGTTGCTGATCGATCCGAACCGGTTTTTTGCCGTGCTAGAATCGAGGCTTATCCCGGCAATTTTGACCTCCTTATTTCCTCCCATGACGACACTATCATCGAGCGTCACTAGCCCCGTCGATCAATTCAAGGCCAAGATCCAACAGCGCGAAGCCCGCATCGGCATCATTGGACTGGGTTATGTCGGACTTCCGCTCGCTTTGCTCTACAGCGAGCAGAAATTCCGGGTTACCGGCTTCGATATCGACCAGCGCAAAGTCGAAACCATCGCCAACGGCGGTTCCTATATTTATCGCATCGCAGCGGAAGAAATTAAGGTGGCGAAGACCAGCGGTTTCATCGCCACAGCAGATTATTCGCAGATCAGCGCGATGGACGCCGTCATCATCTGCGTACCTACCCCGCTGAATGAATATCACGAGCCCGATCTCAGCTACATCACCAATACTACACATGCCATCGCCCCGCACCTGCGCGCCGGCCAATTGGTGGTTTTGGAAAGCACAACTTATCCGGGAACTACCGAAGAGGTGATGCTGCCTATTCTCGAAAAAGAGAACAAATCCAGCCTCAAGGCCGCGCGCGAGGGCGAACTAACCGGCAAAGAATTTTTCATCGCCTTTTCGCCAGAGCGGGAAGATCCAGGTAACACCACCGTGGCTCGCCGCGACATTCCAAAAGTTGTGGGCGGACTGAACCCGCAGGCAGCCGAACTCGCCGCTGCAATGTACGGGGCCATCTTCAACCGCACGGTGGTCGTATCGTCTCCCGCAGCAGCGGAGATGACCAAGCTGCTGGAAAACATCTACCGTTGCGTCAACATCGCGCTGGTGAATGAACTCAAGCTGCTTTGCCTACGCATGGGTCTGGATATTTGGGAGATCATCGGTGCAGCGGCAACCAAACCGTTCGGCTTTCATCCTTTTTACCCCGGTCCCGGACTCGGCGGCCATTGTATTCCGGTCGATCCTTTCTATCTTTCCTGGAAGGCCAAGGAATGGGACTTCCGCACCCGCTTCATCGAACTAGCCGGCGAAATCAACACCAACATGCCCTACCACGTGCTGGCGTCGGTTGGCAGCGCCCTGAATGGCCAAAAAAAATCATTGAATGGCTCGCGCGTGCTGGTGCTGGGCGTCGCCTACAAAAGAGACATCGACGATCTGCGCGAGTCTCCAGCGCTCACCATCATCGAGCTCTTGCAGAAGGAGGGAGTGCAAGTCAGTTATCACGACCCCTATTTCCCTTTTATCGGCAGAGGCCGCAAGTACGACCTACAAATGAAGCGCACAGAACTCGATAACCTCGGGCAATACGACTGTGTGCTGATCGTCACCGACCATTCCGACTACGACTACGCTCGCATCGTTCGCGACTCTCAGTTGGTGGTCGATACCCGCAACGCTACCAAGGGAATTCAAAGCGCAAAGATCGTCCACTGCTAAGCGAAATTGGCTGACTTCCGGTCGAAAATGGGAAATCTCCAGCGCAAGAATGTACTTTCTTGCGCGTTAGTACGGCCAGTCATTAGTACATTCGCGCCAAGTAACTGATGACACGCTGTTTATCAATATGAGACGAGCCTTCGTAGTGGCCCTCGCCGTGCAGAAATTTGTTCGGAATAGTAGACTAAGTTTTCCCCGAAGTGGCGTTGCAGATGCGTCTCTGAGTGCGTTGCGGCTAGAACATTTGCTCTTAAATTTGTGTTGGTTAGTCCAGGGCTGATGAAGCGTTTTATGGGACACTCCTCCTCCCAACCTGTTTTGTTTTCTCTTCTTCCCGAGTCCAGGAAGCCGTGGACGGAGTTCGCGTTCAGCGTTGCCGCCGAGAGTCTGGCAATAGCCCTCCTTCTCTGGGTGGGAGTGCTGCACCCCGAAATTCTACGGCGCTCTGAGCACACTTACCGGTCCGTCCAGTTGGCGCCAACTCCAGTGCCCGTAAATCACACACCGCAGCCTTTACGCTCGCAGAGGCCGGTCTTGGTTGCCCGTCTCGACCCCAATGAATCTTTGCGTCTCCCCTCGGTTGCGCCGAAACCGCGGAATGAGGCCGTGCCCGAAGCGCCCGAAGTAAAGATGCCGGAAAAAAAGCTGGATCCACTTCCGCCGACAGCGACTCCGGCAATTCCCAAGCAACTGGTAAAGACGAATGTCTTTTCCACCGGAAGCTCGGCTCCACAAACTATTGCCAAAGCCCCCGACAAAGTACAGACCGGAGGATTTGGCGATCCCCACGGCGTACCGGCAAAAGCAAACGACGGCAAGGCTGTGAACATCGCGCAATTGGGATCGTTTGATCTTCCCTCCGGCCCCGGCAATGGCAACGGAACGGGCGGAGCCAACGGCGCACGCGGCGTGGTTGCCAGTTCTGGCTTCGGCAATGGAGTTTCCGCCGGAGACAATAGCGGGCGATCACCCGCGCATACTTCTGTGCATCAGGCAGGCTTTGGCGATGCCGATGTTCCGGCTCCCCCGACGATTCATTCCCATTCGGCGGAAGCCTCGGCGAAAGTCATCCCCGCAGAAATTATTTCGAAACCCAATCCGGTCTACACTGAAGAGGCCCGCGGCTTGCACATTGAGGGCGAAGTTCTTCTCGAAGTGGTCTTACAGGCATCGGGCCGGTTGCAGGTCTTGCGCGTGGTGCGTGGATTAGGCCACGGCCTCGACGACTCTGCCGTGCACGCCGCCGAACAGATTCACTTTAAGCCGGCATTGCGAGATGGCCAGCCCGCCGACTCCACCGCAGTGTTGCATATCGTCTTTCAACTGGCATAATGTCTGAAAAGGTTTTTATGAGAATTTTTTTGTTGGGTCTGCTTTTTTTCTCCCTGGTTTTGGCTTCCGCGTTTCGCGCTGCGGCGCAGGATCCTGCAGCGCCCAATCCCGCGTCCCCGGCGTCACAACCTTCCAACGCACCCGCGACCAATGCACCCTCCGCTTCCGATCCAGTGCCACAGGGTCCAACGATTACGCAACCGGCGCCCGCGTCATTGTCGGATGTTCTCGACCGCACGGTACAGAAAGAGCATTTATTTCTGGCACAAATGCGGCACATGCACCCGATGGTCGAAACTTACCTCCAGGATCTCAAGACCGATAAGGACGGAAATACCGTCCCCGCCAAAGATCAATATTTTCTCGGCCGCCTCGATATGGCCGACGGTCCCGAGGATGTTTCCTTCACTGGCCAACCGGGATTCGGCCATCGCATGGTCAACAAGCTCACGGGCGTTTACTCCATGCACTTTTTGCCTCTGGGGTTCGCGCAGATGGTGGTGCTGGATACTGACTTTCAAAAGAAGTATTACAACTTCACGCTGGTACGGCGCGAATTTCTGGGCGAATTGCGCTGTCTCGTCATCGACGTCCAGCCCAAGGAAAGCGCTCCCCCGGGCCGCTTTATGGGGCGCATCTGGGTCGAAGACCAGGACTATAACATCGTCCGCTTCAATGGGACTTACTATCCGCAACCCAAACTCGGCTTCTATCTGCACTTCGACAGTTGGCGGCTGAACATGCGCCAAGGCAGCTGGTTGCCAGCTTATATCTATAGCGAAGAGTCGAACCTCAAAACTGGATTGTCCAAGGGCGTTCACTTCAAGGCACAGACTCGGCTCTGGGGTTACGACCTCAAGGGCCTGGGGAAGAGCGAAGAGCTTACGCAGATTCTTGTCGACTCGCCGGACTCCGTGAAAGACCAATCGGACGCAGCCGCCGACGCAACTCCGGTGGTCGCCGAGCGCATGTGGGAGCGCCAGGCGGAAGACAATGCCATCGAGCGGATGCAGAAGATCGGACTGCTCGCGCCCGCCGGTGAAGTCGACAAAGTCCTCCAGACCGTCGTCAATAATCTTCTTGTCACCAACAACATTGATCTGCAGGGTGACGTGCGCTGCCGCGTGCTGCTCACCTCTCCGCTCGAGTCGTTTACCATCGGCCACACGATCGTGATCAGCCGCGGCATGCTTGATGTGCTGCCCGATGAAGCTTCCTTAGCCATGGTCCTTGCGCATGAACTCAGCCACATCGTGCTCGGACACCATTTCGATACCAAGCTGGCCTTCAATGATCGCATGTTTTTTCCCGACGAAGACTCCTTCCAGCGGCTCGACTTTAAGCGCAGTAGCGCCGACGAGGAAGCTGCCGACACGAAGGCTCTGGAATTGCTAAAGAATTCTCCCTACAAAGATAAGCTGGGCAACGCTGGCCTATTTCTGAAGGAACTGCAACAGAAAGCGCCGGATCTGCCGAATCTGATTCGCCCGCATCTGGGCAATAGTCTGGCGAATGGAAAGAGCATTCGCATGTCGACTCTCTTGGCCTCCGCTCCCGAACTCGATGCGCATCGTCTCGATCAGATCGCAGCACTTCCTTTGGGGGGACGCATTAAAGTCGATCCCTGGAGCGATCAGGTGGAACTGGCTAAAGCCAAGCCGGTCGCTCTGGCCTCAGCTAAGGAAAAAATGCCTTTCGAGATCACACCGTTCTTCCCGCACTTGACCCGCATCCCAACCGTCGGCGCGGACAGAATCGCGCTCACTCAACCGGCGTCGGGGCAGAAATAATTTCTTAAGTGGGGATTCAGGCAGCCAATGCCGTTGGAACGGCGGTGGCCTTCCGTGTCTCTGGTAGTCTTTCTCTGCCACGAGTGTTGGCCTAGGCCTTGAGAAAACTTCTCATCGTTATTGTTATGCTGCCCGTGCTGGGTGGGTTCGCCTGGTGGTATTTCCGCGAGCAGGCGCTGCCGGACTACGGCCCGGCCTATCGCGAATACGCTTACGTCACCAATGGCAAGAGCAACACCGTCAGCGTCATTGACCTGAGGACGTTCGCACTGGCCAAGACAATTCCGGTCGGCACAGGACCGAGCGGTATAGCCGCCAACAATCGCAAGAACGAAATCTACACAGTCAACACCGCGTCGAACAATATCAGCGTAATCGACGCCGAGAGAAATGCGGTTGTAGCAACGATCGGAGTTCACGGTCAGCCTTATTTCATCGATGTTTCGCAGGATGGCAAACGTGCCTACGTGGCAAACTCGGGCTCAAATAACGTATCGGTGATTGACTTGGAGAAGCGAGCCGCGGTTGGCAACATACGGGTCGGTGCTTCACCCGGGCTGGCGCGGATCTCGCCCGACGGGTCAACCGTGGTGGTCTCGAATCGTGGAGACAACACGGTCTCCGTCATCGACACTCAATTGCTGAAAGTACGGGCCACGCTGCCGGTTTGTCAGCAACCGGAAGACATTGCCATATTGCCGGACTCGAGCAAAGCGTTTGTGGCCTGCTCGGGATCGTCGCAGGTGGCGTCGATTAGCCTGAAGAGTGCTGTTGCAAAAAGCGGAAGCGAGCAAACCGACCGCATGTTGGCGCTGCTCGACGTAGGCCAAACGCCGGTGAGTCTGGTGCTGAAGCCCGACGGCGGCGAATTAATGGTCTGCGACTTCGATTCCGACAGTATTTCGATCATCGAGACGGGAAACGATGAAGTAGGCAGCAGCCTGGTTATCGGGCAACATCCGGCGCACGGCGCGATCACGCTCGACAATTCACGGCTCTATGTGTCGAACTTTGGGTCAGACAGCATCGCCGTCTATGACATTGATATCGGCAAGCGGATCGCAACCATGCCCGTGGGCAGCCGTCCCGATGGCCTCGCGCTATCGCAAAATCAAAACTACTTGCTGGTGCTGGATACGCAGTCAGGCGACGTGACCGTGATCCAGAAGCGCAAGCCACGCAAACTGGAGCCTACGGAATATTCGCTGCTAACCATGATTCCAGTGGGCGTGCAGCCCAATGGGATCGTGGTAAAGTCGTTCATCGTGAGCAAGCCGGTAACGAAATAAAGCTAGCTGACTAAACAGCTGCAGGCTTCGCGCAGTGCTGATCCAGCGCCACTTTCAAATCCGCCGCAATCGCTTGTGCTTCGCGGGTTTCGATCTGGCTGCGCTGCATCATGTAGACGAGCTTGCCGTCCCGCAGAATGGCAATCGAAGGCGAAGACGGCATCTGGCCGGTGAAATAGCTGCGGGCACGATCCGTGGCTTCTCTCTCCTGTCCGGCAAAAACTGAATACGACCTGTCGGGCCGCGAGCCAGCCTGCAACGCCAGTCTGACCGCCGGGCGCATACGGCCAGCAGCGCATCCGCAGATGCTGTTAACGACAACTAGCGCCGTCCCCTGCTGATTCTTCAAAGCAGCATCGACTGCTTCCGGCGTGCGGAGTTCTTCGATCCCCAATCGCGTCAGTTCCTCGCGCATGGGAATGACCATAATTTCTGGATACATCGGCATCTTGTTTTCCTCTCTGTGTTCTCTCTTAATCATTTTATCGCGATCTGGCTTCGTTGTGGCGGCCATAGTCTTTCGCTACGCGCCTATCCGGCGTCTCTCTGTGTATATTGAAGCCATCCATGCCCGGTCCTACCATGCTGCTTCAGGAAAACGTGGCCCTTGCTCCGCTCACCACTCTAAAACTTGGCGGCCCGGCGCGTTATTTCGTAGAAGCGCAGAACGTTGCCCAAGTGCAGGAGGCCGCGGCTTTCGCTCAGTCCCGCAACCTTGCCCTCTTTGTTCTTGGTGGCGGAAGCAATCTTGTCGTCTCCGATAAGGGTTGGCCCGGACTTGTTTTGAGAGTGGCAATCGGCGGAATCGAACGCAGTAGCGACAGCTCGGACGCTGGAAAAATTCTTTTCGAGGCCGGCGCCGGCGAGTCATGGGATCGCTTCGTCTCTCACGCGGTGCGGGCAAACTGCGCTGGCGTCGAGTGTTTGAGCGGCATCCCGGGAAGCGTAGGCGGAACGCCGGTGCAAAACGTCGGCGCGTACGGACAGGAAGTCTCGGAGACAATCGAATCCGTTCTGGCATTTGATCTGAGGGACGGCCAAGTGCGCGAATTATGCCGGGAGGCGTGTGGCTTCGGCTACCGTACCAGCATTTTCAATACGTCCGAACGCGGGCGCTTTATTATTTTGCGCGTCGTATTCGCACTTGCCCCCGGAGGCGAACCCGGCATTCGATATGCAGATCTCAAACGGCATTTCGAAGGACGCGAGACGACTCCTTCATTGGCCGAAACACGCGAGGCGGTGCGTCACATTCGCGCGCTCAAGGGCATGTTAATCGTCCCCGGCGACCCCGACTGCCAGAGCGCGGGATCATTCTTTAAGAATCCAATCATCTCCGAAGAACGCCACGAAGATCTGAAAAAGCGCGCCGGCGCGCGCGGCTTAACGCTGCCCAGTTATCCAGCACTCGACACACAAAAGAAAGTTTCCGCGGCATGGCTGGTAGAGCGTTCGGGATTCGCCAGAGGCTACGGTTTTGGCCACGTCGGCATATCGAGCAAACACGCATTGGCTATCGTCAACCGCGGCGGCGCAACGGCCGCTGAAGTTCTGGCATTGAAAGAACAGATTCAGCATCGCGTGGAAGAAATCTGGGGCGTGCGGCTGGAGCCGGAACCGGTGATGGTTGGGTTTTAGAAGCAGTTGCTAGTGGTGAGTTACTAGTTTCTAAGACCGATAATCACCGCGTTATAGATAACGGCGCCGCCCCAGATCGTGACCCCGGTTTCTCGCTGTGACCCCAATCATGGGGAGGGTGCAACGATCCGGCCCCGGCGGCGCTGTTTATTCATCGGCAATTCTTGCCGCTTCTTGAAAGATTTTGACAAACATTTCCCGTGTCAGCTTGCCGGTCTGAGTGTTCTGGTTCGAGGGATGATAAGAAGCCAGTAATGTTTGGCCGTCTGGTAACCGGTAATGGGCGCCGTGTTTGAAGAGATAGGGCTTTTTGCTGGCAAGTATCCCGCGGCGTTTTAGATAGTTCAGGTAAGCATCGAAGCCGATCTTGCCCAACGCGACTACGACCTTCACTTTCTTTAATCCTCCAATCTCACGATCGAGAAAGACTGAGCACTCGGCCAATTCCTGCGGCAATGGTTTGTTGTCTGGCGGTGCGCAACGGACGGCGGCGGTGATGTACAGATCATTCAACTTGAGGCCGTCGTTGCGGTCGGTGGCTGTGGGCTGGTTGGCGAATCCTGTTTCATAGAGCACGGGATACATGAACTTGCCCGAAGCGTCGCCGGTAAATGGCCGTCCAGTGCGGTTAGAGCCGTGAGCCCCGGGAGCAAGCCCCATCACAAGCACGCGAGCGTCCGGATCCCCGAAACCGGGAACGGGCTTGCCCCAATAGTCCCACGAAAGATAAGCGCGGCGTTTCTCGCGGGCGATTTGCTCCCGGTAGGCGACAAGGCGCGGGCAGCGAGTGCAGGCGACGACTTCGCGGTTCAGAATGGTGAGCCAGGACATGGGGCGTCGTTCGTTGTCGTCGTTACCGGAGTGGCTTGACGTGCTGGCACAGCCAATCGACTATTTTGGCAAAACGGAATTCGTGCCGCTCCATCGAGCCATTGATGAAGTCGTATCCGGCTGCGGCTTCAACTTCGATGAAAAAGCCGTTGCGCCGCAGAAAAACGTCGGCTGCTGTAAAAGCGATGCGCTTGTTGCCGTCAAGGAAGCCGTGATTATTGCCGAGTGACTCGATAAGTGCGGCAGCCTCTTCTTCGAGCGAATTGTAGTAGCCGGTTTGCGGACGGAAGACGGCGGCCTCAACTGCGCCCTTGTCGCGAACGCCGTGCAAGCCGCCGAAGATGTCGATCAGACGATGCTGCATCTGATAGACCTCGGCGACCGTCAGGTATTCATTTACTTGGCGAGGCGTTCCAGCAAATCGCGGTTCGCGGCCACGGATTGATCGAAGGCGTTCACGACTTCAGGGCGGACCAAATGCTGCGACGGAACCACGTTGCGCAGATAGAAGATGAGCGCTTGCTCCAGAACATAGCGCTGGGACTGGCCGTTCTGCCTAGCGACGGCAACGAATTCGTCGTAGAGGGCGGCGTCGATTTCGGGGGTGAACTTCTTGGTGGCCGACACGCAGTTCTCCTATCGCTTTCATTTTATCATCGCGTCTTGAAAAATCAAGATAAACCTGGTCGAATGTGCTGCGTCATCCCGAAACTCGGCGTTCTTCAGCCGAGGGAGGGATCTGGCGTGGAGTGAGTCGCTGGCTATAGTAGCGATTACCTCCGCCCGCGGTCTGTGATGAATGAACATCGGGATTCACAGGCTAGACTACATTATGGGCGCTGCGAGATCCCTCGCCCCGCTGGAGAGAACGCGGGGCTTCGGGATGACGCAGTTGTTGGGAGTGCCGACGCCCGTTCCAGGCGGAACTAGGGCGCTGGGGCAAAGTCGCGGGCACGGGGCTGCCGCAGTAGTCGTATTCGAGGGGGCGATTGTTGGGCTGACGCAGCAATGGCAGATGCGCAGATTAGCGAGGCTTATGAGTATCATGCCCTTTTTTCGTGCCAGGGTTTTGGCTCGGATCATCCGATTTGGCGGGAGTTCCCCAATTAAGCGGTTTCGGCCAGTAGCCTGCGTTCTTATTTGCATACTCTTCATCAATGCTTTCCCGAGCGGAATGGCAAGTTAGTAAGACGGCAATGGAAATCACAAATATAAGGACTTGGGTACCGCTGCGCAGTGGGCAGAGCCAGAACACCACTGCCGATAGCCCGGCTAGATATTTGACGGCAGTGACAATGGTGCGTTTGGTCGCATTCATGGCGGGGGGACATGCACTTCGATCATCCGATTGAATCAAAGGAGCAGGCGTTCGGAACGTGGCCCCGCAGTTCGCGCAAAAGATGCGACCAACATCAGCATGGGCACCGCACTGCCCGCAAGAGACCTTGGCTGAGCTTCGAGGTGTGTCGCTCATAAGGCAAATAATCATACGTCGTACATCGAACATTGTCAGGAGATCACGGTACCTAACAACTTCTGGGCGTCTGGATGGGGTCGACCGCCTTAACCTGAATCTGGTGGTCGGTGGCCAGTGGCGGGCTTGTGGCCTTTATGGTTGGCACGACGAGCACTGATGTCATTTCCGAGGCGCAGGCTTGTCGCCGGGATATTTCTTCTCGAAGTCGGTCCATTTCCACCGGCCTGTCAAATATCCCCCAAATAGGCAGAGGGCAAGGAGCAGCAGGTCTATAACAGCCGTCTGGCCCCAAAGCAACGGAAGCTTCCTTCTGGAAGCCTCCGTAGCTGGAACGATGAATGCAGCGGCCAACCAAATGAGAATGCTGAACAACATCTCCTGCCTGATGAATCGATATTTCCCTCGCTCCTTAGTCTCCAGCCAATTCTTCCGCTCCAACTGGTTAAGCTCCGCCCGGGTAAAGCGTTTGAACATAAAGCGAAGATATCGCCTGCCGGTCGCCCTGTCTAGCCTCATTGTTAAGCGAATGCGCTAACGATCATAATGCGGCAGTGCGTCAGAGACTACTTGGTGACTAAAGACTACTTCCCCGTTTGACGGTGATCTCCAACTATCTTTACACTCAAGATTAAGGTTGTATGAATGCGGGCTTCGGGCGTGCTCCCAGTATCGCCAAAGAATCCTGCCCGACCCAGCGTAAGTTAGTTCTTGAAAGGGATAATGTGAGTCCCACTGAAGCGGCAACGGAAGCGAAGAATACGGAAGTCAAGAACGAAGACAGCGTCAAGCGCGAGATTTCGGTGGAGATCCCGGCGGCGGATGTGGCGCGCGAGACCGAAGCCATCATCCAGAAATATCAGAAGACGATGCGGCTGCCAGGGTTTCGCGCGGGGCATGTGCCGGCGTCGATTATTCGGCAGCGGTTTGCCGAAGACCTCAAGAGTAATGTAGCCGAGGCGCTGATTCCGAAATATTTCCGCAAGGAAGCAGAGAGGCAGGGACTGGTTCCGGTTTCGCAGCCGCAGGTGACCGACCTGCATATTCACGACGGCGAACCGCTGCGCTTCAAGGCGACTTTTGAAGTGTTGCCCGATGTTCCGGTGCAGGGATATAAGGAACTGCGCGCCGACAAGCCGGAGATTACGGTTACGGACGAAGACGTTGAGAAGGCGCTGGAGAACGTGCGCGAGCAACATGCGACGTTTACTTCAGTGGAAGGGCGCCCGCTGGCGGATGGAGATTTTGCCCAGGCTTCTTTTGACGGTCGACCCAGCGACGGCCATGCCAAGAATGAGGAAGACGCAGGCGACGCCAAGCCCGTGCACATGGATGAAGTGCTGATCGAGATTGGCGGCAAGAATACGGTGCCGGAGTTTACCGAAAATCTGCGCGGAGCTTCTGCCGGCGACGAGCGGACATTCGATGTGACTTACGCGCCGGACGCGGCCGAAACTCGACTGGCGGGCAAGACGTTCGTTTATACGGTGAAGATTCTCGCTATCAAGCAGAAAGATATGCCTGCGCTGAACGATGATTTCGCCAAAGAATTGGGCGAGTTCACCAGCCTTGACCAGGTGCGCAAGCAGATTCACGAGAACATGGAAGCCGAGAAGCGGCACACGGCTGAGCGCGAATCCAAAGATAAGCTGGTCGCTGAGTTAGTAAAGCGCAACGAATTCCAGGTGCCGGAATCGATGGTGGACCGGCAGATCGATCTACGCCTCGAGCGCGGCTTGCGCGCTCTGGCGGCGCAGGGCATGAAGATGGAAGACATGAAGAAGATGGACCTGCCACGGTTGCGGGCAGGGCAGAGGGACCAGGCGGTGCAGGATGTGAAGTCGGCGTTGCTGCTGGAACGGATAGCCGACGAGGAAAAAATTGCAGTCAGTGAGGATGAAGTGAACCGCGAGATTTCCGCGCTCGCGGCGCAGGCAAAACAGACTCCGGAGGCGGTGCGCGCACGTTTGACAGAGGATGGGGGCCTCGATAGAATCCGAAATAGAATCCGCAGCGAAAAGACCCTCGACTTTCTTTATCATCAGTCCGCGTAGTCGGTTAATGACAACGGACCACTGAACCCTCCCCAAGCCGCACAAGCGATGTCTCGGGGCGGAGTGTGGCAGAAGGTGAATGTGAAAGCAAACGATCCACAGATGATGCTGGTACCGATGGTGATTGAGCAGACCGGGCGGGGCGAACGCGCCTACGATATTTATTCCCGGCTGCTTCGCGATAACATCATTTTCATAGGCACGCCGATTGACGACAACATCGCCAACCTGGTGATTGCGCAGATGCTGTTTTTGGCGCAGGAAGATCCGGAAAAAGACATTCAGCTTTACATTAACTCTCCCGGCGGATCGATCACGGCGGGCATGGCGATTTACGACACCATGCAATACGTGAAGAACGACGTGATGACTTTGTGCGTGGGGCAGGCGGCGTCCATGGCGGCGTTGCTGCTTTCCGCCGGAGAGCCCAAGAAAAGAAATGCGCTGCCGAATTCGAGGATTCTAATCCATCAACCGTCGATGGGAGGACTCTCGGGACAGGCCACGGACATCGACATTCATGCGCGAGAGATTCTGCGCATGCGGGAGATTACAAACCAGTTACTGTCAAAACACAGCGGGCAAAAGCTGGATAAAGTGGAGAAAGACGTGGAGCGCGATTTTATTATGAACGCGCAGCAGGCAAAGGAATATGGAATCATCGACGATATCATCTATAAGACGGGAAAAGCGGTATGATCGGCCTTCGCGCGTGAAAGGCCCCACTTCTCGCAAAGGACGCGAGAAATGGGGCACCCAGCGGGAGATGGGACGCGCGGGCTGCGAAGTCTAAGGAGTCGAGCCGAGTGAAAAACAGGACAGGCACCGATGAAATACTGCGCTGTTCGTTCTGCCACAAGTCGCAGGACGCCGTAGCCAAACTGATATCTTCGCCCAGCGATTACCCGCGCGCTTATATCTGCGACGAGTGCGTCGCCGTTTGTAATTCCATTCTTGAAGACGACCGGACCGCGACTCCCGTGGCGGCCGCTCCCAATCAGTTGCCCAAGCCGCAGGAAGTGAAGACCTTCCTGGACGAGTACGTAATTGGGCAGGAGCAGACCAAGAAGAAGCTGGCGGTCGCTGTTTACAACCATTACAAGCGCATCTTTATGAACCGGCAAAAGACCGGCGACGGCGTGGAACTGGCCAAGTCCAACATCATGCTGATCGGGCCGACCGGCACGGGAAAGACTTTGCTGGCGCAGACTTTGGCGCGAATGCTCGATGTTCCGTTTGCTATCGTTGACGCGACCACGCTCACCGAAGCCGGGTACGTGGGCGAGGATGTCGAGAATATTATTTTGAAGCTGTTGCAGGCGGCCGACGGCGATGTAAGCCGCGCGCAGACCGGGATTATCTACATCGATGAAGTGGATAAGATCGGGCGCAAGGATGAGAATCCGTCGATCACGCGCGACGTTTCCGGTGAGGGGGTGCAGCAGGCGCTGTTGAAGATTCTGGAAGGGACGATCGCCAACGTTCCGCCGCAGGGTGGGCGCAAGCATCCGCACCAGGAATTTACTCCCGTAGATACCACGAATATCCTGTTCATTTGCGGCGGGGCGTTTGTGGGCCTGGAAAAGATTATTGGGCGGCGTGTGGGCAAGAAGTCGCTGGGCTTCCGCACCGGCGAAACGGCAGAAAAAGATGAGGGCGCGGCCCGCAAGCGCAATTACGAATTGCTGAGCGAAATCCAGCCGGAGGATTTAATTAAGTTCGGTCTGATCCCTGAATTTGTGGGCCGGCTGCCCGTGGTTGGCATGTTGGAGGATCTGGACGAATTCGCTCTCATTGAGATCCTGACGCGACCGAAAAATGCGATCATTAAGCAGTATCAGAGATTGTTCGAGTTTGAGAATGTGCGATTGAAGTTCTCGGACGATGCCCTGCGGGCGGTAGCACGCCAGGCCATGGCGCGCAAGGTAGGCGCCCGCGGCCTGCGCATGATTTTGGAAGAGCTGATGCTGGACCTGATGTTCAATCTCCCGAGTCAGAAAAAGTTAAAAGAATTTGAAGTGACAAGGGAGATGGTGGAGAAGCGCAGCGCTTCTCTGGCCATGATGGAAAAAGCAGGTTAATAGGAGTAACCTTTATCCCGGGGAGATTCAGTGACTACATCCAAGGAAAAATACGAAAGCAAGAAGCTGCCCATGATGCCCATCCGGGACGTGGTCATCTTTCCCTTCATGATGACGCCGTTTGTGGTGGGCCGCGAATCGAGCGTGCATGCGCTGGAAGAGGCGCTGGCGGCGGATAAGAAGATTTTTCTGGCGACCCAGCACGACGCCTCCATCGACGAACCCAAAGCCAATGAAATCTATCAGGTGGGCACGATCGTGAACATCGTGCAGAGCCTGAAACTGCCCGACGGCAACATCAAAGTTCTGGTAGAAGGCATTGAGCGGGGAAAGATTCTCCAGGTTACCGACACCGACGGCTTTATGCAGGCTACGGTTCGCGTTGCCCGCTATGCGACCGAGATGAACCCGCAAGTGGAAGCCGGGATGCAGCGCGTGACTTCCCTGTTCGAGCAATACGTGAAGCTTTGCCAGGCGCTGAACTATGAGACGATGATTTCGGCGGTCCGCATGGAAGACCCGGCCAAGCTCACCGACGTGATTTCCGCGAACTTGCAGCTTTCGATTGAAGAGAAGCAGGAGTTGCTGGAGATTTTCGACCCCGCCGAACGGCTCACTCGCATTGCCGACGTACTCGACATTGAAATCGAAAAGCTGAACGTGGATCGCACCATTCAGTCGCGCGTGAAGCGGCAGATGGAGAAGGCGCAGAAGGAGTACTACCTCAACGAAAAGATTAAGGCGATTCAAAAGGAACTGGGCCGCGGCGAAAAGAGCGAATTCGACGAACTGAAGAAAAAGATCGAAGCCGCGGGAATGCCGAAGGACGTGAAGGATAAGGCGTTCCAGGAATTGAAGAAGCTGGAGGCCATGCCTCCCATGTCGGCGGAATCGACCGTATCGCGCAATTATCTGGACTGGCTGCTGGCCGTCCCGTGGAAGAAGCGGTCGAAAGAGATCAGGAATATTTCGCGCGCGGAAAAAGTTCTGAACGAAGATCACTACGGGCTGGAAAAAATCAAGGAACGCATCCTGGAATTTTTGGCTGTCCGGCAATTGGTGAAGAATCCCAAGGGATCGATTCTTTGTTTTGTTGGGCCGCCGGGCGTGGGCAAGACTTCGCTGGGTATGTCGATCGCCAAGGCTACGGGGCGCAAGTTTGTGCGGATGTCGCTGGGCGGAGTGCGCGACGAGGCGGAAATCCGCGGCCACCGGCGCACTTACATTGGCGCCCTGCCGGGGCAGATCATCCAGATGATGAAGAAAGCGGGGACCAAGAACCCTGTCTTCATGCTGGACGAGGTCGACAAGATGTCGATGGATTTTCGCGGCGACCCGTCTGCCGCGCTGCTCGAAGTGCTCGATCCGGAACAGAATTTCATGTTCGTGGATCACTACCTCGACGTCGAATACGATCTGTCGCAGGTCTTCTTCGTGGCCACGGCCAACGTGATGCACACGATTCCTCCCGCATTGCAGGACCGCATGGAAGTGCTGCGGCTGCACGGCTACACGGAGCAGGAAAAAGTTGAGATCGCAAAGCAGTTTTTGGTGAAGAAGCAGATGCTGGCGGCGGGACTGTCGGAGAAGAACGTCAAGTTTACCGACGACGCTATCACGGGCCTGATCCGCTCCTACACGCGCGAGGCAGGCGTGCGCAACCTGGAGCGCGAGATCGGGAATGTGTGCCGCAAGGTGGCGCGCAAAGTCGTAAAAGAAGGACCAAACTATACGGTGAATGTCACCGGCGAAAACGTCAACGATTTCCTGGGAGTCATTAAGTTCCGCGACACGCTGGCACACGAAAAGAGCGAAGTGGGCTTAGTTACCGGCCTCGCCTGGACCGAGGTTGGCGGATCGATTCTCAGCACGGAAGCGACAGTCGTCGACGGCAAAGGCAAGCTGACATTGACTGGCAAGCTCGGCGACGTGATGCAGGAATCGGCGCAGGCTGCAATGTCGTACGTTCGCTCGCGGGCGCACCGACTTGGCCTGAATCGCGATTTCTATCGCAATCTCGATTTACACGTGCACGTGCCGGAGGGCGCGATTCCGAAGGACGGTCCTTCGGCGGGCATTACCATTGCCACCGCCATATCGAGCGCGCTGAGCAAGATTCCCGTGCGCCGCGATCTGGCTATGACCGGCGAGATCACGCTGCGCGGCAAGGTTCTGGCGATTGGCGGGCTTAAGGAAAAGCTGCTGGCTGCGCATCGCGCCGGATTGTTCGAGGTGATTCTGCCTAAAGACAACGAGAAGGATGTTGCCGAGGTTCCGGAGAACCTGCGCAACGCCATGAAGATGCACTTTGTCGAGACCATGGATCAGGTGTTGCAGATTGCACTGGAAAGACCGCTGCCGTCGATCGAAGACGATGTGACGCAGCCCATCGCGCCGCCCCTGACTTCGGGAACTTCCGACAGTCCGACGGCGCATCAATAGCGAGGCAGTTCTCGGTTCTCAGTATTCAGTTCTCGGTCATCAATGCTTTGTAGTTCTTTGTAGCGGTTATCGGCCCGGCCCGCTTCCGAAAGCTGAACTTCGAAATCCTGAAGATGTCCACCTCGAACCAAAGCCAGATTGCCTTTGAAAATGGCGCGGAACAACCGAGCGAACGCGCCCAGACGCGGACCACCGGAATCCTGCCATCGCAGGAAATCAGCAATCTGATCGCTCGTGGACACCTGATCGCCACGCCCGCAATCCACCCGGATCATATTCAGCCGGCCAGTCTCGATTTGCGGCTGGGAGACATTGCGCACCGCGTCCGGGCCAGCTTCCTGCCTGGGCCGAACAGTACCGTCGAGGCCAAGATCAAGGAGTTGCGGATGACCCGGGTGGACCTGACTGGCTCCGCCGTGTTTGAAAAGGATTGCGTTTATATCGTACCTTTGGTCGAAGAACTCAACCTGTCCGCGAACTTGTCGGGTAAAGCAAATCCGAAAAGTACCACGGGCCGCCTGGACATCTTCACGCGCCTGCTTACAGACTACGGCACTGAATTCGATTATGTGCCGCCGGGATACAAAGGCAAGCTGTACGCCGAAGTTGTTTCGCGCACATTCACGGTCGCTATTCGCGCGGGGATGCGGCTCAGCCAGCTGCGTTTTGTGCAGGGGAATCCCGTGTCGGGCGACCGCACTATCAAAGAACTGGATCAGGAAGAGCCGCTCGTCTACATGGACGATGAAGAGATTCCCGGCAAAGCGCGAACTCATCGTGGCCTGAGAATTACGGTCAACCTGGAAGCTGCGGAGGCGGGCGAAGTCATTGCCTACAAGGCCAAGCGTTACGCTCCGGCCATCGAACTGGATCGAATCGATTACTACTCAACCGAGGAATTCTGGGAAGTTCGTCACCAGAATGCGAACAAGAATCTGATTCTCGAGCCGGGAGATTTTTATATTCTTGCGTCGCGAGAACGAGTCCGCGTGCCGCCCGACTTTGCCGCCGAGATGGTCCCGTTCGATCCTTCCGACGGGGAGTTCCGCATTCACTACGCGGGATTTTTCGATCCGGGTTTTGGTTATGGTTCGGACGACATCAAAGGAACGCGCGCGGTGCTGGAAGTCCGGGCGCATGAAGTCCCTTTTCTGATCGAGCATGGACAGCTTGTAGGGCGGCTGAACTATATGCCGCTGCTGTCGCGACCGAGCAAAATCTATGGTACGAATATCGGGTCGTCCTATCAGCACCAGGCCTTGACTCTGAGCAAGCAGTTTCGGCGCGAGACGACGAATCGTTAGTGCTACGCGCGAGATCCTTCGCTCCGCCTGAAAAGGCGGCTGCGCTCAGGATGACGCAATCGATCCGGAGTCAACATTCCGAAGACGATTTAAGTTGCTCGCTTGCCAAATTTCCCCCTCCATAGCAAACTGGAGCATGAGGGTTCTGTCGCGGTTTCTCGCAGCGGCCACCGATGTGTCGCACTTCCCCGCTCCCGATCTGCCGGAGATCGCTTTTCTGGGCCGCTCCAACGTGGGCAAGTCCAGTCTCCTCAATTCTCTGGTTGGGACTAAGATTGCCCGCACCAGTTCCACCCCCGGACGCACGCGCGGCATCAATTTTTTCGAGATTCGGTTCGCCGGCCAGCCCCGGCCGGAAATGATTTTTTCCGACCTGCCCGGTTACGGATATGCGAAGCTTTCGCGGGAGATTTCGCAGGAGTGGCCGAAGTTTATCGAGCCCTATTTGCGAGAGCGCCCCACGCTGGCTCTTTGCCTCGCGTTAGTGGATGTCAATGTTCCTCCACAGGAGAGCGACCGGCAGCTTTTAACTTTTCTGCAAGCATCGCAACGCAACTTCGTAGTCGTAGCCACCAAGAGCGACCGCCTTTCGAATAATCAACTCCGTGATGCCCTTCGAGTTCTGTCGCAGGAGTATCCCGCCGCGCTGTTGGTGCCCTACTCGGCGACGAGCGGAACGGGCCGTGCCGAACTGTGGAAAGAAATCCGCACGGCCGCCCAGCGAGGTGCAGCATCCCGAGTAACCGGCCAACAGCTTTCTGTTGGCGCCAACTCCGATTAAAAACCTTTCATCTTCCACGCGCGGTTGCCGACTGGCTAATTTCTTGGAGGAAATTTCCGATAACAAGTAGAAGGAAACGCCTGTCAATCGGCGGGGCGATACCAAGCCCGTTCCCAGGAAAATATGCAGGAAGAACACCAAGGGAGCTCGTATCTGGCGGCTCTGAAGCGGAGTGCGGGTGGCGGCGCTTCAGCGGCGGCGCCGGCGCGAATTCCAGTGGCAGCGACCACTCCGGCCAGCGGTTCAAAACCGTCTGGCGCGGACAAACGCCGGAGTCCGCGTTACCGGTGCGACGGCAGCGCCGAAATCCGGGAAGAAGGCAGCGACGTGCGCACCTGGGCCGCATGTACCGATATCAGCCTGCACGGCTGCTACGTGGAGGCCTCGACAGTCTATCCCGTGGACACGGTATTGCTGATAAAGATTGACGCGCAAAACCTCCGCATTCAAGCGACAGGAAGTGTGCGCGTCACTTATCCTCATCTGGGCATGGGCGTCGCGTTTATGCACATGGCGGAGCAAGACCGCGCTCGTCTCAAGGAAATGTTGCGAAGCATCGCGCTGCCCTCGGTGATCATGGGAACAGTTTCGTCCGCTCAAGGTCACCAGGACCCAATGCCCAATATTCCCGATCCCGCCGCCGCTCTTTCGGCACTGATTGAATTTTTCGATGGAGGGCAAATGCTGACGCGCACCGACTTTATTCGCCTGCTCTACAAGAGCCAACCCACGGGAAACGGAACCAGCGTTGAGTGAAGAAAATCATGGGTTATGCAGTCATTCGCTATGATGTATAGATCATGGCGCTTTATCTCATTACTGGAATCGGCGGGTTCATAGGGTCGTCATTGGCGCGAGGTCTTCTGGCGCGTGGAGAACAGGTTCGCGGCGTCGATAACTTCGCCACTGGCAGGCGCGAAAATATTGCGGAGATTCTTGACCGCATCGATTTCCGCGAGGGCAGCATTCTCGATCTCGAGGCCATGCACAAAGCATGCAAGGAAGTCGATTACGTTCTGCATCAGGCGGCGATTCCTTCGGTGCCGAAGTCGGTTTTGGATCCGGTGAGCAGCAATCGGACGAACGTGGATGGCACGGTGAATGTGCTGGTGGCCGCGCGTGACGCGAAAGTGAAACGTGTGATCTTCGCGGCATCGTCGTCGGTTTATGGCGATACTCCGACGCTGCCTAAACATGAAGGCATGACGCCCGACCCGATTTCTCCCTATGCCGTAGCCAAATTAGCCAGCGAACATTACATGGTTTCTTTCTATCGCTGCTACAAGCTGCAAACGGTTGCGCTGCGTTACTTCAATGTATTTGGACCCCGGCAGGATCCTTCGTCGCCGTATTCGGGCGTGATGGCGAAGTTCATTATGCAGATGCTCAGCGGCCAATCGCCAACCATCTTTGGCGACGGAGAACAGAGCCGCGACTTTACTTATATCGACAATGTAGTCGAGGCGAACCTGCTGGCCTGTCAGGCGCCGGCGGAGCGAGCGGCGGGACAAGTCTTCAACATCGCGACCGGGCGCAGAATCACGCTCAACGAAACTTTCAAATCCTTGCAGGAGCTGACTTCCTATTTGGGACAAGCTAACTACGGTCCCGAGCGCGGCGGCGATATTAAACATTCGCTTGCCAGCATTGCGAAAGCGGAGGCGGCTCTCGGTTACAGACCTAAGGTCGATTTTGAAGAAGGCTTACGGCGTACGGTGGCGTGGTATCGGGAGACTGGCGTTGGGCGTCAGACGGAGAACGTAAGGACTTAGCTCTGCGAGTTTTCGGCATCCAAACGCCCGGAGCGGATGCGTACATTCTGTTCGATGCTCCGGCGGCTGGAAAAAATAAAAGCACTTTCAGCTTAAACTACTGTATTTAAACGAGTTAGCTGCTTTTGATCTGGCACTGTCGTAGCTAAATTTTTGAATCTAAATAACTTAATCGCAAATTCTAGAATGCAAAGGACTTATTCCTTAGAGTCTTGGCTTCGCCTGATCCGACTTTAGCGTAAGTTATTTAGAATCAGCGTCGGCGTGTGAGGTCCTCCCCTAAATTCTAGAGCGATAAGAAGTTATCTCTAAATTCTTAAGGTTAGAGGATTTAGCCGCGAGCTTTGCGACCGCTGGCACTTTGACCGCTGGGATTTTCAAAGAACGTAAAGAGAGGAAAGCTACTCGGAGCACTCCCTTTGACATATTCGGTTGCTTCCAGGGTGCGAGGCAAGGTCAGATGTCACATTTAGGTTGTGGATTTCTTTGAGATCGAAGCAGTAAGTTGGGACATCCCGTCCGTGCCCTTCCTGTCCGGCGCATGTCGGTGTGGTGTTGGCGGGGCGAATTCGCGGAGTTATGCCTTTGACAGAGCCGCGAATGTGGGGCTAAGCTGCACAGCGTTATGCCAAAGCAGCAAAAACACAAAATTAGCTACGTTTCGACCAAGGACAATCCGAAGCAGAGGACCCTGTTCTGCCACGAATGCGGCAGCGGGACGTTCAGGGTCCTGCACACAAAAATGGCGCGTCAGGTGAAGTCACAAACCGCCCACCACATGCGTCTCGTGGCGGTGTGCACAGGCTGTAAGAAAGAGAAGCGCATCGGCTGGAGGGGATGAGGTCCAACGGCGAGTGGCCCAGGGACTATCTACGGAAGAGGAACAAGGTCAGCGATCACACAGCCCGATTTTGAGGCCTGGCTGTTAATGAAGCCCATGTTCATCTCCTTTATGACCTTCGTCGAATGCGGCTCAACTGTCTCGTAAACTGTGCGGGAATTCGAATCGATTACCGTACCGCTTGGTGCAGAGTGAGTGCATTTAATCTCAACGTCCTTGAAGCGGTAATCCGTCGGGTTCTTGAGAGTGAAGTTCGCAATCATGATGTTCCCAAATCCGTCCTTGTGCCATTTGAAATCAAGTCTCACTTCCTGGAGCAGGGTCTGCTTCGGGTCGGAACTCGCAGCCGGATAGTTGACGGGTGAATTACCGACCGAGGCAGAAGACTGCGTGGCGGAGTGGCCCAAGCTTCTGATCTTGCGGGCATTACGAACTCAGTGGGTGCCCCGTTCCTTCGCGTTTTGTGCGAAGGGCGGGAGTCGGAAATGCCTGCGCCATGTGGGCTTAATTACGTGTCCACAGCAAAATCAAATAGCGCACGCAGCATCGCTTCCCACCCTTGCAAAGAACGCAAGGATGGGGCACCCTCGGTGGGAATGGTGCACGCAGAGATCGTTAAAGTTGGGCCAACCCGCCAGCGAGTCCTTCTACAACAAGGCCGCAGAAGAGGGAGCGTTAAGAATCTCCGAGGAGTCAGTATAGGAAATATCCGAGGACAGGATATCCCCGGATCTCGCGTCCACAACAAAATCAAATAGGACACGCAGCATCGCCGCCCACCCTTGCAAAAAACGCAAGGATGGGGCACCCTCAGTGGGAATGGTGCATGCAAAGATCATTAAGGGTGCGCCACCCGCCGGGGGTCGGAAATGCCGGTGCCGCGTCCGTTTTGATCACATGTTCACAACAAAATCAAACAGCACATGCAGCATCGCCGCCCACCCTTGCAAAAAACGCAAGGATGGGGCAACCTCAGTGAGGATGGTGCGGGGCTGGCCTAGCTTTGATTCCTGCGGGACCTTCGCAAATGAGGCTGGCCCAAATTGGGTAAAAGGAGACAAAAAGATGAACTCGGATGATACTGAAGGACTTCGCGTTCAATTGGGGGTCGGGCACTTTGACGCTAGCGGGACCTACCGGGACGGAGATTCGCCTGACGATTGGCGCTCAATAGAGGCGCAGACGCAAGCGGATGAGGTGGGAGATATGACGGCGTTAGTGAATCAGCCAGCCTGCCCCGACTGCCGGTAGCACCAATCGTAGAAAACTACGGCCGCCGTGCTCTGACGAAAGTGATCCGGGACAGCCCAGCCCCAGCGATTGGCACTATGGGGGACCAACCCAGATCTGATTCCTGCTTGGACCTTTGCAAATAAGGCTGCTCCACGCTTCACGGTTTTCGAGGCGTGGCACCACGGACGATGGAAGCAGAGACTCGGCTGCAAGCGCCTTTGCGTTTGCGGGGATCGCCGGGGCACGATGGTGGACGAATGAATATGGAATCGAGGTCCGTGGTTCCCACCCTTCGGCAGGCTCAGGGCAGGCTCCTTCGGCAGGCTCAGGGCAGGCTCCTTCCGCAGGCTCAGGGCAGGCTCCTTCCGCAGGCTCAGGGCAGGCTCCTTCCGCACAAAACGCGGAAGACTGGGGCAGCCTCAGCCGTGGTGAATTAAAGGTGGCCAGCAGAACGGACAAAGGTTGCGTCGGCAGCATCGCCGCCCACCCTTGCAAAGAACGCAAGGATGGGGCACCCTCAGTGGGAATGGTGCACGCAGAGATCGTTAAAGGTGGGTCGCCCGCCCACCTTCCAGTGCGGTCTTGATGGACAGGAGATCAAAATCCCCGCCCTCCCGCACAAGACGCGGGAAGGGCAGGGCACCCTCAGTGGGAATGGTGCACGCAAAGAACGTTAAACCTGGCCAACCGCCCTATAGCCGTTAAGGTCGGGAACGAATTGTTAGGCCCGGGATAGCGCGATGCTGGCGATATAGCAGGCCAAAGAAATGCTGACACCTATGAGAGGCGAGCGGAAGAAATACGCCTTGCAGAGGACGACTAAACCACCCAGCATAGCCATCCCGACAACGAGCAAGAACGGCGACTGAAAAAGAAGTTGGCCGTGGGCCAGTGCGAGATAACCGAAAACCAGGCCGAACAAAATGAGTCCCATGCTGTGGCTGGCATTGAAGCCCAGCCAACACCGCCACATTGTTGTTTCCTGCGTGATGACAGGTGAAATCTGGCTCATGCCGATTTGCAGCGTGGGGTCACGGGGCGTGAGCGCTGGCCCCCAGAACGTATAGGCAAAGTGGACGACTCCCAGCGTGAAGATAATGCCTGCACTCAGAACCATGAGAATTCTTGCCGCCAAGATGTCCTCCCTATTTTGCAGCGATGTCTCAACTTTTTTGTAACGCTCAATATTCTATGCCGCGTGGTCTCTTCACGAGATATGAATGGGCGAGTGGCCCAGGCTTTGCCAGAACGGACAAGTTGTGTCGGCAGCATCGCCGCCCACCCTTGCAAAGAACGCAAGGATGGGGCACCCTCGGTGGGGATGGTGCATGCAAAGATCGTTGAAGGTGGGCCAGCCGCCCCATGCCGCATCCAGCGCCCGCATTACGTTGGTTATCTACGGCGCAATTACGAACGTCGCTAGAGTGGACTCATGACCCTTTCTTCGATGGTGGTTTCGCGGGACTGGCA
>DATBZH010000109.1:0-2441 GCA_036513255.1 Candidatus Sulfotelmatobacter sp. | reverse complement strand
CAGCCACCACCAGCGGCACGAACTCAAAGCTCATCGACGGCACGGTCGCCGATGCCATGGCGCTCGCCAAGCTGCCCGGCCATCCGCAGCCCATGGCCTGGGCGAAGACCTCAACGAAGCAAAGATAGATTTGCGCGGGCGTCACCGGTAAGGAAACCGAGGCCGAGTTCTGAAGGTCGAACCCGAAATTAAACTGGACCCCTGTCGTGTCCTGTTGCCACGATGTATACGTGCTGCCCGCTGTCGACAGAATTTGCGCCAACTCATTCATCCCGTACACCGTCAACCCCACATTTCCGCTGGAAGTGACTGGGGTATTGTTCAAGGAATTGGTTGACCACTCGAAGGAATAGGTCGGGCTCGCGCTGACGGTCAACGTGCCCTGCGTCATCGGGTGAAAGAAAAACCCCACCCGCGCGTACTCACTGCCGTTGTTGTCGGAGCCGGATTCAGCCGTCGCCGCATTCGCACCGATCTGCCCGTCCACATTCGCCGATACCGACAACTCCGTGTTACCCGATATCACCGCCGCGATGGTGTCCGCAAAATCGAACGGCGGCGCAATCGTGCCTGACATCGTTCCGGGAGAAATCCAGCCCACGCCACCCCGAACCTTTGGGAAACGCAGCTTCTTCGCCGCCAATTTCTTGTGCAAACTCACGATTTGCTCCAAGGTTCTCTTATTGGCCGGATCGTCCACCGCGACCGCGGACTCATCTTTCAATCGCGCGAACAACTTGGCCCGTTCACTTCGCATTTCCTGCGCGGCGCCCTTTTGCCGCCGCCGCAAGGTTTTCGTTGCCGCCAAAGCCTTGCCGGCAAATCCAGCAGGGATCTTCTTGCCGCCCAGGCGAAAAAACTCCATGACTTCTAAATCCCGCCTCGCCCCACTCCGTTTCGCCATCTCCCGCTCCTCGTTGCCAGCCTGCGCACACACTTTTGCGGGCCCTTTGACCGCGAACCATTGATCCGCCGTCGCACGAGCCACTCAGTACATCGAATTTCGCGGGTGAAACGGGACATGCGCTCACGCATCCCGACTCGGAGCGCCGCCCTTCCTGCACAATAGGCAGAGCTGAGTGCGTCACGTGCGATTAACGCCCTATTGGCACTATACTTAAAGGCCGAGAGTTGCCATCGAGAACCGCACAGACACCGGCCTCATGCAAAACAATTCCACGCCGCGAACCGAGAAATTCTCTGATGCTGGAGACAGAAATGAAGCTCACTGCATTTCAAGTTCATAAGTCCTGGGTGCTGCCGACTTTGTTGGTTCTGCTGGCCACATGCTTGACCTACGGTGTTGTCGCGTCTCTTGCGGCAAAACCGTTCCCGTGGGTTCTGCTGATCCCCGGCTCCCTGCCGCTGTCCATGTACTTCTTCGTAGGTAGATCGCTACTCAGGAAAGAGAAGCAAGACTCAAAACTCTAGCGTACTAAACGGGCCGGCAACGCTCGTTCGGCCTTCACACGTCAATCCTAGAGTTTTGGTATGCGGATTCGGCTGATCATCAAAGATCCCGATACCCCAAACAATAGCGTCAGCGGATGCAACGCATGTCCGCTGATCTTGAGTTCACCGAACCATAACTGTTCGCCAGTTGAACCCAGTGCGGTGGCCACGGCCATAAGGCACACCAGAACAAATGACGTCGGAATCGGCGTGCCTTCAAAAAAGGCAACTTTCCCAGCGCCAGCGGAAAGCGCCTCTGCCGTGACATTGTATCGAGCCAGTCGCGAAACGCCGCAGGCCACGAAAAACCCCAAGATGATTCGATCGAACAATCCCTGCATGCCGAGCCCATAGCCGATCATCGCTGGAGCGACGCCGAAGGAAATGACATCCGCCAGAGAATCCAACTCTCGACCCATCTCTGATGACTTTTCGCGCCATCGCGCAACGCGGCCGTCGACAATATCAAACAGCAGCGCCGCCAATACCAACGCACACGCAAAGTAAACGTGGCGCACCGCGCCCGTCTGCACAAAACTGATCGTAGAAAATATGGCGGCTGTACCGCAGACGGCATTCCCCAACGTGAACCAATCGGCCAGATGGAATTCACGAATCATCGAAAACGGCTTTTTCGGTTTCTGCACGCTCATACCGTGGATGATACCTGCCCTTAGGCTAAGAGAGTCTTTGGCAATCGCGGCTTAGGGCACCCACTCCATAAAATACCCCCGCCGTCCGAACTCAAAGCTCATCCCGAATGATCCACGAGACGCTCCATCTGGACCTCGATCACGCCGTCGCGCTGGCGTATCTCCTCCCGTCCCGTGGCACGAAAGCCCATACGTTCGTAGAAACCTCGAGCACGGTCATTCCCCTGAATGACCTTCAGCCGCACTAGCTTTGCGCCTTCCGACTGCGCCCAAGCAATCACCGCTGCCACCAGTTCATCCGCGCCGCCCGATCCGCGAATCTTTGGATGCACCCAC